>DBEG01000103.1 GCA_002293965.1 Actinobacteria bacterium UBA912 | reverse complement strand
GTCGCAAGGACCCCGGACCGCTAAGGCACCTTGAGCGCCATCGCGAGATCCTCGGCATACTCGCCGAGGAAGGACTACACGTGGTGATCGATTCGTTCCGTCTGCATAGGTTCGGGCGGGTTCCGAAGCGACCGTCAGGCAGCAGTGATGCTCAGCCGTTAGAGCTGGAGGAGCGCATCCGGCGCACACTGGAGCGCCTCGGCCCGATGTTCGTCAAGGCCGGGCAGGCAATCTCCACTCGTACCGACGTGATCTCACCGCAGCTGGCTGCATCCTTGCGTAAGTTGCAAGACGAAGTTTCGCCGGAGTCCTTCGAGACGATCCGCAAGGTCATCGAGGCGGAATTCGACGCGCCCCTTGCGGAGTTGTTCCTCGAGTTCGACGAGACTCCGACCGCAGGGGCCTCGATCGGACAGGTCCACTTCGCAACCCTTCATGACGGCACTGAGGTCGCAGTCAAGATACAGCGGCCAGGTGTGCGCGCCAAGGTCGCCGTCGATATCGATATCGTCCTCACGCAGGTCAAGTGGCTCGCCTCGCACACCGACGTCTTTCGCGACATCGACGCGGTCTCCATCGCCGAGGAGTTCGCGGCCGCAATCCTCGAGGAACTCGACTACATCAAGGAAGCGTCCAACGCGGAGCTGCTGTGGAGGGCCTTCCGCGATGATGACACGGTGTTCTTCCCGCGTGTGCATTGGGCTAGAACCACCTCGAAGGTCCTGACGCTGGATCGAGTGGTGGGAATCCGCATGAACCGCGTCGATCTTCTCGATGCCGAAGGGGTCGATAGCGCCCTTCTGGCCGAGAGAGGGATCCGCTGCTACCTGACCCAGATGCTGGAGATCGGCCACTTCCACGCCGACGCCCACCCCGGCAACTATTTTGCGCTGCCCGACGGGCGGGTGGGATTCACCGATTTCGGCAGGCTGGGCAGGGTGACGGAGGAATCGCGTTATCGCTTCATCGACCTTGTTTGGGCAGCCGTCAACAAGGACCATCGGTTGGCGACCGACACACTCATGGCGGTCGGGATGAATCCGGCTGTCGACGAGGTAGCCTTAGGGCGCGAGGTTGCGCGCCTGATCAACAAGTACCATGGCATGGAGCTTGGCAGGATGAACTTCTCGGAGCTTTCTTCTGAGACTCTGGGGTTGATCAGGAACTACTCCCTTGGTGTCCCAAGCGATTTCGCCTTGATGCTCGGGACGTTTGTGGTGCTCGAGGGGGTCGGCAGGATGCTCGATCCTGCCTTCGACTTCGCCACGGTCGCCACACCGCATGTCGAGCGGGTCGTGAAGGAGCGGTCGAGCATGGAGGCGCTGACGGCAAGGGGAGTCAAGGCCTTCGCCCACGCTTTGCGCGTGCTTGAGCAGCTCCCCGACTCGACCGATCGCATGCTCAGGCGACTTTCCCAGGGCGAGATCAAGGTTTCGGTTAGAGCCACGGATTACGAGAACCTGGTCGTGCGCCTACAGGAGTCGGTCAATCGATTGGCATTCGCGATCGTCGTAGCAGCCCTGATCATCGGGTTTTCATCGCTACTTGGAGCGACCGGCGTCCCCGGTTGGGTACAATTCGTGGGTCAGGTGGGACTGGTCGCAGCGTTCGGGGTGAGTATGTGGTTCTTCGGCTCGATCATTCTCGCCACTTTTAGGCAAAGGGGACGCTAAGAGCCGCATTTCGGGGTAGAATCGCAGACGCGAACCTGATTGACGACTCGTCTTGTGGCGGCGACCCATTCAAGCTGCCGACAAGCGGAATCGAAAGGACCACCAGTGGCCAAAGACCGCCTACGTGAATTGTTTGCAGATTGGGAGGCCGTCATCGGCCTGGAGATACACACCGAGCTCACCGCATGCGCCACCAAGATGTTCTGCGGTTGTCCGGTCGAGTTCGCTGGCGAACCCAACACCCGCGTGTGCCCCGTTTGCCTCGGCATGCCTGGCGCGCTTCCCACTCCCAATGCTCGCGCGATCGAGATGACTGTGCTGGCCGGGCTGTCGGTCTCGTGCGAGATCGCTCGCGAAAGCAGGTTCCATCGCAAGCAGTACTTCTACCCCGACATGCCGAGCAACTACCAGATCTCCCAGTACGATCAGCCTTTCTGCGGCCTCGGGTTCATCGACATCCAGATCGACGGCCCTGAAGCGAAGCAACGTATCGACCGCGACACCGCCGCGAACGTCTCGCCGATTGACGGCGACGGTGCGGCATATTCGGCGAGGATCGGGATCACTCGCATCCACCTCGAGGAAGACACCGGCAAGATGGTGCACGTCGGTGGTGCCGAAGGGCGGCTCCAAGGGGCGACCAGGTCGCTGATCGACTTCAACCGGGCTGGAACGCCACTGATCGAGCTTGTGACAGAGCCCGATATCCGGACCCCCGAGGAGGCCCGCCGCTTCGCGCAGCAGATGAGGCTCACGTGGCTCGCGCTGGGTATCTCGGATTGCAATATGGAAGAGGGCTCGATGCGCGTGGACGCCAACGTGAGTGTGCGCAGGCGCGGCGAGAAGGGCTTCGGCACCAAAGCTGAGATCAAGAACCTCAACTCGTTCAAGTCACTGCACGACGGCGTCGCGTACGAGATCGTGCGACAAATCGAGACACTTGAGGCAGGCGGAAGCGTCATCCAGGAGACCCGTCACTGGGACGCCTCGGCTAAAAGGACCAGCGCACTTCGCAGCAAGGAACAGGCGCACGACTACCGCTACTTCCCGGATCCCGACATCGTGCCTTTCGTTCTCAGCGACGAGTGGATCGAGGGCCTTCGAGCCACGCTTCCCGAGCTCCCTGCGGCCCGCCGTCAGCGCTATCGGACCGAGTTCGGGCTGTCCGCATATGACGCCGGTGCACTTGTAAGCGACGCGGATCTTGCGACGCTCTTCGAGGAGACGCTCGGTTTGACCGGGGCCGCAAAAGCCAAAGCGGTTGCGAACGTAGTGCTCAATGATGTAGCCGCTTTTCTCAACGCCGAGGGCGTGGCACTGGCACAGTCCCGCCTGACACCGGGCGGCATCGCCGAACTCGTCGAACTCGTGAGCGACGGCGTGATCTCGAGCAAGCAGGCCAAGGAGGTCTTCGCCGAGATGGCCGCGAGCGGACAGATGCCCGCCGAAATCGCTGATACCCGCGGGATGCGGCAGGTCAGCGACCACTCAGCGATCGAGGAGGTCGTCGATCGGGTGCTGGCTGCCAATGCATCGCAGGTCGAGAGCTTCCGCTCGGGTAAGACAGGGCTTCTAGGATTCTTCGTGGGCCAGGTCATCAAGGAGATGGGCGGGCAGGCGAACCCCAAGGTCGTCAGCGAGATTCTCGGCAGGAAGCTGGGGTCGGGAGGATAAGCGCACGCCCTGCGGCCTGCACTTGAGACCGAATGCGGTGCGAGGACATCCGACACTCAAGTCGGGTATTGTGTTACACCAACAGCTTGGACTGCTTCGTCACGATAGCTCGAACAAAGGAGAGCGGGAATCATGGATACCGGAAACTCAAGGTCGTTCGCAGTGGTCACCGACAGCGTCGCTGACATACCGGCCGCAGTGTGCGAGCAGCAGGGGATCACCGTGGTGCGGCTGAACGTCAACTTCGGAAGCGAGTCGATGCTCGATGGCGACCTGACGCAGCCGGAGTTCTTCGCTCGCATGAAGGCATCCCCGACTCTGCCCACCACGTCACAGCCGTCCGTCGGCGCCTTCGTGGAGGTGTATGAGGAG
>DBEG01000112.1 GCA_002293965.1 Actinobacteria bacterium UBA912 | reverse complement strand
CCCGTAGCTCAGTTGGTTAGAGCGCACGGCTGATAACCGTGAGGTCAGTGGTTCGAATCCACTCGGGCCCACCAGCAAAATGTGAGATCTCCGCTCGTATGAGCGGGGCTTTCTTGTGTCAGGCGTCGTAAAATCGGGCGAGGTCTGCTTGGGGGAGACGAACGGAGACGGAAGTCGCTGCCACCTGCCGGATCAGCGCGCTACCGATATCGAGTCGCATCAGTAGCTTGGCATCGCTTCCTATGCCAGTTGTGACTGAGCAGCATGTGGCGATGCTGCTGTCGTCTGTGCGCAGAGGCGAATCCGCCTAACCAGCGCATCCACGCCGCCGGCACACCCTGTATGCTAAACTCAGGTCAGAAGCGCTGCCTTCATATTAAGTAATAAGAGGGGTCGCCGTGAGTACGGTTGGGGTTCCAACGCGAATTAAGGTAGTTGCATGGTCGTGCATACTGCTGGGGGCAATCGCCTTGGCCAGAACCGCGGTTCTGCTCTCTCAAGGTGAGGTGAGCCTCGACCCAGCAGCGCTGCTGCTTTTTGCAGGTATCGCTCTGCTCTTAGGATTGACCCGTTTCCGTATGTGGATCAGCGTGTACATCGCCTACGTGGTTACTCTCGTGATTGTCGGTCTGTCGCTCGTGCTGGCAAGAAGCTTCGACCGGATAGTGGTTGGGGGTTTGGTCATTGAGGCTTGGCCAGAAGCCCTCACCGCACTCATTTTCGTCGTGGCGCTCGCCTTAACAGCGTTCTGGGCCCTGTACAGCAGCCCTCGGCCTCGGTCAGACGCCGCCGCTCACTGAAATGTAGAGCTTGCTCTCAATGGCTGGGTGACAGAGGGCTGATAGGGGCTTGGCCCGCCGACGGGACTCCGGCACCGTCTCGGCCGGCTTACCAAGGAGGGAATTGTAATGCTCCTCGACTTCGACGGCCTTACCTGGATTCTGGGAGCACTTGTGCTCCTTGCGAGTGCCGCTCTCCGGAGGAGCTCTTGAGTCGATGAGGCCTGTCACAAGCTTCATGTCTCGGGTCAATTTCATACCCGGGGACCTAGGAGCGTACGGCATATTCTTCGACAGCAGGCAGCTCATTCTCAATGTCCTGCTAGCTGTTCCATTCGGTTTCGGTGTCAACTTCGTGCTGCAGCCCGGTCGTATAGGCATAGGCTGGTTAACGCTTGCCTTCGGAGTTGCAATCGAATGCCTGCAGTTGGCCATCTCGCTCACGCTTGGCTATGCCTACAGGGTCATCGATGTGAATGATGTGCTGCTGAACGCACTTGGTGTGCTGATTGGCTATGTCCTATTTCGTGTGTTTGCCAAGGTCTACCTGACAGTCATTCGGCGTGTTGAAACCGATCGGCTTGAGGGATTGGCCTCCTACTTACTCGAGGTCGCCATGGCTTCAGAATCGCCAAGGACTCCCCCACTGGGAGCCGCACCGAGCAGGGGTATCGGGACCGAGGACCGCTAGGCGCGCATTACATCATCCACATCGACGGATTTCCATCTGATGCGAATACCAGAAACGATCCTACATGCTGTATGATCTCCATCGACAGCGACGCCGCGACACGGTCGATGGATGATCTCGGTCGCCTGCGGGCCTCTGAGGGAGCTAGTGGCTCTGCAGAATCGTTAGCCACACTTGATGGGGGGGGACGGGTGGAGGTCGGAAGGCTCGTCGAAAGCGATATGGAAGCGGTCGCCCGGCTCTACGAGCAGTTCTGGGGCGAGCCCTCATCGGTGGAGCGCATGCGGGAAGCGTTCCGGCGGCTCAAGTCCAATCCGGACTATGTGTTCCTTGCAGCCAAGAACGGCGGCGAGCTTCTCGGCACGGCCACAGGGATTTTCTGCGGCGACCTCTACGGGGAATGCAGGCCGTTCATGGTCGTTGAGAACTTCGTTGTCGATGCGGGCTGGCAGCGCACGGGCGTTGGATCAGCTCTGATGCGCGAGCTTGAAGCTGCAGCAGTTGAACGCGACTGCACGCAGATCATTCTCGTTACGGAGTCCGATCGTGTCGATACTGTTAGCTTCTACGAGTCGCTTGGCTATGAGAGCGGACCGTATCGTGGCTTCAAGAAGCGGCTGCAAAGTGGCTAACACGCGCGTCCGCCACGACAAACCGCGGCGGTAAGGCAGCTGAGTTGAGGGCGCGTGGTTCGCAGTACCTGCGCGGACTCGCTGATGCGATTGTCGCCGCCGTACTCTGAAAGGAAGTGGCCATGGCCGACTGGCAGACGGTGCTCGTCGTGTGTGCCCCACTTCTCGTCGCCTACATCGTAATTGAGTTAATCAGAGGGACCCGGCCGCTTGCCGTCGCACTTCGGGCATCCTTCTTCTTGTACGTAGTTGGGCTGGTAAGCGTCACCCTGTTCCCCATGCCGGTGACGCACGCTGAGGTCGTGTACACGCAGGCGTTGCCGCAGGATCTTCAACGCCAATTCAACCTCATGCCATTCGCGTCGATGCTCGAGACGCTGAGACTCCCTGCGCGTGCGGCAGCGTTGCAGCTCGTAGGCAACTTCATGCTGTTGTTCCCTCTGGGCTATCTTGCACCGCTGCTCTGGCCACGCCTGAGCAGTCTCGCTCGAGTAGCCCGGCTCGTCGTGCTCACGGCCTTGGCCATCGAGGGACTCCAGTTCGGCATCTCTCTGCTCCTCGGCAGCTGGTACAAGTCCGTCGACGTGGATGATATCATCCTGAATGTTGCCGGGGGATGCATCGGCTATCTGGCCCACACGGTCATGGCCCCCCACCTCGCAGCGTTCGATTTTTCACGGAGCCAAGCAGAACGGAACCCCTAGCGCAAGAGTAGTTGTCTGAGGGCGGCGCGCGGCTAACAATGAGATCGAGTCTGGCAGCTTCTACGAGTCGCTTGGCTATGAGAGCGGACTGTATCGTGGCTTCAAGAAGCGGCTACCGGGCACCACCGCAGCTATGATGTATATTCACGATGTACGTTCAACGGAGGTGCATCATGCGGCGAACTCAGATATACCTTACGGATCGCGAGCGGAAGGCGGTCAAGGCGATCGCGCAACGCCTGGGTACGACCCAGAGCGAAGTGATTCGTACAGCAGTCGACCGGTTCATCGACCGCGAGAGTTTGGCGGGTCGGCTCGATCTGATTCGCAGCGCGAGAGGAATGTGGAGAGATCGCCAGGACCTGCTCGACGCAGATGCTTTGCGAAGCGAGTGGGATCGGCTGGATGCTGGGGCTGACCGCTCGTGACGTCGAAGCGCCTCCTTCTCGACACTGATGTGACAGCGCTACCGACCGGCCCACGGCACCGGACTCGCTGATGCGATTGTCGCCGCATCGGCCGATTCCGTTGGTGCGGTGGTCGTGACGTTCAACAAGCGGCATTTCTCCACGATGAAGGATGTGGTCGTTCCGTACAGTCGCAGTTGAGTGGTGTCGAACACGCGCATCAAGCTGGCGCGCCCGAGTTCGTCGGCGCTATGTGGTATCATTGGTTGTACCTTAGGAGGTGCTACCAATGAGTGCTCTACCCGCAATCATCCCCATCTCTGATTTGCGTCAGGACACCGCCGGCATCATCAAACGGGTCGTTGCCACTGACGAGCCGGTCGTCATCACTCAGCGCGGACGTGCCTCCGCGGTGCTCGTCAGCGCAGAGGCCTACGAGCGCACTCAGTACGAGAACGAGCTTCGTCGCGCACTCGCACGTGGCGACGCTGAAATCGCAGCCGGGGTCGGGCGCGATGCAGAAGACGTGATGGCTGAGGCCCGCGCCCTACTCGAGGCGAAGTAGTCCAGATGCGGGTGCGCTTCACGCCACAGGCTGACCGCCAGTACCTCGGGGCGATAGCTTACCTGCGGTCGAAGAACCCAGCCGGAGCACTCACCTTGATGCATCGGGCTGAGGCGGTGATCGCTCAGCTTTCTGATCACCCGCATTCAGGTCACGCAATTCCGGAGTACCCCGATCTGCCGCACCGCGAGCTGCCGGTGCCGCCGTATCGCTTCTTCTACCGTGTGGTCGGCGAAACCGTATGGATCATCGCGGTGTGGCATGCACGTCAGCTGCCTGAAGAGCCCGACGATTTCGCGCGTGGCTAACAAGCGCATCGGCCAGATATGGATTTTGCCGTAATGAAGATAGGTTCTTGCTTCACAGACGGGGCCTGTCTGCCAGCGATCGCCTACATGTGATCAGCCGCGCCACCGCTGGGCTGAGGAACAGCCGGACGTTGCGCTCAATGAAGGCGGACAGCACCCGCTCGCCGACGGGACTTAGCGCGTACTGCTTCCTGTCTGGCCCCCTGTTTCCGGGAACGGAGCTGCTCTCCACTAGCTCTGAGTCATGGAATCGCTGGAGCGCCCGGTAAAGACTCCGATCCTCCACCACCAGCGTTCCGCCGCTGATGTCGCTCATCCACGTCCGGATCTCCGCCATGTGTTTGGGGCCGTCTCGTAGCGCCAGCAGGACCCAGAACGTCAACTGCCCGCGCTTGAAGACCTCTTCCCACCCATTGAGCAGCTTGTGCTCGTACGGATCGAGGCCGCTCATCGGAACAGCTCCTCCGGAGACATGCCCTTGATCGAACGACGCGCGTACCAGACGCCAAGGGCGGCGATCACCGCGATGACGATGACGTAGAAGGGTAGGGCGGACATCATCCCCGGGGGTCGGAAGAGCACAAGCCAAGCGACCCCGATCGTCGCCGACGCTACGCTGCTGACCGCAGCGTACGCATGCCTCAGGCTGTATCGCACCGCGCTCTGATCATCGGGCCTGCCGAGCAGGTAGCCCAGCAGCGCGAAACCGAGACCGTAGACGATACCCGCGATGGCAAGCGGCCAGCGATGCTGTCCGTCGGCGAGCCCCCAGTTCAACGTAGCGAAGAACACCACCGACCAGCTCACGGAGAACACCAAGTACCACTTGAGATTCCTGGTCATCGGAGAACCCCCCTACGTGGGACACCAGTACAGTACCCACGGTACACTACCTTTCGTCCGGCGTCAACTCGGGGTTGCTGACTCGGCGCCTTAGTGAGGTAGAATCGGGCTGGAAGCGCGCTTGGCGCCTCGCAGCTTATGCGCTGCATTGTTAGCCGCACAACCATTTGTGGTACCATAGTCACTACCTAAGGAGGTACCACAAATGAGCGCGATGCCCAACATCATCCCCATCAGTGAGCTTCGCCAAGATGCATCGGCGATCATCAAGCGCGCGTCAACTTCCGGAGATCCTGTCTTCATCACGCAGCACGGACGAGCGTCTGCTGTCCTTGTCAGCGCAGGGACATACGAGCGAACGCAGCGCGAGCTTGAGATTCTGAGAATCCTCGCCCAGGGTGAGGCTGACATCGAGGCCGGTGCCGGATTCGATCTCGATGTGGTGATGGCAGAAGCAGACGAGCTTTTGGACGCGCCTTGAGGCGCAAGGTCAGGTTCACTCCACCTGCTCGGGCGCAGTTTCTCTCGACGCTCGCCTACATCCGAGCCGACAGGCCCTCGGCGGCCCGCGGCTTCAAGGAGCGAGCGAACCATGACCTCTCACGGTTGATCGAGTTCCCCGGATCGGGCCGAGTGATTCCGGAGTTCCCGGCTCTCGGATTCCGCGAGGTTCTGGTCGACTCATACCGGTTCTTTTAGCTGGACAAAGCCGACACTGTCTGGGTAGTTAGCGTGAGGCATCCTGCCCAGATCGCG
>DBEG01000141.1 GCA_002293965.1 Actinobacteria bacterium UBA912 | reverse complement strand
TCACCGCTGAGCCACTCTATCAGAGCGATTGCGTTCTCGCGATTGGGAGCATTAGCGGTGACACCTGCGCCGCTCACGTTGACATGGGCACCACGGTCAGCCTGGTTGGCCCAGAAGAGCTGGATCGGGAACGCGGGATCTTCCTCCAGCAGCCTGCCCAGGTAGTAATGATTGGCGATGGCCACGTCACCTTTGCCTGCTGCAAGGCTCTTCAGTATCTCGGTGTCGCTATCGATGAAGATCGGCTCGTTGGCTACCCAGCCACGCACGATCTCTTCGGCTCTGGCTTCTCCGTGCTCGGCGATGAGGCTGGAGATCAGTGACTGTGTATATGCATGCGTCGAGGGGCGCATGACCAAGCGACCCTTCCACTTTGGGTCAGCGAGGGACTCATAAGTGGGGATATCACCTGCCGAGACACGATCCGGGTGGTACAGGATGGTCCTCACCCGCTGCGTGAGACCGAACCAGCGGTTTTCGGCATCGCGGAGTTCAGCGGGGATGTTGTCCTGCAGTGTCTGGTTATCCACGGTTGCCAGCAAGCCATCTTCGGCGGCCAGCCATAGGTTGCCGGCATCCACCCCGATGAAGACATCTGCAAGTGTGTTCTCGCCCTCTGCCTTCAGACGCTCACGCAGCAGGGCATCCGTACCCGTCGTGAACCGCACCTGGATGCCGGTCTCCTCCGTGAACTTGTCAAACACCTCTTCAACGCCATAATGGCGCGAGGTGTAGACGTTCACGTAACGTGTTGCCGACGCTCCATCTTGCGGTGCGCCTCCCTGGTCAGCCGGGGCTGCGCAGCCCACCAATGCTAACGCCGTTGCCGCCAACGCTGCAACCAGCGTCAAAAGCACAGTCTTCCTTCGCATCATCAATCCTCTCCAATCGATGGTAACTTTGGACTTTCGCTGGACTTAGCATGTACTAACTCTGAAATGCAGTCTATGCTGGCCCACTGGCGCTGTCAACACCCTCGGCGCAAAATCGTTGAAGGACACAAGCGGGTGCGTGGCGAAAATATCCTCTGTCCGCGCGTGATCCGCCTAGAAGTTGCCGACTGCGCGTGGCCGGTTTAGAATCTGTGGGGCTTGTCAGTTGCTCCAGCGTTTGCGATCCCGGTGAGTGTGACCGTCGCGGTAAGGGGAATCAACGGTGTTCTTCCGCGTGATAGCCAAAGATGATATCGCTGAACTCGTTCACGGCTTCATGGTCGATCATGAGGTGATCGGACCCGTCGCCAAGGGTGATGACTTCGTCTTCGCGCCGATCGACAACGCCTCCCAGCTGCGACTCGACTACGACACGACGCTGCTACCCCCCAAGAAGTTCTTCCTGCCGCCCAAAGAGCGGCTGATGGAGTTCTCGGCGGTTGATGGCGAAGCGGTCTCGTCGCTGGAACCGGCCGGGCCGCGCGTCATGTTCGGCTTGCACCCATGCGACCTGAATGCGCTGATGCTCCTGGATAACGTCTTCTTGTCCGGATACGAGGATCCATACTACAAGCCCCGCCGAGACAACACCTTGCTCGTTGGTGTGAGTTGCACACCGCAGGACACGTGCTTCTGCAACTCCTTCGGTACCGACGAAGCCCACTGGGGGTTCGACATCTTCCTCACCGACCTCGGCGATTCATACTTCGCGTCCGTGCGCTCGATCCAGGGCGCCGATTTGATCGACCATCACGTCAAGACACGCATGGTCTCCGACGAGGACGTGGCCGAGTTCCAGCGGGTCACCAACAAGTTCAAGGACTCGTTCTCCCGCAACGTGGACACCTCGCAGCTTCCGCTGCTCCTCGACGCCAAATTCGACGACCCTTTGTGGGAGGAGCTCGGCGAGCGCTGCCTGAGTTGCGGTGCCTGCTCGATGGTGTGCCCGACCTGCTACTGCTTCGACGTCAAGGACGAACTTGCCGCCAACGGTGCCGAAGGATCACGCTCGCGCAAGTGGGATAGCTGCATGTTCCACGAGTTCGCCGAAGTGGCCCAGCGCCACAACTTCCGAGGTTCGCGAGCCAGCCGCGTCAAGTACCGCTACTACCACAAGCAGTGGGGCTATCTGTCGAAGTTCGAGAGGGTGCTCTGCGTCGGGTGTGCGCGATGCGAACGCGCGTGTAAGGCCGACATCAACCCGGCCGTCGTCATCGAGGCCCTGCAAGCGAAGGGATCCGAATGAGGGACAGCGCCAAGGCCTACCGGAAGCTCAAAGCCAACCCGTACCTTCCGTGGTCGGCGCGGATAACCTCGATCACACAACTGACAGAGAAAGAGCGACTCTTCGAGTTCCGCCTCATCGAGGACGAAGTCAGGGATGCCTTCGACTTCGATGCAGGGCAATTCGTCGAACTCTCGATCTTCGGGGTCGGTGAAGCCCCGATCTCGATCTCCTCGGCGCCGTCGAAGCAGGGCTTCCTAGAGCTTTGCGTGCGTGAGTCCGGGGATGTCACCGGCTCGCTACACAAGATGCAATGCGGCGACATCGTGGGGATCCGCGGGCCTTTCGGCAAGGGATTCCCGTTCGAGGAGATGAAGGGGCACGACGTCCTGCTTGTGGCCGGCGGCCTGGGTATCGCGCCCTTGAAGTCGCTGATCAACCACATCCACGACGAGAGGCACAGCTTTGGCAAGGTGACCATCTTGTACGGCTCCCGCACGCCGGCTGAGCTGCTCTTCCGCCAGCAGTTCGACATGTGGAAGCATCGCGAGGATTTCGAGCTGATCATGACCGTCGACCAGCCGGACGAGAGCTGGGACGGCGAGGTCGGATTGGTCACCAGGCTCTTCGACAGGCTCGATATCGACCCCGCGAACACCTATGCCGCCATCTGCGGTCCACCAGTGATGTACCGCTTCGTCATCGACGAGATGCGCAAGAAGGCGATGCACGTCGATCGCATCTACGTGAGCTTCGAGCGCCGGATGAAGTGCGGAATCGGC
>DBEG01000106.1 GCA_002293965.1 Actinobacteria bacterium UBA912 | reverse complement strand
CCGATCAGCTTGCCAAGTGAAAATCTTCTCTCAGTCTTTTCCTTTTCTGGCATATCAGGCACTGCTCCTTTTCAATTACCCCGTCGTCAGAAATCGACTCCGACCCTCTCACCCTCGATGACTGCATGACATATCAGGCAGTTTCCATCGTATGGCCCATCCATGTACCGCATCATGAAAGCGTAATCCGTGCCGTGCGGATCGTGACAACTAGATGTGCACGTCAGCGGAGTTCTATTATTCACATCAAAATGAACGGGCCTCACCGGATGGTTGTTTCTTCGGACCGTCCGTGAGGATTCATCATAATACCTTGGATTGTGACACTCCAGGCACAGATCCGGGTTCTGGGACACCAGGATCGGTGCATAACTAGAGCCATGCGGGGTGTGACAATCCACACACAGTATAGCACTGTGTGCTGACGCTTCGTACTGCGGTTCTATCGCAGCGGAGTGACAGGTATAGCAAAGCTCGTTGTCCTCGGCGATCAGTAGTCCGGAGTAGTTCGCCGCATGGGCATCGTGGCAATCTGCACAGTTGAGCTCGTAGGTTCCAACTGGATGGATGCTAGCCAGCTGGAATTCGTCCTTGATGTCGGGATGACAGTCATAACACAGGTCCTGCTCGGCCTTAAGGAGCAAAGGTCGATAGTCGGATCCATGCGGTTCGTGGCATCCCATGCAGTTGTCATACTCGAACGGCTGATGCTGTACGGGCATCTTACTCAGAGGCGCTACGGACGGATGACACCTGAAACAAAGTTCTGTCTGGCGAGACACAAGTATCCCGGACCACTCCGACGCGTGAGGGTCATGGCAATCCAGACACACCCGCTGTGCGAAGGGAGGATGTGTCTGATCACGAGCCATCTCGGTTCCTACTGAATGGCAGGTGATACACAAATCGCGCTCGTCTTGGAGCAGCAATGCCGAGTACTGTGAGGCGTGAGGCTCATGACAGGTCATACATTGTCCGCGACTGAACGGATCATGGCCGTAAGGGTACGCCAACTTAGGACCCAGATCGCCATGGCAGATCCAGCAAAGATCCTCGATAGGTACTATTAGGTTGGATTCAGTCTCGACCACCTTGCCAGTAGTGCGATCCTGGATCGGAGGTTCGCTGCCCTGTTCTTGAGTAACACCGGAGGCGCCGTCGAAAAGCGACACGACGATGTTCAGTGGCAGCCACTCGATCACAGCCCGGACACGCTCGAAAGTGGTAGAAGTACCCGAAGTGATCGTCCGCTCAATCTCACGACCATGTACGGTATGACAAACAGTGCATTCTTTGTGCATGAAGGGATTGTGGACGGACTCAAGGCCCATGTCCGGAATGAGTTCCGTGTGACACTGCAGGCACTCGAGGTTCCTTGCGATGAACACCGCTTGATCTGGCCCCCGCGTAACCCAGTGGTCGACAGCGACAGTGGTTGCGCATAACAGCAACAAGAGCGGCAGTAGAATCAGCCAATACCGGCTCTTGGAATCTCTATTCCCGCCCTCTGCGTCAGAGTTTTGCTGAACTCCATCGTCTACTACGACGACTTCCGGGTCACTCAAGGGTCCTCCTGGCTCGCATCTGTCCAAAGGCCCGCGCATCACTGCGCTCAATGCTTTCCGCACTGATTCCATAGTATCACGCAACAATCGGCGATTGAACGAAACTTAACGAAGTGACTCGCCGAGGTGTTGTGGCTTTCAATCGCTGGGAATGATCAGAATCCCAACAGGTATGCTCCGTGGATCGAGTTGTAGACAAGGGGAACACCCATGAGTGAGAAGGAAACGATAGGTAGAGCTGCAACAGAGAACCAGGCC
Source organism: Actinobacteria bacterium UBA912 (assembly GCA_002293965.1). Lineage (GTDB taxonomy): Bacteria > Actinomycetota > Coriobacteriia > Anaerosomatales > UBA912 > UBA912. The sequence goes on along the minus strand of DBEG01000106.1, from coordinate 14,585 downwards.
AGCTTGCTCCCGCGCCAACCTAGGGTAAGGCGAGCATGAAGGAACAAAGCGTATACAATCCAGGCAATAAGGGACCATGTCTCTATCGGGTCCCATCCCCAATATCTTCCCCAGGCTTCGTTGGCCCATATGGCCCCCGAAACTATCATGATTCCATAGAATACGAACCCTATGCCCACGAACTTGAACTGTAGGTCGTCGATGTAGCTCTGAGGGGGCATTTTTTCAAGTGCCTCAGCCAACAAGCCGCCGACTTTCTCCCTGAACAAGTAGACCAGGGACAAAGCGAACGAGATCAGGAAAGCGCCATAACCGATCTTTGCGAAGATCACGTGGATGCTCAGCCACCAACTAGCCAACATGCCCGTCATCGCAAGTTCGGTCCTTGATGTGAACATTGAGGCCCCCAACATCAGGAAGCTCAGCGGCATCAGACCGACACCGATCCCTGCCATCTCCTTCCTGCGAAAGGCTATGACTACCAAGAGTGCGACTGCGACGAAGGCGTAGCTCGAGACCACCTCATAGAAGCCGAGGTAGGGACCGCGATCTATCCGTATCCAGCGACCGATGATGGCTGCCCCATGAGGTACCAAGCCTCCCGCAGCAGCCCACAAACCTATGGTCCACATCGTCGTCTTGCGAAGGAAGAGCGCTGATATGAACAGCACGGAGGACAGTGCGTAGAACGTTACGCCTGCCCACATGAGGATTACTTCCTGCTCAAGTGTCATGATCCTGCCTCCCGAAGAGCCTGTTCCACATTGGCCTTCACTCTATCAACGAACGCAGAGTCTCCCCTGCTGTGACTGACAGTTACGCAGAGGGCTGGATTTTCGCCGGTGACGTCCAGAGCGACCCATACTCCTCTGTAGGGAACAAGGACTGAAATGCCCACTGCAATAGTGGCCAGTGTGAAAAGAAAGTAGATGTAAGGCAAGGACCAGTCGTCCACTACCGAAAGTCGAGCATAGACACCAAGGTGGTCAACTCTCAACGAATAGCCCTCTTTGATCTCGATGGTGTCTCCTGCACCCATGATCTTCCCGTCTGATATTCCATCAGCCCGAGTAACATCGACCATGACCTTCTGTGTTCCAGGCGCGGTAGCGAATGTCGCTCTCGCCACTTCGGTGCCCTGCTCATCCAGAAATACCTCGGCAGCTGTTCCCCACTGCGTCGGGTCGGTTGGGCTCCTATCGATGAACACCTGAGAGGAACGCTCTGCGCCGTCTTCAGCGACAATGGTCGTAACGAGGCCCAATCCGGAGTCTGACAGGTGTACAAGATAGGTCGAGTACCGAAGAGGATGGTTCGGATGGACTCTGCCTCGGGCGAGCTCCCGATCACCGTCCTTTAGGTAGACCTCCGGAGCGGGCCCACGGTCTATACCATCAAGTACGTAAGATGCAGGCATATCACTTTCGATGCCGATGACCATCCCGCTCATCTCACCGTGTAAAGGCCCTCTCTGGAGGAGACCGTATGACTCTTCGACATCGAGCCTCTCGTAGCCTGCGACTATACCCATGAGTCCTTCAGACCTGGTCAGCATCCCGCCGGAAATCACCAGGAAGAGAGCTACGAGACTCCAGTGGAATAATGGTGACCCGAAGAGCCCCCATGCCCCGGAGAACCCATGGCTCGCAGCGGGTCCCCTGGCAACCTTGAGCCTCAAGTGGCGCAGTGAGTCGATCGCCCGTCCGTAGAATTCTTCTTCCTGACCCGGTTTCAACTCGAAGCGAAACCGGGGTGTCCTGCAGACCGTCGCAATCTTGCGCTCGTTGGTCACCCCAACGGAGCGATAGATCCTAAGGGCGCGCTCCGTCCGCTGGATGGAGCATAGGATGGTGGACAAAGTGGTGAACGCAATGATCAGAAAGAAGACAGGATGTACGAACGGGGCATCCAGGCCGATGGCTTCGGTCACGACACTCAATGTCGGGTTCTGCGCAGCCCACTCAGCGTACCTGACGCGATTCAGGTCTCTCTGCGGAAAGATCGACCCTACAACCATGTATACGGCTAGTGCTGCGATCAACCAAGCAGCAAACCTAGGTGCGCTCAGGGTCTTGGATATCTTGCGGATCGATTCTTCCAGCCTGGCCAAGCCTACTCTACCTCTCCCTTAGGCACGGCATCGACCTCGTCCACAAGCCAAACATTACGCCCGGCATCGCGAACCACCGTGTATCGGTTGGTATATGTGGCGGTCAGCTCCTCGCTGATGGGAAGTCCATCAGGGCCGAAATACCAGTAGGACCAGTCTTCATATGTATCAACACTCTTCGTCGTCTCGCTACCAGTCACCTGGGTGATCTCGAAACGCTGGAGTCTCTGGTCGATACCTCTGCTTTCGGACATGTTCTTCTGAAGGTAGGCGTCGACCCGGACGAACTCCCACGATGTCATGTAGTCCCATGCGACCTGGGAATCCATGACACGATATGCATGCGAGATCCAGGCGAGGTAGGTTCGAACGGAGTCCTCTGGAGTCGAGAGGTCGGTGTATTCCGGGGCGGGGAACTTCTCTGTCGGTTGCTCCTCAGCCGGGACCTCGCCGGTAACGGGAGGGTCCGGTTCGGGTTCGGTTGCCGAACATCCCAACAGCATCAGGGGAACTGCCACGGCCACACATGCGAGCAACAGGGAAAGAAAACTCGGATTATGCGTCGAGGACTGCTGCATCGGCGGGATGCCTTTCTGCTATCGGGTCGTCATGCCAGTAGGTGGAGCTCCGGCTCCCAGAATCACGGGTTGTGGCAGTTCAAGCACAGGCTGTCGAAGTCCTCCACGAGCAGGCGGGGTACCGCGGACTCGTGAGGGAACATCTGGAAGCGTGGATTGTCTGTAGCAACGGCCCCATCTGCGGCAGTGATCCGGAACTCCTCGTTGAAGCCGGCCAGGGTAGATATCCGCTGAGGCCGTGCTGGATCATTACCCACCGATCGAGGGTCTTCGTGGCACTGTTGACATATCGGCGCCTGTCGAGGGGGGACCGTCTGGGTCGGCATCACGAAACCGCGATTGGATGCGCCAAGGGTCCCCCACTCGGTGGAAGCGGTATTGGCTGCCGAAACTCGCCGAATCCAGTCGTAGCGGACTCCCGCTGTATTGGTCGGATTCGAAGTGATCGGATGGTTGGTTGCGGGATGTGATGCGAGGAGCCGACCTTGATGACAGGCTGCGCACCAATCCGACCCATAAACATCCACAGACCTGGTCGCCGTCGTAGGACGGCGCTTCAGCAGGCGATCGGTCTTCACCACGGCTTCAGGGGCGGTAGTAGGAAAAGCCTGTGGCGCAGATACCCTGATGCGATCGCCCGTGAATGGTTGTACGGTGTCCACGCCATGTGGACTGTGGCAATCGCTGCACGTCAGCAAACCGCCCATGCCAAGGAATGTCTTCGCCTGGGCTCCACCTGTTGAGCCGCCTCCTGGCACAAGGTTGGTCCACTCGATCCTGTGCCCCGAAGTGGCTTCCACTCCCCTAGCCGCTAATGTTCCATAGACACCCTTGCCACCCGTCCCGTCATGACAGGTGACGCAAGTGTCCCTGATCGAAGGCGCAGGCAGCAACATGATACTGCCCAAGGGGGCGTTGTGGATCGTATGACAAGTCTGACACTTCTGGGTGCCAGAGGTGTACCCGCCATGCGGCCCTTGTCTGGGCCTGACCGACTGCACTGTCAGAGTCGTCTCACCAACATCGAGACCATGACACTCCGAGCAGGCCCTGCCTGTCGGTGGACTCATTTCATCGAATCCGAATGCAGGAGCGACGAACACCGTCAGCAGCAGTGCGCACAAGATTGTGTATTTCGCCAATCCCATCCTCAAAAGGGAGTACCACCCATCGACAAGTCAGACGCACACGAACGGCATGAATCTCCGTGCCAATGTTACCTGAAGCAACCTTGACAAACAAGATTCGCCAGCTGCCGAGAAGGTGCCTCACTTCGGCGGTCTAAATGCGTTGGCACCAGCTTATCCGGCTCATCGGCCGACCAATTCGACCAACTGCACTCGGTTGTTACCCTTATCCGTCACCAGAACAAGTTCGTCACTGACATCGATGGCGTTGGGGAAGTTGAACCCCCCTGGCTCTGCACCGCGTTCGCCGAATCGGTTCAGTACCTTGCCGCTACGATCCAGTTCGACTATCTCGAACCTGAATGCGTCAATGACCAATATCGTGTTGTCTGCCGAAATGGCGGTATCGCGAGGCAGACCGAACTCGTTATCGACTTGTTCCACGAGGTCGAATACGGGAGCGCCGAGAACCCAACGTGGTGTACCGTCAGAAGCGAGTGCCGTTACCCTGTTGTTGTTGGAGTCTGCCAAATAGATGGTACCGTCATCCGCTACTGCCAGTCCGTTCGGGCGATCCATCTCAGTAGCGGCTGTCCCCGGGCGTCCGAATTGGCGCACGAACTCTCCATTGGTGGTGAATACGACTACCTGATATGAGTCGGTGGCATAAACGTGTCCATCGGTCACCTCGATACCGGTGACCGCGATGCCTGTGCCGCCATACCCCGAGGCACCTCTTCCAACCTTTTCGAGCGGATCGGGGAAGCGGCGCAGGAATTTCCCCTCGGAGTCGAACACTTGGATCTGGTCGTTGCGAAAGTCAGCGACGTAAATGTCACCGTTCTCGTCAACGTCTATCCCGGCGGGCGAGTTCATCAGGCCCGGCTCCCAAGTGGCCATGATGCCTGGAGCTGGCTTGGCGATTCCCCGGCCACCGAACTCGAACAGGAAGTTCCCCTCCGGATCGAACACGCAGACGCGATCGTTGCCCGTATCCGCCACGTAGATCCGACCTTGGTCATCTATGGCCGCCCCGAGAGGTCTGGAGAAGTCGGGTCTCTCGCCTGTTCCTGGTCCTCCGATGACCAATCGCGCCCTGATGCCAGCCTTGATCTCAGGAACCAATTCCTCGGGCTCATTCCCCATGGCGAAAACGATATAGGCCATCAGTCCAGCGAAAATAATCGCCAGCACCAACGCAAGTGTGGAAAATATCTGTCTGGGCGCAGGGACTTCGGTCGTTTCTGTCATTCGACGACTCCCAACCGCTCCAGCCCCTCTTGGGCCTCCGGCATCCCAGGGAAGTACTTGAGAGCCAGCCTGTAGCGAGCAGCGGCCCAGTCTCCCCGACCCAAGTTCTCGTAACCCAAGCCCATTAGATACTGTAGGTCTGCGGCAGACTCGTTCTTCTCCACCACAGGGCGGACGGTGTACACCAAGGAGCGATACTCTCCGCGCGCAGCATAGAACTCGCCGAGTGTTTTCGCTGCAAGAACATGCCCGGGGTCCCGTTCAAGAACCTCCCATAGAGTCTCCTCGGCTTCTCTGTCATTTCCTTGGTCGATGAGTACCAGGCCTTTGCCGTATAGCGCTGCAGTGTCGAAGGGCCTGATCTTCAGCGCCGCGTCGAACTGCTCGATAGCCTCCCTCAGGCGACCGGCTTGATGGTAAGAGGTTCCCAGCGCCAGTAGTCCTTCAACATCCTCCGGGTTCTGCTCTACAAGAGCTTCCTTGCGTTCGATCTCACGACTGGGCTGCGCAGACCCGCCTTCTTCGAATTGTCCCCTGATGATGAAGCCGGCCGCACCTACCACCGCCAGGAGCAACACCAGTACGGTAACGGCGAGCCATGCGGGAACCTGCGGTTGCTCGGCAGGACGATCGCCATCTTGACTCATAGCCCGAAATCCTCGCGTAGATGATACGAGAGTATCTGCAGTTCCGCTGCCAGATCTGCTTGTCGGACCGTCACATCGGACGGCAGCTCCAGACGCTGCGGTGCGAAGTTCAATATGGCTTTGACGCCCCCGGCGACCACGGTTTCAGCGATTCCCTGAGCGACACTTGCAGGGACGGTGATGATAGCCAGCTCAATATTGTTTTCCTTGACCCCTTCAGCGAAACGATCCATGGACTCGACCACGATACCTCCGGATATCGGCATGCCGACCTTTTCGGCGTCGTTGTCGAAGACCGCCGTGACGAGGAATCCGCGATCCTGCAATCCGCCGTACCCCTGAAGAGCCGCACCCAGGCGGCCGTATCCGATGATCGCGATGTTCCTGGTATGTTGCAAGCCAAGCCATCTGGCCAGATGGACAACGAGCGAGTCGACCTCGTACCCGAGACCACGGACACCGAACTCGCCGAGATATGAGAGATCCTTGCGCACCTGGGCTGCGTTGGTACCCGCAAGCTCGGCTATCCTTTGAGAGTTGACGACATCCACCCTTTGAGATTGAAGCTGGATCAGGCAGCGCAAGTAGAGGGGCAGTCTCTGTATGGTCAGTGGCGGTACTCCGGAGTGCTGGGACACGATGCTCGATCTCTCTTTTCAGGCGGTCATCATGGTTGACCTGTTGCCGTCTCGGCCATTCTTGCCTCAAGCCTGGTTAGCGACTCTGCGGCACCCGGATAGTCCGGTCGGACCAGCAGGACCTGCGACAAGGCTTCATGGGCCCGCTCGAGATCGCCGACCCTTTCGGCAGTAATCGCTAGGACGTAGTGTGCGTCCGCGAAATTAGGATCCTGACTAGCCGCAATGCTGATTTCCCTGTAAGCCCCTTCGACGTCACCCAGTTCCATCAATGCATTCGCGAGTTGAAGTCTGAGGGCGGGGCCGTTCTCGAAGCCCATATCATAGATACCCCGCCTGGCTATGTCGACTGCGCTCTGATAATAAGCCCGATCGAGGAACTGTCCCGCCCCGACATACAGATTCGACAGGAACACGTAGTTGTCGAACTCCCAGGGGACGAATTCGATCACATCGAGGAGGACTCTTTCCGTCGTCTGGAACTGCTGCAAGGCCAGCGCCCGACGACTTTCTTCCTCGGGGGTTCCTCTGACTGCCTGTAGTCCTGCGAGATGACTCGAGAACAGGTCCATATGAGCCATAGCCAGTTCAGCCCGGTACATGTCGTTGAAGGGGTTGAGTCTGACGGCTCCCTCGGCAGCTTCAACCCGTTGCACACCCTGAGTCATGACCGAGGCCTTGAGGTGATAGTTGTCCGCCAGAACGTGTGTGAAGTTGACGTAGAGCATCACCACGGCCAGGGCCGCCGCCGCCACAGCCCCGAAGGGCGCCCAGGACACCGGTCTGACTGTTACCGACCGTGCCAGCGGAGCGATCAATGCTGCCATGAAGACCCACGTGAACACCGCCTTACCTGTGATCGCAAGGCCGAAATTCAAGCTCATGACAAAGCCGAAGCATGCTGCCCAGATGCCTGCCATAAGGAACTTGTCACCGCTTGAATGCGTGGAGCGCAGCAGATGTCGTGCCGACAGAAAAGCAACGACTGCGAAGACTGCGTAGAGCAGCACGAACCCAGGAATGCCAAGCGACGTCATGAGCTGCAACGGGTAGTTGTGTGCGTTATCGGCCACCGAAAGGTATCCCGCATCGGCCGTATACTCGAAGGGCTTGAAGCGAGGGAAGATCAGTCGGAAGGTGTCAGCACCGTACCCGAGGATCGGTCGCTCTTGGATCGCCGAAATGGCTGCCTGCCAGATTTGGAATCGCGTCTCGGCGCTGCCCTGATCGAATACGAGGATCGAGGCGAGCCTCTCCCGCACGTTCATGACCGGGTCAGGCGAGTTCAAGCTGATTGCTGTCAGCGCAGCCACCAAGATTCCGATCCCCCCGGCGAAGACCCCGTCTGTACCTGTGACCTTGGCTTTGCGCCACAGCGCGAAGGCGACGATGATGGCAATGGCGATTGCACCGCCGACCCACGCACCGCGAGTAAACGCCACGACCCAGCACCAGACCGACATCAAGAATCCGATCCACCAGACGGCCCGCCACGTCGGACGCTGTTCGCTAAGAACGAGTCCCAGGGATACGCCGAGGGAGAATACGGTGAAGCCACCGAGGAAGTTCGGGTTGCCGAAGGTGGAGAAAGCCCGATTGGCCTCGAAAGGCAGTGCTCCCCAAAGGTTGGGATCCACCCCAAGGAACTGCATGATCCCATAGCCATTCACAATCACGGCGGACCAAAAGAAGGTCTGCGCCATCTTCTTGATGCGCGACATCCTGTCCAGCAGTTGTACCCCAAGGAAGAATACTCCGGCGTAGGTAATGAACGACATCAACCCTTCGAAGCGGCGATATTTACCGAAGAGCGCAGTCTCGGGGTGGATCGACGTGATCGTCGTCAGCAGAGTCCAGATAATGAACGCTACCACAAGGTAGAAAACCCAGCTGAACCTGATCTTCCCTCCATTGAACAAGATGTGCCATGCCCACGCCGCCAATCCGACCACCAGGAATGCCCTCATCACGAAAACCTTGATGATGTCGAACTGGTCGAAGGTGAATGGGACTTGGAAACCGAGCCACGTCCAGTTGCTGGTTGCCAAGGGAACGCAGAACACGAGGCCCAGCAGTGCCCACCATGCAAGTCTCTCAGGTAGCATCATCGCGCCTATCGGAGAGGCACCAGAGGTCATCGCCGACGAAAAAGTCTGGTTGTTTCCTTGTCGCTGTCTGCGGTTGCTCTCAGAGGCCGCCTGGACCTCATCTGACCTGCTCTTGCGTCGTTTTGCGACCAACTTCAGGACTCCTATCTCGCTCCGCGGCCGGTAAGGACCACTCGGAGAGTCTCCAAGACTATCTGCAGGTCCATAGACAGATTATGATGATACATGTAAATGAGGTCATACTTGAGTTTTCTCTCAGCGGTTGTGGCGTATCCGCCACTGACCTGCGCCAATCCGGTAACACCGGGTGCGATTCGGAAGCGCTCCCTGTATCCCGGTATCTCAGCGACATGGCTCTGAACGAAGAACGGTCGCTCTGGCCTGGGGCCGACGAAGCTCATATGCCCTAGCAGTATGTTTGCGAGCTGCGGGAGCTCGTCAATGCGGTACTTGCGCAAGACCCTGCCGAGGGGAGTCACGCGAGCATCACATTCTCCTGCAAGGACGGGGCCAGACTCCTTCTCGGCCTCCTTGATCATGGTGCGGAACTTGTACAGCCGAAAGACGCGCATGTCTCGACCCATGCGTTCCTGCGAATAGAGGATTGGCCAACCCATGGTCAGAAGCACAGCGAAGGCTGTGAGAATCAAGAGCGGCGAGAGCGCAATCAGCAGAGTCAGCGCGCCGAACACGTCGATACCGCGCTTGAGGACGATCGTCCATCGCGGCTGGATGCTGCGAGTGATTTCCATGAGCGGGATGTCGCCGACGAGACTGTCGACCTTACCAATGAATATCTCATAGAGCTCCGGAATCACATCGACCCTGATATCGACCTCATCGGCGAGGGTCAGTCGCTCGATCAGGTCACGCAGGGCCACGGGTGAGACGACGATCACCCTATTTACCTTGTGTTCTTCGACGATCCTACCGATGTCATCTAGGCATCCAAGTATTGGAAAGCGTTCCTCAGTCTGCGTCACGGGCGAGCACGCGTGTGGTCGGCCTTGCTCGTGGGCCGCCTCGACCATCCCGACGAGCATGTAGCCCCAGCGGGTCCTGGCGACGAGCTCCTCGGCAAGTTCGATTGCAAGACCGTTGGTGCCCACCAATACGATCCGCTGCTCGGGCCAGCTGATCGAGGTGAGGCGGAAGAACCCCATGCGCCAACCTGTCAGCAGCACGGTCAGAACGACCAGGCTGATCACAAGCACGAACCGGGAGAAGGCCAGGAACTCAGGGCCGGCGAAGAACAGCAAAGCGCTCGTGAGAGCAGTCCCCAGTGTGACAGCGGTGATGACTGCCCGCAAAACAGCCCACGGATTCTCGATGCGCTCAGGTTCATAGAGGCCGTAGATATATCCGCAGCCGAGGTAGATCGCAGTGATGAAGGGGGCCAGAGCGACAAAGGGCTCGAAGTTGAAGGTCGGCAGAGTGCCGCCGAAGCGCAGGAAGAACGCCGCCACGATGCCGGCATTGATCAGCAGCGCATCGAGGAGCACCGAAAGCGCGATGAAGGGCCCGCGTCTCATCCGGTTCCTCCGGCAATCGCCTCGCGATAAACCGCCAGCGTATCCGCCGCCATGCGGTCGATGGTGAACCTGGCCCGTGCACGCTCCTTCGCCTGGCGACCCAAGCGTGCGCGAAGCTCGTCATCGCCAAGGAGCTCCTTCAACGCCGCCCCGAGAGCCTCGGCATCACCCGGCGGGACCACGAGTCCGGAGACGCCGTGCTCGTTGACGAACGGGACTCCCGTGGTCAGATCGGTTGAGATCACCGGTAGTCCCGAGGCGTGAGCCTCTAGTTGCACGAGTCCGAAAGCCTCCGAGCGTGCGACGCTGGGAAGGCAGAAGACGTCGGCAGCGTGATACCAAGCGGCGAGATCGGTGTCGTCCACAGGCGGCTCGAAGAAGACCCGCTCGGCCATGCCGTGGGTCTGCGTGAAGTCGCGCATCTCGGACTCGAGCGGCCCGCGTCCGATGACCACCAGGTCGGCGTCGATGCCCTGCATCGCGCGCATGAGGACATCGATCCCCTTGTAGTACACGAGTCTGCCGACGAACAGCACGACCTTGCGCTCGCCATGCCTCTCTCGGAGCTGGGCGGCGCGCGCGAGGAGCTCGGGTGTCTCGGCGAAGCGTTCGGTATGGATGCCGAAGGGGATGATCCTGCACTTCTCCTTGCGCGGTGCCAGGAACTCCGAGTGGCGCACCATGTTCGGTGAGCTCGCGATGATCAGGTCCACCCGGTCGAGAACGCGCTCCAAGAACGGCCGATACGCGGCCAGCGCCGCCTTCTGCCTGACGATGTCGCTGTGGTACGTCATCACCGTTGGAATGCGCGGATGTGCCGAAAGCCACGACATCTCACCCCATGGGTACGGGAAGTGCAGGTGCAGTACGTCGGGCGGAGTCACCGACGCGGCCGAGCCACGCAGCGAGCGCGCCATACCCGGCGCTACCGGGGTCGATGCGTACTCGAACAGCCGAGAGAGTCGCGTCACTTCGACGCCTGCGATCGTCTCGCGAACGTCGCCGGGGCCTTCATTCGCCACCAAGACGCTCACTTTGGCCTCGCCGCTGCTAGCCAGCTTCTCGGCAAGGTCACGCATGTGGAACTCGATACCCCCTAGGTGCGGTGGGTAGTACTTGTTCAGCATCGTGACGCGCATCGGTAGCGCTCACCCGCCCCTTGCGAACGTCACGCCAGCGTCGAGCAGGTCGTCCACGACCCCCATCGTAGGGGCCTCGGCGTAAACGCGGACCAGAGGCTCGGTCCCGCTCGTGCGCAGGAGTAGCCAGACATCGTCGGCGAGCAGGAACTTGATGCCATCCGTGCGATCTATGCCAAGCACCGGTATCCCTGCGATCTCGACAGGAGCCATTCCCGGCATCGCCGAGACGAACGCGGACTTCTGCTCAGGGGTGAGCTTGAGGTCGCGGCGGGAGTACTCCATCGGTCCCGTCACCGCGAACAGGTCCTCGACGAGCTCGCCTAAGGTGCGGCCGCGCTGCGCCATCATCTCGGCGAGTAAGAGTGCCATCAGCAGCCCATCGCGCTCCCGCACGTGGGTGGGAATGCCTATCCCGCCGGACTCCTCGCCACCGATCAGCACATCTTCTGAGAGCATCTCCTCGTAGATCCACTTGAAGCCGACGGGCGTCGTGGTGACCTCGAGTCCCAGATGTGCCCCGATCCTGTCGACCAGGACCGACGTCGAAAGCGTCTTTACGATGCGCCCCTGCAGCCCTTTGCCCTCGGCAAGATGGCGGGCAATGAGCGAGAGTATGCGATGCGGGTTCACGAAATCCCCGTGCTCGTCAACGGCGCCAATGCGATCGGCGTCACCGTCGGTCACGAAGCCTGCGTCGAAGCCCTGCAAACGCACCAGGCGCTGGACCTCGTTGATGTGCGGCGGAATCGGCTCGGGATGCAGTCCGCCGAAGCCGGGATTGCGCTCCTTGTGGATCTCTGTGACCTCGACGCCGGAAAGCCCGAGTGCCTGGGCGAGATACCCCTGCCCAGCCCCGTAAAGCGAGTCGACAGCGACCCTGAGACCAGCCGCGCGTATCGCATCCCCATCCACGAACCTGCAAAGCGCCTGAACGTACCTCGTGAGGATATCGACCATGCCGAAGGAGCCCCTGCCTGAAGGCGGCTCATCGCGAAGCTCCGATTCGATGCGCTGCGTGAACGCTACGGGCGACGCACCACCATCGGCCATCCGAACCTTCAACCCCAGGTAAGGCGCCGGGTTGTGGCTCGCGGTCAGCATGATTCCGCCGCAAGCCTCCGAGTCGTTGGCGATCGCCCAGCATAGAGCCGGAGTCGGGATGTACCTGTCCGATACTGCGACTTGCAGGCCATGCGAAGCGAGGACCTCGGCGGCCGCGCGCGCGAAAGCACCGGCCTCGAACCGGGTATCATATCCAACGACGATCAGCCCCCCGGGATTATCCTGCGCAAAGACACGTCCGGCGGCATCAGCGGCCCGACGCAGGCTCGCGTAGGTGAAATCATCCCCGATGATCCCGCGCCAGCCATCGGTACCGAACCTGATATCCGCAATCTCAGCCATCTTCGCAACGCCCCTCTCGGATATGTGACACGTGGAGTTCATTGTGCCTGAAGTGAACAGTGTGTGGGGGATTTTCGCCGATCTTCACTGGAGCGCTTGCATCGCGGCGTTGACAACGTCGTCAGTCACAGCACCCTGCCCACCGATGACCCGCACGCGCTCGACGACACCAACCGACGCACGCAGACGGTCACGCGCACCCACAGGCAGCGCCGTCTGTCGCGTGAGCAGCAGTGCTCCACCCCGATGCCCGATTGCAGCTCCACCCGCCAGCGCATCGGGGAAACGCTCGCCTGTAACCAGCCCGACTGTTGCACTTCCAACCAAAGACCTGCTCTTGGCGAAGTCGAAGAACTCCGCCGATGTGGAGTAGCGGTCATCTCCGGATACCCGCTGTGCGGGGATCCCAAGCTCTGGGAGCACCTGATCCTGGATCGCACCGATCCCGCCAAGTATGATCGCCTCGGTCATGCCTAACTCGCTGACGGCCGCAGCCGTTGGCGTAGGAACGGAAGTCTGTCTCACAAGCAGTATCGGCACTCTGCTGGCGAATGCCGCCGGAGCAGCGGAGACCGCATCGGGAAAGTCATCACCCCGAGCCACGAAAACGAGCCCGGGCTCAGCGACAGTGCCACGCTTGGCTATGGTCGCTCTTGCAACCCGCACCGCTGTCTCGAAACGATTCCAACCGCCAATGCGCTCCACCGCGATGCCAGCACCTATGATACTCATCTCGACCTCTGGGGCAATAGCCCCCTCACCGCCGATGATGTAGACCTTCGTTGCACCCAGCCGCTTGACCTCGGCAAATAATCCGTGCGGGAGCGCAGTTTTCATCGTCAGCAGCACTGGTGCCTCGAGCGCACCTGCGAGCGATGCCGCCGAAAGGGCGTCCGGGAAGTCCTCGCCACTCGCCAACACCACGCTTCTGGCAGCGGAGAACGTACGCCGAGACACTTCGATCGCGGTCTGATAGCGATTGACGCCCTCATAACGCACGCTCTCGACGATCCTGACGGTGGCGGTCCTGGTCGCCTCGATGTTGCCGACTTTGTCCACGGACCAGAAGACCACCTCTGTGGCCCCGGGCTTGTCCACGACGAAGGGCGCAGTGTACTGGCGTGCCTGTCCGTCAGAACCAACCCGATAGTACGTAGCCGAGACCCCGGAGCGGTCATCCACGGCCTCCAGCGTAAGTGTAGCCGGAGGCGCCCGGAATCCATCGAAGCCGCCCAGTACGGTAGTCGTCGGTGCCTGTAGGTCAACAGTGACCGAGGATTCATGAACGGCCTCGTTGCCTGCGATATCGCGGAACCTCCCGCTGACGACATGCGTTCCCGGACCATCCAAGCTCAGTGACACTTTGGATTCGAATGCGATCCATCCCGTATCCATGTTGCCCGAGGTATAGCGCATCTCGGTAGAATCCGGCGCGACCCCGAAGGCCTCAACAGCGGTCGTCGCTACATGCGTCGCCCCTCCCGCGAGCACGAAGGTACCAGGAGGCGGCGAGTTATCGATCCTGACAGTGGCGGTCTTCGTTGCCTCTCGATTACCTGCTATATCCACCGAATACCACTCCAGCACGGTCGAGCCTTCGTCGGTGATGGCCACCTCGTCCCCAGGCAGGTACTCCGAGAACGACCCTGTCGCACCCACCCTGATCCGAGTGGATGCAACCCCGGCGACATTGTCAGTAGGAACCAGCGACAATCGCACGGGGCCCCGGACCCAGGCGTCAGTCCAGCCGGATGCCACCGTGGAAGGCGGGGTCCAATCGACTGTTATCGATGCAGCAAGCGAAAGCCTGTTCCCCGCAACATCGTCATACTGGGCTCGCACGATGCGATGCCCCTCCCCCGGCAACGTCACTTCGAGGCTAGGCCACACTGGCCCCCACGACCCGAAGCCGGAGCCCACATCGACGCGCATCATATGGCCACTGATGACCGCCGAGTTCAGCGTCACAGTCGATGTCGTTGTGAATCGGGCACCACCGTTGATATCGAAGGTTCCCGAAGGCGGAGCCCTGTCCATCCGGACCCTGC
>DBEG01000062.1 GCA_002293965.1 Actinobacteria bacterium UBA912 | reverse complement strand
GAGAAGGTCGTGAAGTGCTGCTGCGCGAGGATGGTGGTCGGGCAGAGGATCATCACCTGCTTGCCCTCCTGCGCGGCTTTGAAGGCTGCGCGGATCGCCACCTCGGTCTTGCCGTAGCCGACATCGCCGCAGATCAGGCGGTCCATCGGCCTTTGCGACTCCATGTCCGCCTTCACGTCGGCGATCGCGGCGAGCTGGTCAGGCGTCTCGATGTACGGGAACGCCGACTCCATCTCCACCTGCCACGGAGTGTCCGGCGCGAAAGCGTGCCCCTGGACCGCCGCGCGCCGCGCGTACAGGTCCACCAGGTCGAACGCGAGCTTCCTCGCGGCCTTCCTCGCCTTGGTGGTCGCTTTCGACCAATCCGTCGTGTTGAGGCGGGTCACCTTTGGCGAGTGGCCTTCGGCACCTACGTACTTGGTGATCTTGTGGATCTGCTCGACCGGGACGTAGAGCTTGTCGCCCTTGGCATAGATGAGCACCAGGTAGTCGCGCTCGATGCCCATGACCTCCTTGCGCTCCATCTGCGAGAAGAGAGCGATGCCATGCGCCGAGTGGACCACATAGTCGCCCGGCGCGAACGTGAACGTGATGCGCGCGGACTCCGCCTTGCGCGCACGTTGCTTGGCTGCGGCGGCGCGGGGGAAGACGTCGTCGGTGGCGATGAGTGCGAGGTGCGATTCGGGCATGACGAAGCCTGCGGGGATCTCGATGGGTGCCAGGTGCACGACGCGCCGCTGCAGCGGGGTGCCCGAAGCGCCGCCTTCGGTCCCGCCGCTGCCGTCGGTGCTGCTGCCGATGTCGGCGAAGGAGATGCCGGCCTCCGTCAGCTCCTCGGTGATGCGCTCGCGGGTCTCCCTGTCCGAGGCAGCCATGACGATCGCGAGGTCCCGCTCCACCAGCGCCCGCATCCCTTCGGCGAATCCTTCGCGCCTTGTCGAGAGCTCCGGTCGCGACGCCTCGAGTCGCGCGTCGATCACGCCCTGGCCGGACATGAGCGAGAGCATGGTCACTTTTCGGCGGCTCGACAGATCGAGACCGGATGGCCGCAGGTAGAGCTCATCTGGGTTGACCCGCGCGAACCTTGCCAGCGCGGCGATCTCCTCGTAGCGCTTGGTGGCGTCGGTGAAGAGCGAGACCGGCTCCACGACGATGAGCGACCCCGCGGCCGGGACGTAGTCGGTGGCCGCGCCCGCGCTCTCGTAAAGGAAGGGCAGGTAGCGTTCGATGCCGTTGAAGTAGATGCCCGCCTGCATGAGCTCGAGGTGCTCCGTGACCACCGGGCTCAGTGCCGCTCGGGAGGCCAGTGCTCTTGTGGCCCGCTCCACGGCGCGCCCCGACAGGGCGACCTCGCGGGCGCAGAATATCTCGGCTGAGTCGATCTGGCCGATCGATTGACCGGTGCCGGGCACGAACCTGCGCAGCGATTCGATCTGGTCGCCGAAGAACTCGGCACGCACCGGATAGGGCAGGTCACTGGGGTAGATGTCGAGGACGCCTCCCCGGATCGTGAACTCGCCCCGGGCACTGGCGGCCTCCACGCGGTCGTAGCCCATGCGTGCGAGGCGGGTCGATATCTCGGCCATGTCGTGCTCGTCGTCGACCTTGAGTGCCAGCGGATCGAAGACCTGGCTGCCTTGCGGCGCCACCGCTCGCAGCAGCGATCTCGCGCTTGCGACCACGAGCACCGAGCGGCCTGTGGCCAGCGCGTTGAGCGCCCGGGCGCGCATGCCGACGCCCTCGATGTCGCGGCTGTCGGGGATCCAGGGCAGCACCTTCGCCTCGGGATAGCGCAGAACGCGCTCTGCGCCCAGGAACGCCGCCGCCGTGTTGGCGAAGCGGGCCGCGCCCTCCTCGCCTGCGACGACGCACAGGATCGGGCCCCCGAAACCGTCGGCGATCGCCGAGGCGAGCAGCGGCCTTACGGCTGCCGGCGTCGAGACGGCCGCGTCGATGTTCTCGGCGAATGCGGCGGCGATGGCGGACCATGCCTTGGTGTGGGCGAGGTCGGCGGACAGGTAGCGGATGATCGACATGTAAGCGGCTCCTCTTGGCGAGCACGACGGGGCGGGGCGGGTCCGGCAAACGTGGCTAACCCGCGACGATCGTTCGGCGCGGGGCTCACGTAGGGTATCCCCGATATCGTGGCCGGTCAAGCAGGAAGCGGGGTATGATTCACAGGGACCCGCGCGATACGGGCCCAACGAAGCTAGCCACCACAGGAAGGAGCGCCCCGTGCCCCAAGAGCCGATACCGATGCTCGACGATGCCGAGCGCCGCCGCCTGGCCGGACTCTACGCCGAGAGGCTCGAGGCCGCCTACGGGGACCCTGAGCCCGCTCTGCACTTCGGCGATCCGTGGGAGCTGCTGATCGCGGTGATCCTCTCCGCTCAGACCACCGATGCCGCCGTCAACAAGGCGACACCCGCGCTGTTCGCCGCCTACCCGGATGCCGCGGCGTTGGCCGAGGCGGAGCAGGAGGACGTCGAGGCTCTCGTGCACTCGCTCGGGTTCTTCAGGCAGAAGGCCCGCAGCATCATCGCGACCGCGAAGATCGTCGTCACCGAGTACGGCGGCGAGGTCCCAAGCACCATGGAGGACCTCACGCGCCTGCCAGGCGTCGCGAGGAAGACCGCCAACATCGTGCTCGGCACGGCCTTCGGAGTCGTGGTCGGCATAGCAGTCGACACGCACGTACACCGACTCGCGCACCGCCTCGGTCTATCCGCCGAGAAGAACCCCGACAAGATCGAGCGCGACTTGATGAAGGTGTTTCCTCGGCAGGTCTGGTATCGGATGAACTTCGACCTGATCACGCACGGGAGGGCCGTTTGCGACGCCAAGCGACCGGCGTGTGACGGATGCTTCCTCGCCGACATCTGCCCGAGCGCGTTCAGGGTCGGTCGAGCGGTCCGCCCGTCATGATGAACGTCGTGATCCACGCCGCCATGCCGATGAATGCGAACACCGCCACGACCCGCCATATCCGCTGGTGGCGGATGTAGCGCTCGTACTGGGCGCGGGTGCTGACCCGCTGTAGCGCGATCCCGTCGGCGGTGCGAGCGAAGATCGCCTGCAGGCCCACGGTGACTGCGGCCATGCCGATGCCTGCGGCGGTCGTCCACGCGCCAAGGGTGCTTTCGGAGCGCAGCATGTTGTCGACGAAGACCCAGGCCGGCAGGAACATCACGCCCCACCACTGGCGGTTGGCGATCCCCCAGATCGGCGGGATCAGGAACGCGGCCCAGTTGAACCTTGGGATCGCCAGCGTCTCGGTGGCCCCTGCGGGCTGCGCGGACTCGCTTGCAAGCGCTTCGGCGGGCGCGATGTCGATCATCCGAGCCACCCGGCCAGGAACGCCGCGACGAAGACTGCGGGTAGCATGTTGCCTATGGGGAACCGCTTGATGCCGGCCAGGTCCAGGCCGATCACGAAGATCAGCGAACCGCCGGTAGCCTTGATCGCGTCGAGGACAGCGGGTGTCATCAGCGGCTCGAGGGACGCGGCCCCCAGCGCGATACCGCCCTGCAGCAGCAGGATCGGAACTGCCGAAAGCGCCACCCCAGCACCCAGGGTCGTGGCCAGAGCGATCGACGCCATCCCGTCGAGCGAAGCCTTCAGGTAGAGCAGCGAGGGATCCCCGAGGCCGTCCTGGATCGATCCGAGGATCGCCATAGCCCCCACCCCGAAGAGTAGCGACGACGCAACGAAGCCTTCGACGAGCGTGTGGCCCTTCTCGGAAGGTTCCGCTGATTTTCCGGGGCCTAGGATCGGCATGCGTGTCGCGGCGGACTGCAGCTTCTCACCAAGCCACTCCAGGCGACGCTCGATTCGCATCGCTTCGCCAACCAAAGAGCCGAGCACGAGCGAGCCTACGAACACGAGCGATGAGTACTTGCCCAGGTCACTGGATCCCAATGACGTCAATCCTCCGATGCTCATCGAGGCGCCGAGAATCATCGTGGACAGGCCGATCGCGATGAAGGCTATGGACTTGAACCTCTCGGAAATCAGCCGCCCGAAGAGCAAGCCTACCCCGGCACCCACCATGATCGCAGCAACATTGACCAGAACTCCGATTCCGCGCATATGACTCCCTATTCCCAAGCGATCGAATCACGCACGCTGACCTGCGATGCGCGATATGAGGGTAGCAGACTTGCCGCCAACGCGACGGCCGTCATTGCGAGCAAGCAAATACCGACACCACTCCACGAGTAGGCGTAGGCGAGCGGAAGCCCCATCGCCTCGGAAAGCATGTCCGTCAACGCCACGCTCATCGGCCACGACAGCATCGCACCGAATAGCCACGCCATCAGCGCAATCACCAGGCTCTCGGTGATGAAGATCGAGTAGATCGACCTGTGACAGGCTCCGATGGCGCGCATGACCCCGATCTCCCGCTGGCTTTCGAGCACGTTTATCGTCATGGTGCCTGTAAGGCCGATCACTCCCACCAGGGCCAGAATGACCGCCATGATGGCCAGGAACATCACGAGGATGCCGAGTTGCTCGGCGACGGTGTCTCGCTCCTCGATCTGGGTCTGCATCGAGAGTACCGCGACATCGGCTTCCTCGAATCGCCGCTCGAGATCCCTCGCGGCCTGCTCTTGCGCGGTGGCGTGACTGAACTCCGTCCGCACGAGGACGCGGTTGATCCCGCCGTTGCCTTGTAGGATGGAGTCGAGATGATCGTAGGGTGCGTAGATGACCGGCCCCATCAAGCCGCTCGAGACCACGCCCACAACCTTCCACTTGCGCTCCACCCCCCTGATGCTCAGCTCGACCACCCTGCCCAGCGAGAACTCGGGCGAATCGCCGAGGACATCGGAGTTGACGACGATCGAGTAGGTGTCGTTGGCCTCAAGCCATCTGCCTTGCTCGATGACCGGAGAGACGAAAGTCGTCTCCGGCGACAGCCCTATCATGTTGATCGCGTCGCTCTTGCTCCCGTCCTCACGCAGCAGAGTCGCCCTCCGGTCCAGGGCGCCTTCGGCCATCGCCACCCCGCGCCCATCCATCGCTATCGACAGCAGTCTGTCGGCAGGTTCGGTGACCGCAAGCTGGAACTGGGCGTCGGAGCGCCAGATGTCGACAGTGTCGACCGTCGCCAGAATGGATCGCTGCACAGTGAGCACGCTCATCAGCACCGATGCAGCCAGTATGAGCGTCGTGAGCGTCAGGGCCAGCCTGCCCTTGCGCAGGAAAGTGTTACGTAAGCTCAGCGCTACCGGCCGAGGCAGACCGTGGATCAGCCCCAAGACACGGTCGACCAGCCCGTGGCCGAAATTCGTACGGGAGAGCCCGGTCGCACTGAGCGCCCGCACCACCGGCATCCGGGTACCCGACACGATGGGGAAGATCGCCCCTACAAGCGGGATCGTCAGCCCTATGAGCGCCCCCAGGCCCACCACCCACAGCGGCGGCATGTACGAGGTGATGCGGAAGTTGAGCATCCCGGCGCCGAAGTCTGCGAACCACTGGGCTGCAGCGATCCCGACTGGAACTCCTATGGCGATTGCCATTACCCCGTAGATCAGGACCATCCCCGTGTACATCCGCATGATCTGCTCGGTCTTGCCGCCTATCGCCTTCATGATCCCGACCTGTTTGACCTGCTGTGAGATGAGCGCCTGCATTGTCGTTACCACCAGGAACCCGGAAAGCAGCATGCTCAGCACGCCCAGGGCCAGCAGCAACAGCGACACGGCCTTGAAGATATCGCCCAAGAAGTGACTTCCCGGCTCTGGGACCTGGGTCTGAAGTACTCTTGCGCCCTTCTCGGCAATCACCTCTTCGCTGACGTGATCGCTCAGGGCCAATGCCTCGGCACGGGAGATTTCGGGGTCATCCGCCACGAACGTGATCGTGTTGTATTCCTGCGGCTCATCGAGTAGCGCCAACGTCTCCATCGAGATGAACCCGGTCGCCATTCCAACGAAGTGGGCGGGCAGCGCGTTGATATCGTGCGCGAATCCAGCGACCCGCAACGTGGCCCTCTTGCCCGCCGGAGTCTCCACCGTCAGGGTGTCGCCGATGTCATACTCGCCTATCGCCGAAGCAGACTGTTCGAGAAGGATCTCGCCCCGGCCTGGCGGCCACGACTGGGTGTTCACCGGCGTGAAACGTCCTACCCTTTGGTTATGGAAGTCCGGTACCGCAATAGTGCGCAGCGTGTTCCAGCCGGTCGCTGGCGCGTCGTCTGGAAGCCTGCCCTCCTCGAACCGCAGGAACACGGAGCGTCGTCCCTCGGCATCTCGGACACCCTGGGCCTCGGCGACGTCGGTAATCAGGCCCTCGTCAGCGCGATCGACCCATATCGTCGCGATAGGCGCATTCGAGTGCTCGAAAACCACCTCGAACTCACGGAGCAGGACGCCCCTCGCACCGAGGACGACCACGATCGCAAAGATCCCGACCGCGATCGAGAGGACCACCAGCAGGGTGCGGAACTTGTGCCCGTAGAGGTCCCTGAATACCTTGCGCCACCTCGGCGACATCACTGGATTTACGCCCCTATCTGGCCGTCGCCCGAAGGACGTAGCACGTCATGGGCGATCTCGCCATCCGAGACGTGCAGGGCCCTGCGGACTCGCGAGGCCAGGTCACTGTCGTGCGTCACCATGACGATCGTCTTGTTGGCCTCGACCAGCGATTCAAACAGATGGAATACCGCATCCGCCGTCTTGGAGTCGAGGTTCCCAGTGGGTTCATCTGCGGCGATGATCGGGGGGTCGTTGGCCAGAGCCCTTGCGATCGCCGCCCTCTGCTGCTGTCCGCCGGAGATGGCGCTGGGTAGCTTGTAGGCCTGGTCGCCGATCTCGACCTGTTCGAGCAGGGCCATCGCCCGCTCGGGTCGCTCGGCAGGATCGTAGACGTTGCAGAAGTCCATGGGGAGCATCACGTTCTCGATCACGGTGAGCGTAGGAAGCAGCTGGAAGAACTGGAACACGACGCCGATCGTCCGGCCGCGCCAGATCGCCAGTGCGTTCTCGTTGAGAGAGTGGACCGGGGTTCCAGCAACCATCACCGAGCCGCTGGTGGGATGATCGATACCAGTGATCATGTTGATGAGCGTCGTCTTTCCCGACCCCGACTTGCCGATAAGCCCGACGAACTCTCCGCTACGGACTCGCAGATCCACGCCCCTAAGTGCTGTGAACGGAACCTCTCCTGTTTCGTAGACCTTGACCACATCGGAAAGAGAGATGAGGTCGTCGGTTGTGGGGCTTGGGCTTATTGCCCGCGGATCTGATTTCATCGGTATCCGTTCTTCCTGTTCGAACTTGAGAGGGCGTTGTGGATGGATGCCGCTCACATGCTCCGGGCTCTATACCAGCGATAGACCAGCGTCTGAGCCCCGAACACAGCGAGTGCAACCGCAACGACAAGTAGCTTCCATAAATCGAGGTCCCGCGACACCGGTTGGCCCTCCTCGACGACCTCGACGATCTCCGCGTGGACGTCCAGATCACCGCCGTGCTCATCGCACGCGAAGTTCAGTGTTCCGGTGACCCGAACTATGTCGCCGGTACTCTTATACGAGCCATAGCTGTCGATAAGACCTGCGTCCATTTCATGCATATAGACGCCGACCGCCACCGACTCACCGAGCAGATTGACCCAGCGGTAGTCTGGGCCTGCCCTTAGGTCCTCGCCGATGGCCTCGCCCTGGATAGTGACCCTTCGGCCATCCATGTATCGCTCCAAGGCGATCAGTTCGTCGGGCGAGAACGCGTCTGCGGCCGACGCTGCGACGGGACTCGCAAACAGGACCAAGGCAGCCAGTATGCTCAAACCCTTCGCGCGTCTCACTTCTTGCCCTTCAAAAGCGATGCGACGGATGCCAACACCTGGGTCATCAGGACGAATACCGCGATGAATTCCAGTCGCCCTGCCCACATCTGGAACATGTAGAGGTACTTCAGGCCGGTGGGCATGTTAGGGCCGGTTATCCCGGAGGACAGCCCTACGTTCGCCGTCGCAGATATCGACTCGAACAGCGATTCGGCGGCACCGTACCCGTAGGCAACACCGATCAGCGCACCTGTGATGTAAGTGATGACATACAGGATGAACACTATCGCGGCGGCACTGGTGATCTCGGGAGTGAGAAGCCTCTCGCCCAAGTGATGGAACCTTGTGGTGACGATTGCGGTGCGAGGAGACATCGCCAGCTTGATCTGATGGATGATGGTCTCGACTATCATCCCCAGCCTTAGTGCCTTGATGCCACCAGCTGTCGAGGAGACCGCACCTCCGGCAGCCATCGCCAGGATTATCGCGGCGGCCGCTCCACCGCCGTAGTCGGTGAACCACTGGATTCCGTAGATAGTCTGATGTCCTGTGCCCGAATGCGCCGAGATCACGTGGTACATGCCTTTTCGCAAGATCTCCATCGGCTCGTTGAAGACAGCGGTCGCGGCAAGTCCTATGGCAACGACGATCGAGAGCACGAACACGTTGATTGCCAACACCTTGGTCTCGATATTTCGCCACAGCTCGGTCTTGTCGCCGCGCCAGACTTGGGCGTGAAGATTGAAGTTCATCGCTCCGCCGATCATCAGGAAGAGCGTCACGATCTCGAGTGTGAAACTATGGTAGTAGAGCGCATTCATCGATTGCGGCGCAAAGCCTCCGGTGTCATAGGCAGCCATCGACATCCAGAAAGCATGGAGTACCCCTCTGGCTGGCTCCATCCCCAAGCCGAAGTTCACTGCCGAAAGAGCCACTGTGCCCAGCAGCACATAGACGGCAGTGACGTACCAGATGAACCTTGCGCTATGGATCACGTTGGGCATGATCCGCTCGTCGCGGCCCTCCGCCACATACAAGGAGAAAGCGCCTGAACGCAGCCCGATCGACAGCGAGATGGCCGCGACCACGATACCCTGTCCCCCGATCAGGTGGGTGAGATGGCGCCACATGTTGTGAGCGTGTGCCATGTGGTCGAGGTCTTTAGCTACCGTCAGCCCTGAGGTGGTCAGCCCCGACACGGAGTCGAAGAGTGCATCGAGGTAACTCACGTACGCAGGCGACAGGGCTAGTGGAATCGCCGCTACCAGAGAGGCGGCAAGCCATCCTGAGGCGGTGAGGATCAGGGCGTGGGTATGCGTCACCCGTGCGTTCTCGACCCGCGCGAATCGCAGGGTTCCAGCGATGACCAGCGCTGCCGAGATGCCCAACAGGTAATCCAGCGCGGCGTTCCACTCGGCCATCAAGATTCCCGTCACCAATGGCACGACCATCGCAGCTGCGATTCCGAATACGAACAGCCCGGTGTAGTAGAGGATGATCCTTGTGTCGATCCACGTCATCCGAGGTAGCAACGAAACGACCTCACTTCACAGCATCCGCGCAAGTAAGACGACCGCCCCCGCTACGACCAACATGAAGAGTGCAAAGGCTAGGAGCTCGGCGGCCAAACCGCTCCTCCAGTGTTCGAATGGATTCTGGAATCGGTGTATCTTCATGGGCGACGATCCTGCTCTCGCTTCGACGCTACGTCATGCAAAGGTACAGGATAGTCCTGATGCTCCAACACCTCAATACTCCTGATCGACTCCTCTGCCCCTCGCCTTGTGATCGGGACCGCCCGGACGCGACTTGGTCTTCTTGCCATCGCCGCGTCTGGCGATGTCCTCCTGGCGGACGGAGAGGACCTCGAGTTCCTCCTGCAACCTTCGCCAACTGTCGACGCGTCCCTGCTTCAGCTCTCCAGCCGCGACCGCCGCAGACACAGCGCAACCGGGCTCTTTGTCATGTGCGCAATCGCCGAAGCGGCACTGCTCTTCAAGCGAAACGATGTCGGGAAAGGCAGCCGCCATCCCCTTTTGGGAGTTCCAAAGCGACAGACCGCGCATGCCGGGAGTGTCGATGATGACGCCTCCCCCTGGCATCACGAACATCTCCCTCGCGGTGGTCGTATGTCTGCCCTTATCGTCTTTCGATCGCGTCTCCGCGGTCTTGACCGACTCGATGCCCAACAGCCTGTTCACCAGTGTAGACTTCCCAACGCCTGAACTGCCGAGTAAAGCGGCGGTCGACCCTGCCGGTATCCGCGCCCGGACCTCATCGACCCCTTCTCCAGTCACAGCGCTCTCGATGATGACGTCGACGCCGAAGGCGATCTCACGGGCCACGGCGGCTTTGCCGTCGGGGTCGTCGACAAGGTCGGCTTTCGAGAGGACGATCACGGGAACCGCACCGCTCTCCCACGCCATCACCAATTCGCGTTCCAACCTGCGGACATTGATCCCATCCCCCGAAAGTGACTGCATCACGAAGATCACGTCGACGTTCGCTATGACCACCTGCTGCTCGGCCCCTTCAGCAGGGTCCTTTCGGTGGAAAGCGCTCTTCCTGGGGAGGATCGCGTCGATCAGCCAAGCTTCATGCCCATCGGGTCGAGTCAAACCGACCCAATCCCCGACGACCGCACCTTTAGGAGTTGAACCCGGCACCTCGCGCAAGCTCTGCGAGTACTCGACGCGGAAGGCCCCCTGCTCGCTGAGTGCGATGGGCATGCCTCGGTCGACTCGGGTAATTCTGGCAGGGAGCAACCCCGAGGCGACATGGCCCCCGAAGTGTTCCCGGACATCATCGGAGAACCCCAGTGCAGCCAGGTCGCTTACCTGGTAGTCCACATCTGACAGTGCATCATCCACCTGCCAAGCGTAGCACGTAATGCGGTCATTCGCCGACATCCGCTGCCCGCACCACCGCCAGCACAGTGTCAGCGAGCAGGTTGGGAAGCGTATGCCGAGGACGCGCGTCCTTGCTCCAGCCTGAGACCCGCAAAGGGATCTCCCGCTCGATCACGCCGCCTTTGGCGACCACGAAATCCCGGAAATCCTTCAGCGTAGTGTGGTGGATGTTGGGTGTGTCGTACCAGGTGTATGGGATCGCCTTGGAAACCGGCATCCTGCCGCGCAAGGCAAGGTAGCCCCTGATGCGCCAATACCCGAAGTTCGGGAAAGTGAGCACGCCGATTCGGCCGACCCTAAGCATCTCGCCAAGCACGAAAGCCGGTCGCCGGACCACCTGCAGGGTCTGGGACAGGACGACCACGTCGAACAGCTGGTCAGGGAATGCGCCCAGCCCTTCATCCAGGTCGCCCTGCACCACGGATAGCCCGCGCCCGATGGCGGTAGCCACCCTATCGGGCAGGATTTCGATGCCTCGGACCTCGCACTCCTTCTCGTCGCGCAGATGCACCATGAGCGAGCCGTCGCCACACCCCAGGTCGAGTACCCTGCTGCCGACCGGGATGATGTCGGTGATCAGCCGAAGGTCGGCTCTCAACAGATCCGCAGCCGTCATACGGCATCGCCCTCCTTGAGGCGGCTGGATGCGGCCGCAAACTCCTTCTCGTACACGCTTTCCAGGAAAGGCCTGACGAACGCCGTCTGCTCCTCGGGTTCGAGCAGGAAGGCGTCGTGCCCATAGGGACTCTTTATCTCGGCGAAGCTGACCTCGGCACCGACCTGACAGAGCGCGTCGACGATCTCCTTGGTCTCGTGCGTCGGGAACAGCCAATCGCTTGAGAAGGTCAGGAACAAGAACCTCGACTGCACATTGCGCAGCGCCTCGGCCAAGGAGGGCGCGTCGCCCGCGAGGTCGAAGTAGTCCATCGCCTTGGTCATGTACAGGTACGTGTTCGCGTCGAACCGCTCCACGAACTTGCGGCCCTGGTGCGCGAGGTAGCTCTCCACCTCGAACTCAGTGACGAAGTCGTAGGCGTGCCCTTCTCGCTTGGCCAGCCTTCGGCCGAACTTGTCGCGCATCGACTCTTCGGAAAGATAGGTTATGTGTCCGATCATCCGGGCGATAGCGAGGCCGTGCTCCGGCTGCTGGTCCGCCGGATAATCCCCGTCCATGAAGCCTGAATCGCCGAGGATGGCCGTGCGACCCACCTCGTTGAACGCGATGGCCTGCGGTGCCAGTCTCCATGTGGTCGCGCATCCGATCATGCTCGCAACCCGCTGCGGATATCTTCGGCTCCAGGCCAGCGCCTGCATGCCTCCCATCGAACCGCCGACCACGCAAAGCAGGCGCTTCACCCCTATCGCGTCGAGAAGGGCGGCTTGTGCGTCCACCATGTCCTCGATCGTCACCATCGGGAACCGCAATCCGTAAGGCTCACCGGTCGCCGGGTCGGTGCTTCCGGGACCGGTCGTCCCCGAGCAGCCGCCCAGGACGTTGCTGCAGATGACGAAGTACTTCTGCGTGTCGATTGCTTTGCCGGGACCGACCATCGGCTCCCACCAGCCCGGTCGCTCGACTCCATCGACCCATGGCCCGGTGGCCACGTGGGAGTCACCCGACAGGGCGTGGCAGATGAGCACCGCATTCGATCGGTTGCGATCCAACTCGCCGAAGGTCTCGTACGCGATGTCGATTTGTGGGAGGTACCCGCCGCCGGCCAACTTCAAGTCGACCGGAAGGCGGATGACCTTTACCCCGCTCATGGTGCTATCACACCTTGCCCAAAGCCTGGTCGAGGTCGGCGATGATGTCCTCGACGTTCTCAATGCCCACTGAGAGCCGGACCAAATCCTCGGAGATGCCGCCGGCCACAAGTTCTTCGGCGGAAAGCTGGCTGTGCGTCGTGGTCGCCGGGTGGATGATGAGCGACTTGGCGTCACCCACGTTCGCCAGATGGCTGAAGAGCTCGACGCTATCGATCAGGGTGCGACCGGCATCCCTGCCGCCCTTGACGCCGAAGACCACGATCCCGCCATACCCGTTCTCCAGATAGCGGTCGGCGTTGGCCTTGGTCGGATGCGATTCGAGGCCGGGGTACGTGACCCACTCGACCTTGGGGTGCTCCTCGAGGTACTTCGCGACCGCAAGCGCGTTGTCGCTGTGCCGCTGCACTCGCAACGACAGTGTCTCCAACCCCAGCAACACCTGCTGCGCGTTGAAGGGCGAGAGCGACGCGCCAAGGTCCCGCTGGAGCTGAACGCGGGCCTTGATCGAGAATGCCACGTTGCCAAGCCCCGGAAAATCGCCGAAGACGTCCCAGTACTTCAAGCCGTGGTAGCTTGGGTCCGGCTCGGTGAACCATGGGTGCCTGCCGCCGCCCCAATCGAAGTTCCCGCCGTCGACCAGGACGCCGCCGATCGAGGTTCCGTGCCCGCCGATCCACTTGGTGAGCGAGTGGACCACGACGGCTGCGCCGTGCTTGATCGGCTTGCACAGGTACGGCGTGGCGAACGTGCTGTCGACCACGAGCGGGATGTTCAGTGACCGTCCCGCTTCGGCCAAGCCGGCCAGATCCGGCACGTCGAGGCGAGGATTGCCGATCGTCTCGACGAACCACGCCTTCGTGGTCGCATCCGAAGCCGCCGCGAAGCCGTCGGTATCAGTGGTCTCCACGAAGCGAACCTCGATGCCCAGCCTGCGGAACGTATGGAGGAAGATGTTCCACGTGCCGCCATAAAGCGAGTTTGAGCTCACGATCGAATCGCCCGCTCCGGCCACGTTGAGTAGCGAGAGTACCTCGGCAGCGTGCCCTGAGGACGTGGCCAACGCACCCGTACCGCCTTCCAGCAACGCGATGCGCTGCTCGAGCACATCGTTGGTTGGGTTCATGATCCGCGAGTAGATGTTGCCGAACGCTCGCAAGCCGAAAAGGTCGGCGGCGTGCTCGGTGTCCTTGAAGTTGTACGCGACCGTCTGGTAGATGGGGACCGCCCGTGAGCCAGTGGTGGGATCCGGGTTTGCGCCGCCTTGGACGGCCGTGGTGTCGAAACCGGGGACTCGGGGCGCATCGGCGCCGGGTGCAATAGAATCGCTCATGATAAACCTGCCTTTCATTGTTCGTGTCGATGAAACCGATAGATGTACCCGACCTTAGCGTCCGGCCGGGTGGCCGAGGCGCCCGGAACAGCCGCAAACGCGACCAGACCCGGGCTGGGTCATCATCATGTCCATCATCATCACGAACTGGGACAGGTAAATCATGTTCTCTTCTTTGCACCTCCTTCACTGATCTCTAGTGGTTCGCACAGGATAGCTAAATGCCGAAGGAGGGTCAACCGCAATGATATGATGGCGCATGCCTGACTATCTGATATGGCCATCGATAGCGATGTCGCTCGCGTTCGTCTTCTACTCCGCAGGCGTGTGGGGTGAGCGGTTCGCGCGAGACCTGAAGCTGTGGCACGTGATCGCTTTCTGGGCTGGGCTGGCCTGGGACGCATACGGCACGTGGCTGATGAAGGGTCTCACGAGAGCCGGCTACGAATCCAGCCTCATCCACGACATCACGGGGACTTCGGCGCTGGTGCTCATGGTCTTGCACGCCATCTGGGCGAGCTGGGTACTGGCGCGCGGAAGCCAAGATGCCAAAACGGGATTCCACCGCTACAGCTTCATCGTGTGGCTGATCTGGCTCATCCCGTACTTCGGCGGGATGATAGCCGGGATGTCCAAGGGCCTGAGTCCGTAACTCCCTAGTCGGTCAGCCCTTCACAACTCCCATTGGCAACAGCCGCACGACGGGCCTGACGAGTTCGGCCTGCGCGGTCATCACTTCCTCGATGTCCTTGTAAGCTGCAGGAGCCTCTTCGGCGAGTCGGCCTTTCTTGGCGGCGACGAACTCGATGTCGCTTGCCTTCAGTTGGGCTTTGACCGACTCGGGTGACAGGGCCCGCATCGCGGCCTTGCGCCCCAGCGCCCGGCCGGAGCCGTGGGAGCACGACTCGAACGACTCGGGGTTCGCGAGACCGTCGCAGATGTAGGATGCCGTGCCCATCGAGCCCGGAACTATGACGCGCCCCACCGCCCTGACGGCACCCTTCCGATGAACCACGACTTCCTGCCCGAAATGCGTCTCGATGGCGGCGTAGTTGTGGTGGACGTCGATCACGCCCTCGAAGTCCGCTTGCGAGAAGCGGCCGGTGATGACCGCGTGGATCGCATCGGCGATCAGCCGACGGTTCTCCTTGGCGAAGCGCAGGCACCACTCCATCGCCTCGAGATACTCGATGCCCTCGGCACCTGCGATATCGAGATAGGCAAGCTCCCATGCTTTCGGGACCTGCCAGCCTTGAGCAGCATTGAGCTTGCGAGCGATCGCGTCGTAGTGCTCGGCGACCTGTTTGCCCAGGTTGCGCGATCCCGAGTGCACCATCACCCAGACGATGTCTTCGGGATCACGCTGGAACTCGATGAAGTGGTTTCCGCCGCCGAGCGTCCCGATCTGGCGCTCGATCTTGTCTGACTGCTCGCAAATGATCGCTGCTTTCGGCATCGAGTCGAACAGATGCGTGCGGTGTCGCTGGCTGTCGCGGTGCCAGTGGAAGCCCTGCGGTACGCTGCGCTGTGCGTCACCCAGTATCGCGCTGCGATGCTTGCGGAACTCCTCGGCGGGTATGCCGGTGCGCCATGCGCAAACCCCACAACCGATATCGAGCCCAACGGCGTTGGGGATGATCTTGCCCAGCGCTGCCAGCACTCCGCCTATCGGCATGCCGTAGCCGACATGGGCGTCGGGCATGATCGCCACATGCTCGAAGGCGAAGGGCAGGTTCGCCAGATTGCGCGCTTGCGCCAGTGTGGAATCGTCGATCTCAGCGCCCCATACCTTGATGGGCGTGCGCTCGGAGTCTATGACGTACATCGGTCATCCCGCCATCCGCGAGACCGCGGTCGTTGTGGGCTATAAGTCGATGATAGTCTACCCTCTTCGGCGATGCATGATATCGGTCATAGCCCGCAACTTGCCCAGATGGGCCTTGCGCAAATGTTCGACCTCGTGCTGCCGCTTCGGGTCGAGCATCGCATCCACGAATTCCCCGAGCTCGCTGGGGTTGAACGGCTTGGTGAGATACTCCGTTCCGGCCTCCTGCATCGTGTCGAGCTGGTCGTGCAGATCGCCTATGGCCGATAGGAATATCAGCGGGATGCCCTTGGTTTTTGGATCTGCCGCCAGGCGCCTAGCCACTTCTCGTCCATCCATCTTGGGCATCATGATATCGCACACGATGAGGTCGGGTTTGCTGAGCGCTACCTTGTCGAGGGCTTCCTCGCCGTCGTAGGCTGGAGTCACTTCGTGACCCCTCGCAGTCAAAGCCGCTGTCACCAATCTGACAATAGAGGGCTCGTCATCGACTACCAGTATCTTCTTAACCATCACGATCAACCTCTCTCTCGCATCCTGCGAGGATGTCGTCCACCACCTGCACCAGGTCGCGGGGCGTGAACGGTTTGCATACATACTGATGCGCCCCGAGCCGAAGGCCTTCTTGCTGCTCGTAGACCTGGCTCTTCGCCGAAAGCATCACTACAGGTATCCCTGCGGTGTCCTCCTCGGCCTTCAGCAGCTCCAGGGCCTGGTACCCGCTCATCAGCGGCATCATCACGTCGAGCAGTATGAGATCGGGCTTGACCTCTGATGCCACCTCCACCCCTAAGGCACCATCGGTCGCCTCGAAGACCTCGTGTCCGGCGCTTGTGAGCGAGAAACTCACCAGCTTGAGGATGTGAGGCTCGTCGTCGACAACCAGGATCCTGGCCATACCTCACTCCCGCCTTTCCAGCAGCAACTCTTCGACCCTCTCGGCCAACTCCTCTGGAAGCAGCGGCTTGGAAAGCCGCTCGGAGGCCATCTCGACCAGGTCGATCTTGAGCTGGTCGATACGGTGCGCGGTCATCACCACGATCGGTATATCGCGGGTCGCCTCGGCACCTTTCAGTGCGGCGATTACCTCGTAGCCGTCCATCACCGGCATCATCAGGTCGAGCAGGATGAGGTCGGGCTTGCGCTGCACCACCGCAGCCATCGCTTCGGCGCCGTCGTATGCTCCGAGCACGGCGAAGCCCCTGCGCTTGAGGGTCTCGCTCAAGGCCCCGACGATCGAGCGGTCATCGTCTACGATCAGCACGACCGGTGAGGCGACCTGTCCGACCAGGGCGTCGGCGATCTGAACGAGCCGCTTCGAATCGATCGGCTTCTCGATGTATTCGTTGGCACCGAGCCTGAGTGACTTGCCCTCGTCACAGGAGACGGAGACCACCAGAATCGGGATGTCTGCGCAGCAGTCATCCTCTTTGAGCTGCTCCAGGAGTTCGAACCCGTCAGCGTCTTCAAGCATGACGTCCAGCGTTATCAGGGACGGTTGTATCTCACGCGCGACACGTATCGCCTCTTGTGCCGAGTGGGCCTTGCACGTGTGGTAGCCCCGGTTGGACAGGAAGGTGCATATCAGCTCGGCGATATCCGGATTGCTGTCGACCACGAGAACGATGCCCTCCACCTGGGCTGGGCCCTCCATCGCCGGAACCCTGACCAGCCCCGGATCAGCGATCGGCAGAGTGAACCAGAACGTGGACCCGACGCCTTCCTCGCCCTTCATCCCAATCTCGCCGCCGAGAAGGTCGATGATGCTCTTGCATATCGATAGCCCCAGACCAGTGCCTCCGATCTCCCTGGTGAGTCTCGAGTCGACCCGGAAGAACTTGGTGAACAGCTTGGCCTGGTTCTCCTCGGAGACGCCGATCCCGGTGTCTGTGACCTCGGTGAGCACCTTGCCGTCGGAGATCGACAGTTCGACTTTGGTCGAACCGCCTCCAGGAGAGTATTTGATCGCGTTGCTCACCAGGTTCATGAGGACCTGACCGACACGGTCGCGATCCCCGGCGACACGCGGAAGTGCCTCGGGAGCCTTCAAGTCGAGGCGGACTCCGCCTTTGTCGGCAACCGTGCGAAACGTTTCCAAGACCCCTTGCGAGATATCCAGCAGATCCAACGGCTGGATCCGCAGGTGGACCCTTCCCGATTCCATCCTCGAGATGTCGAGCAGGTCGTTGATGAGCGAGACCAGTCTGTCTGAGTTCTCCTGCACGATCTCGAGGAACTCTCTTTGCGTCTCGTTTATCTCTCCCGCAGCCCCTTCGACGATCAGGTCTACGTATCCCTTGATCGACGTCAGCGGGGTGCGTAGCTCATGACTCACCATCGAGACGAACTCGTTCTTCATGACCGCGATCTCGCGCTCAGCCGTGACGTCGTTGATGGTCGAGACGTAGCCCAGGTAGCGTTGGGTGGCGTCCCTGACCGGATTCGTGCGTATCGCGAGAACGCGATGCTCGGGCTCAGTGATGTCGATCTCTTGCGGTCCATCCGCACCCAGCTCATCCGGCATGGCGGTCTGGCCGGCCCCTTCGGCGGATCCGCCCTGACCGCTGCCATCAACACCGAGAAGCTCCCGCAGCGACAACCTGGTGCCGACTGTGGCCTCGAAGTCGAGCTCGAGCATCTCGCAAGCTGCCGGATTGATGTAGGTGACCCGACTGTCTGGAGCGAAGACGATCAGTCCCTCGTGAACGCTTTCCAGGATCGCTTGAGGCACATTGCCGTCTTGGTCGAACGCAATCGATTCTTCGTCGGCGCTGGTCATCAACGCGCGGACCGGCGTCTTCTCGCGTCTTTCCATATCTTCTGATCCCACCGCCACCCCCAAGTGCGGGACGTGTCACTGCACATACTAGTTACTGGTTCGACGCCAGGTGCCCGCTACCTGCCAAGAATCCATCGAAGTGCGTAAATCCTTGTAGGAAACCGGCTGCGGGCGGAGAAAAGATACATGGAGGATCCATCCGACGCGCCCGTAGGGGCTGCTTTTGGGCCGGTGTCGTATGAGTGGTAAGACGATCCTGATCGCTGATGACAACAACTTCATACGGCGCTTGGTCAGCGCTGCCCTTCAGCCTCTTGGCTGCGATCTCATTGAAGCAGTCGACGGCGAGGAGGCCATCACGATCATCGCGAACCAGTGTCCTGACATCGTGCTGCTCGACCTCGTCATGCCCAAACTCAATGGCTTCGAGGTGCTCGAATGGCTGCGCAAGAGGCCCGAGACCTCCGACCTGACCGTAGTCATGCTGACGACCGCCGCCTCCGAGGCGGACCTGGCCCAAGGCGAACAGCACAGGGTTGCCGCATACATCGTCAAGCCGTTCAACAACACAGAGCTCAAAGAGACGGTCGCCAAGCTCCTGCAGCACTGATCGCTGCCGCCGAAAAGCCCGGGGTCTCGCCTAGACGGTCATTCCCAGCTCATCATCGATCATGTCGATGGTGGCGGTATCACCTTCGGCGATCACACCCTCGATCAGCGCCTTGGCCACGCGGTCGATCACCTCGCGCTGGATGACGCGCTTGAGCGGCCGCGCGCCGAACACCGGATCGAAGCCTTCGAGCGAGATGCGGTCCATCGCTGCGGGAGTGATCTCGAGGGTCACTTTCCGCTCGGCGAGTCGGTCTCGGACCTTGCGCAGCTGTATCTCAACGATATCGCCGATCTGCTCCATTGAAAGCGAGTGGAAGAGCACGATGTCGTCGATGCGGTTGAGGAACTCAGGGCGGAACGTCTGCCTGAGGGCCTCTTCGACAGCAGAGCGCATATCTAGCTCATCGCCGCCGGAGCGGGCGTACTCCTGTATATAGTGCGAGCCGACGTTGCTCGTCATGATCACGATCGTGTTCCGGAAGCTCACGACCCTACCCTGTCCATCGGTCAGGCGACCGTCGTCGAGCACCTGGAGCAGCACGTTGAAGACATCCGGGTGGGCTTTCTCGAGCTCATCGAGCAAAAGCACGCTGTAGGGCCTGCGCCTCACGGCCTCGGTGAGCTGGCCGCCCTCCTCGTAGCCGACATATCCCGGCGGCGCGCCGATCAGGCGCTGGACGCTGAATTTCTCCATGTACTCGCTCATGTCGATGCGGATCATGGAGCGCTCGTCGTCGAAGAGGAACTCCGCCAGTGCCCGTGCGAGCTCGGTCTTGCCCACGCCGGTCGGCCCCATGAAGATGAACGAGCCCAGCGGTCTGTCGGGGTCGGAGAGCCCGGCCCGAGAGCGCCTAACCGCCGAGGCCACCGCGCGAACGGCCTCGTCCTGGCCGACGACCCTCTGGTGCAGGTGCGCCTCGAGCTGGATCAACCTCGCGGTCTCACCCTGCAGGAGCCTTGCAACTGGGATGCCGGTCCACGACGCGACGCCTTCGGCGATCTCGGCCTCGGTGACCTCTTCGCGCAGCATCGCGTCGCCCGATTGCAGCTCGCGCAGCCTGACGTCTGCGGCTTGGAGTTCCTGCTGCAACTGCGGGATTCGGCCGTAGCGGATCTCGGCCACTCGCTGCAGGTCGCCCTCGCGCTCGGCGCGCTCAGCTTCGATGCGGGCCTCGTCGATCTCGGCGTTGAGGCGCCCGACGTCGGCAATCACACCCTTCTCGCTCTCCCAACGCGCTTTGAGTCCGGTCAGCGTCTCCGAAAGGGCCGCCATCTCCGCTCGCAAGGCTTCAAGGCGCTCGGTGCTGGCCGCATCCGACTCCTTGAGCAGCGCGGCTTCCTCGATCTGGAGCTGCCTATGCTTGCGGTCGAGTTCATCGATCTCGGCGGGCATCGAATCGATCTCGATGCGCAGTCGTGAGGCGGCTTCGTCGATGAGATCGATCGCCTTGTCCGGCAGGAACCTATCGGCGATATAGCGATCCGAGAGTGTGGCGGCAGCCACGATGGCGCCGTCGGTGATGCGCACGCCGTGGTGCACCTCGTAGCGCTCCTTGAGTCCTCGGAGTATCGCGATGGCGTCCTCGACCGAAGGCTCGCCGACGAGCACCGGCTGGAAGCGCCGCTCCAGCGCCGCGTCCTTCTCGATATGCTTGCGGTACTCGTCGAGCGTGGTGGCGCCTATCGCGTGCAGCTCGCCGCGGGCGAGCGCGGGCTTGAGCATGTTGCTCGCGTCCATCGCCCCTTCGGCAGCACCCGCGCCCACGAGCGTGTGCAGCTCGTCGATGAAGAGCACCAGTCGCCCTTCAGCCTGCTCGATCTCGCGCAAGACCGCCTTCAGGCGATCCTCGAACTCGCCGCGATACTTCGCGCCGGCGACCATGGCGCCCAGGTCGAGCGCGACCACGTCCTTGTCCCGCAGGCTCGTCGGAACGTCCCCGTCCACGATACGCTGCGCAAGTCCTTCGGCGATAGCAGTCTTTCCAGTACCCGGCTCGCCGATGAGCACGGGGTTGTTCTTCGTGCGGCGCGAGAGCACCTGAATGACCCTGCGGATCTCCTCGTTGCGGCCTATGACCGGGTCGAGCTTGCCATCCCTGGCCGCCTGCGTCAGGTTGCGCGAGAAGCGCTCGAGCGCCTGGAACGAGGACTCCGGGTTCTGGTCGGTGACCTTGGCACCGGCCCTGAGCTCGACGATCGCCTGCATCAGCCGCTCGGTGGTCACGCCCGCATCGGCCAACAACCTCCCGGCCGCACCGCTGTCCTGCGTCATGCCCAGCAGCAGGTGCTCTGTGGAGACGTACGCGTCCTTGAGGGTCTCGGCATGCTTGAAAGCCGCCGAAAGCAGCGTGTTGAGCCTCGCGCCGACCGAAGCAGGCGCACTGATCCCCGAACTCGTCACCTTAGGTGCGCTCTCGATAGCTGCCGAGACACCCGCCACAAGAGCGCCGGCGTCTGCTCCTATCTTCTGGACGACGGGGCGGACGATGCCATCCGCCGAATCGAGGAGTGCTTTGAGCAGGTGTTCGGGCTCGATGACCTGCGAGGATGCGTCGTGGGCAGCCTCCTGTGCGGCCTGCAGGGCCTCCTGCGCCTTTATCGTCAACCTATCGAGTCTCATGCCAGGTCGCCTCCCTCGCGCCGAACAAGTCCTCCTCTTCTTACCATCACTAGCTCTGTTCTAGTCGTCGGCCTTGCGGCCTTCTTCGCTATCTTGGCCAGCTCGTGGTCCTTGAGAACCAGGGCGGACTTGAGTGCGTCCCTCTCGGCACGTAAGCCTTCTACCTCCGCACGCAGCTCGAGGATGCGCAGGACGCCAGCAAGGTTCACTCCTTCGGCGGTCATCTCCTGGATGAGTCGCAGCTGGTCGATGTCAGCGTCCGAGTACAGGCGCGTGTTGCCCGATGAGCGCTGCGGCATCACGAGTTCCTTGCGCTCGTATATCCTCAAGGTCTGCGGGTGCATGCCCGCCAGGTCGGCCGCCACGCTGATCATATACAGTGGCCTGCTGCGATTGTTCGATCGCCCGCGTTTCATCTTCCTCCGCCTTTCGGCTTGTCGTTCTCGGCCGCACACATCGTTGCGTGCACACCGCCTGCTATCGTGTTCGCCATCACGTCATGTGTGCGCGGATACTGCCATCCGCGAGTTCGCCCAGGCTCTCCATGAGTTTGCGCTCCTCGGCGGTGAGCTTCGTGGGGATGGAGACCTTCACCTTCACGTTGAGGTCGCCTCGGCCGGAGCCCTTGAGTCGGGGGGCACCCTTGCCTTTCATCCGGAAGACCTTGCCGTTCTGGGTCCCTGCGCCGATCTTGAGCTTCGCACGCTTGCCATCCGGAGTCGGGATCGTCACCGCTGCGCCAAGTGTCGCCTCGGCGATGGTGACTGGCACTTCCATTTGGACGTCGGCACCATCCCTGACGTAGTAGGCATGCGGATTCACCCTTGTCACGACATACAGGTCGCCGGGCGGACCACCGTGTTCGCCGGGTTGTCCCTTCCCCTTGAAGCGCAGCTTCCCGCCGTCCACGGCGCCGGGCGGAACGTTGACGGTCAGCGGGCGGACCCGCGACACCCTACCGTTGCCCTTACACGCGGTACACGGGTCCTTGATGATCGTACGTGCGCCGCCGCACCTGGGGCACGGGCGCTGGAATGCGAACATGCCGCCGCCTTGGCTGACGTGGCCCGTTCCCGAGCACGTCGGGCAAGTCACCGGCGAGGTGCCGGGCTTGGCCCCGCTGCCTTTGCAGACCTCGCACTCCTCGGTGAGCTGGACATCGAGTCGCACCGAAGCACCGGCGAACGCCTGCTCGAAGCTTACCTTCGTCTCGTAGGTGACATCACGACCGCGCCTCGCCGAGGAAGCTTGTTGCCTCCCACCGCCAAAAAAGTCGCCGAAGAGGTCGCCCAAGTCGACGCCTCCCGTGCTCCAGCCACCGGTGGGGCCTCCTCCGGCGCCCGGCGGCCATCCAGCAGGTCCACCCGGGGGCGTCGCCCCGCCGAAGTACTGGCCGTACTGATCGTACTGGGCCCGCTTCTCGGTGTCGGAAAGCACCTCGTAAGCCGCGTTGATCTCCTTGAAGCGCTCCTCGGAGCCGCCCGCATCCGGATGGTGCTTCCGGGCCAGGCGGCGAAAGGCCTTCTTGATTTCTTCGGCCGTGGCGTCCTTCTTGACGCCGAGTGTCTCGTAGTAGTTCTTGCCCGCCGCCATCGTCTCTCTATCCTTCCTGAGCCGGACCTCCGAAAGACACGACGACTGCGGCCGGACGGATCACGCGCTCAGATATCGCGTACCCCTTCTGGTACACCTCAAGCACGGTTCCCTCGGCTACGTCGACATCCTCTCGCTGGCCGACCGCCTGATGCACGGTCGGGTCGAAGACCTGTCCGGTCGGATCGATCGAGGTGACGCCTTCCTTCCGCATCACGTCTTGCAATTGCGAAAGCACCATCTCTACCCCGGTGAGCAGCTGTGACTCGCCGGACTCGGCCGCATGGGCTATCGCTCTTTCGAGATTGTCGATCGCCGGCAACAGGCTTACGACCACCCGCTCGCCCGAGCGCTTGAGTAGCTCCTCTTGCTCGCGGTGGACCCGCTTGCGATAGTTCTCGAACTCCGCCTGGGTCCGCTGCGCGACCTCGAGGTTGCGGGCGGCCTCGTCCCGAGCCTCAGCGAGATCAGCGGAAAGCTGGTCTCCCCGAAGCTCGAGTTCGGGCCCCAGATCTCCGGAAAGCTCCGGGTCTACCTCTGCGCGCTTGCGGGCAGCCGTCATTTCTTGTCCTTGTCGTCATCCTCGACAACCTCGTAGTCGGCCTCGACCACATCATCATCGGAGTCCTTGGCCTCTTCGGCACCCTCGTGCTCGGCGTGTGCCGCCTGCGCGTCCGAGTACAGGATCTCCGCTAGCTTGTAGCTGGCAGTCTGGAGGTTCTCGGTGGCCGTCTTGATCTCATCGGAATCCTCGCCCTCGAGTGCCTTCTTGCATGCCTCGACAGCGCCTTCGACCTCTGTGCGGGTCTCGTCGGGCACCTTCTCGCCGAGGTCCTTGAGGGTCTTCTCGCTCTGGTAGATCAGGGTGTCGGCCGTGTTGCGTGCCTCGGCGGCTTCCTTGCGTGCCCTGTCCTCATCGGCATGCGCATCAGCGTCCGAGACCATGCGATCAATCTCCTCGTCCGAAAGTGCGGTCGTGCCGGTGATCGTGATCTTCTGCTCCTGGCCCGTGCCCATGTCCTTCGCCGAGACGTTCACGATGCCGTTGGCGTCGATGTCGAAGGCGACCTCGATCTGCGGAATGCCGCGAGGCGCACCCGGGATGTTCATCAGATGGAACTTGCCGAGTGTCTTGTTGCCCGACGCCATCTCGCGCTCACCCTGCAGCACGTGGATCTCAACGGAGGTCTGGTTGTCCGCGGCGGTCGTGAACGTCTCGCTCTTGCGGGTTGGGATCGTGGTGTTGCGCTCGATGAGCTTGGTCATCACACCGCCGAGCGTCTCGACGCCCAGCGAGAGTGGAGTCACGTCCAAGAGCAGGATGTCCTTCACGTCACCGGCCAGCACACCGCCTTGGATTGCCGCACCGATGGCGACGACCTCGTCGGGGTTGACGCCCTTGTGGGGATCCTTGCCCGTGATGCCCTTGACCATCTCGGCGACCGCCGGCATGCGGGTCGATCCACCGACCAATATCACGTGCTCGATGTCTGCGGCCTTGATCCCGGCATCGTTGATGGAGGCCTGGACCGGCTTCTTGCAGCGATCGAGCAGGTCAGCAGTGATCTTCTGGAACTCGGCGCGGGTAAGCGTGTAGTCCAGGTGCTTGGGACCGGAAGCATCGGCTGTCACGAAGGGAAGGTTGATCTGCGTGGTCTGCGTGGTCGACAGCTCGATCTTGGCCTTCTCGGCAGCATCTTTGAGGCGCTGCAGGGCCATCTTGTCGGCGCGCAGGTCGATCCCCTGATCCGACTTGAACTTGTCGGCGATCCAGTCGATGACTCTCTGATCCCAGTCGTCGCCACCCAGGTGGTTGTCTCCACTGGTGGACTTCACCTCGAAGACCCCCTCGCCGAGCTCGAGGACGGAGACGTCGAACGTCCCTCCACCGAGGTCGAACACGAGAATGGTCTGGCTCTCGTGGCTCTTGTCGAGGCCGTACGCCAATGCCGCCGCGGTCGGCTCGTTGATGATCCTCTTGACGTCGAGTCCGGCGATCCTCCCGGCGTCCTTGGTGGCCTGACGCTGCATGTCGTTGAAGTACGCAGGCACGGTGATAACGGCCTCCGTCACGGTCTCGCCAAGGTAAGCCTCTGCGTCGGCCTTGAGCTTCTGCAGGATCATCGCCGAGAGCTCCTCGGGCGTGTAGTTCTTGCCCTCGATCTTGACGGTGACGCGACCGTCCTTGCCCTTCTGGACATCGTAGGGAACGGTCTTGCGCTCGGAATCCGTCTCCTCGAAGCGCCTACCGATGAATCGCTTGATGGACGTGATCGTGTTCTCAGGGTTGGTTATCGCCTGGTTCTTGGCTGACTTGCCCAGAACACGCTCGCCATCCTTGCGGAAAGCCACGACCGAAGGGGTCGTCCTGTCGCCTTCGGCATTGATGATGATCGTCGGCTCGCCGCCTTCAAGTACCGCAACCGCCGAGTTGGTCGTGCCAAGGTCAATTCCAAGAATCTTACCCATTTCTATCTCCTTCCATTGCGCGAAGACGCCATGGCGGCGACCGCGCGGATACATTCACATGTGAGCGTAGTATAAAATCTCACTCACCCATTGTCAAGTTTTCTCAGGTGCACGTACTCTATGCCCGACTCCGCCGTTTCCCGCAGATCCGCATCCCACGACAAAGCCCACAACAATGTCGTTTTCAACCTTTACATCATGGGCCTGCACCGATAAAGTGGCTTCCGATGAAGGCCGAACTACCAGCATGAGAAGGAGGCGTTATGCCCCGTCCGATCATCAACACCGATGACTGTTCAGCTTGTGGGATCTGCGTCGACGCATGCCCCGAAAGCGTCCTTGAGATAGTCGGAGACACCGCGGTAGCCGTCAACGATGACGACTGCACAGCTTGCTCCGCTTGCATGGAAGAGTGTCCGATGGGTGCCATCGAGGAGATCGAAGAGGGCTAGAGCGCTTGGGATTCGGTCACTTTTCGAAGCTGACCCCAGATCACTCGCTTCCGGCTCTCGTCGCCGAGCGCTTCCTCGAACCCATCGACGGCAAGGACCACCCGGTCCCTGATGTGGACTGGTCTGCCGAAGCCCGGCACATCGATTCCGAGTGCCAGCGCGACATCTGTTGCAGCGGTTCGATCGAGCGCGAAGATCCAGAACGGGTCGACAGCCTCGATCTGCAACCTCAGTCTTGAGGCCACTGCGTCATCCGGATGGGCGTTCCCCGAAGGACGCGCCAACGTCTTGAAGCTGTTGGCTGGATCGAATCCCAGTGCAGTCAGCGCCTTGTGCACGGCCTCACCATCGACTCCACTGAACGGCTTCCCGCCCGTTGACTCCGCGGGTCCAGGAATCCCCTTCACGAGCATGACCTGCGCAAACATAGAGCCGACGAAGCATCCGTCTCCGGTCAATCCCAGTATCTGCTCCGCCTCGATCAAATCAGCGTGTATCTTGGCTGCGTAGATTCCCTCCAGGTCGGGAGCCTCAGGTGTTTGCTCGGCCATCCTGAAGCCTCCGTCTCGCGGTGTACCAGTCCAGTGTCGCGGCGATCCCCTCCGCTAGCGGGAAATGCGCGCTCCAGCCGAACACGTCCCGGGCTTTACGCGGATCCAGATAGCTGCTCCTGATATCCCCCGGCCGCGGGGGCTCATGGAGTACATGTACGGACCCGGTCGAACGAGCCGCCATGACTTCGATCAGATCGGACACGCTCGTCTCGGTCCCGGTTGAGATGTTGTAAGCCGAGCCTGCGCCTCCGCCTTCCCTGAGCACCGGCTGGGATGCAAGGGCGAACATGATTCCCGCCACCACGTCCCTGACGTAGATGAAATCCCGCGTTTGATGTCCGTCGCCGTACACCACGATCGGGTTACCGTCTGCGATCCTGGCCGCGAATATGGCCACCACTCCGCCTTCGCCCTCGCTGCTCTGCCTGGGTCCGTACACGTTCGCAAAGCGCAGGCTCGCGAAGTCCACGCTCGAATCGGCCAGCTCGCCCGCGAGGACTTCTTCGGCAGCGAGTTTCGACTTGCCGTAAGGGCTCATAGGACGCTTGTGGCCGACCTCTTGCAGCGGCATCGACGTCGGGTTGCCATAGACAGCCGCCGAAGAAGCCGATAACACCGTCCTTGCACCTGCAGCGAGAGCCGCCACCGCCACTCGGCGGGTACCCTCGACGTTGAGTTGCCAATCTCTGGCTGGGTCTTCGATCGACACCCCGACGCTGGTCTGGGCTGCAAGATGGACGATGGCGTCGGGCATGAAGTCGACGACGAC
The DNA here is from genome assembly GCA_002293965.1 of Actinobacteria bacterium UBA912. Taxonomy (GTDB): domain Bacteria; phylum Actinomycetota; class Coriobacteriia; order Anaerosomatales; family UBA912; genus UBA912. The sequence goes on along the minus strand of DBEG01000062.1, from coordinate 6,768 downwards.
CGCCTCGAACTGGGGGTCGAGAATACTTAGCTCTGTGAATCGCGCCGCCGGATTCAGGTTGGCTCGGTCTCCGGTCGACAGGTCGTCCACAACTGCGACTTCGTTCTCCTCGACGAGAGCGTCGACCAGGTGCGACCCGATGAAACCGGCTCCGCCCGTAACCAATATCCGCATCCACATCTCCTGTCTTCGTAGCCTAGAACTTCGTCACTTCCACCAATCGCGCCTGCACAATCAATCTGTACTCTGCGCTGAACGGCGGATCACAGGCCGAGAGAGTGAGCGTCGGCTCATCCGTAGAGCGCATTACCTCCACTCTGTCAGGAGTGACTCTGAATACCTCGGCGACGCGGTATCGATAGCTCCTGTACGGCGATTGCAGTTCGAGGATGTCCCCTATGCGGACTTCGTCCAGTCGCCTGAACGGTGCCCCGAAGGTCGTCCTGTGTCCCGCGATGCCCACATTGCCGGTCTCGCCCGGAAGGTCAGTGTAATCCATCCACCCCGGCCCTCGCCGAAGCACATCGCGGGAGTGGCCTTTGACCACCACCTGGTCGAGGCCGATCCGTTCAATGATCAGGCGCCCGAAAGAACCCCCTTCGGCTTGTTCTGTCCAAAAGGGCAGGTCCTGCTCGCTCCATCCGGCAAGGTCTATGGGGCTCTCGGGCGAGGGGTCGGAAGCTGGCACGGTATCTGCCCTAGCGGGGAACTCGGCCTGCAGCTGACGTTGCTCGAAGCGGTTCAAGACGTCCGTGATCAGGTAGTAGAGCAGCAATCCCGCAGCGAATCCTAGCAGCACGTTACTTGCCGCCAGGGCAAGCGCGCGGACCCTTGCGCGGTTCTGTGTCACCGATCCTGCCTGGATTTCGAGATCGCTGTTCATGACAGTGAGTTTACACCCTAGGCCCGTTCGGGGGATCGGGCTAATGTCGCGCGCCGATATTCCGATATATGCAGTGAAGGCCATTCGGCCCAAACAGCCCACAAACCGAGATTTCTTGGGCTGGAGAGAAGGAGTGTTGAAGTGCGACTGGACTCGAAAAGAACGATCCTGCAGGCCACGACTCTCGTGGCGGCTGCCCTGTTGTTGGTCGGCTCGGCATCCGCTGTAACAGCGCGATCCTCAGCTCCCGCCGCTCCCGGACTCGCCGCAGGATTCACCGAAATAACCCCTCCACCAACCGCCGAGAAGGTGCCCCTGAAGCTCGATCGGCCGAAAGCAGGAACGGTCGCCTCGGCAAGAAAGAGCGCTCCCGTCGCCGCAACAGCTGCGACCGGCTCCTCGGCGGATCGCGCGCAGGCGATACTGGCCTCGCTCAAAGCTCGCTACCCGATCCTTCGCGGCACAACCGTCGAATACGGCAATGCGCGCGGTTTCCAGGCGATCGCGTACTTCCAGAGCGGACGGATCGTCATCAGTCGCACGCATACAGCATCGCTTGAGAGGATCATCGAGCACGAGATCTGGCACATCATCGATTGGCGTGACAACAACCGCATCGACTGGCGCGAGAACGTGCCTCCCGCCAACGCCGCCAGCTTCGCCGAATAGCGACCCTCGGTTTCTCAGCGGCGGCGCTTCTTGGAACCGGACCCGCCAAAACACTCGGCGACCAATGCGCGATCCAGAACCTCGTCCATCGTCTTGACTGGGATTATGTCGAGCTCCTCTTTGATCGGCGCAGGCAACAGGTCTAGATCGCGTACACTGCCGTGCGGTATGAGCACCGTCTTGACCCCTGCTCTGTGAGCGGCCAAGAGCTTCTCCTTGATCCCACCCACTGGCAGCACCTGCCCACGCAATGTGATCTCGCCCGTCATCGCGATATCGCGGCGCACCGGACATCCCATCAAACATGACGCGAGCGAGGTCGCCATCGTGATGCCCGCCGAGGGTCCATCCTTGGGGATCGCCGCTGCCGGAACATGGATATGCATGTCATACTCTTCTGCAAAATGCGGCTCCAAGCCCAGTTCGGGTGCTCGCGTCCGGATGTAGGAGAGCGCTGCCTGTGCCGATTCGCGCATCACGTCCCCAAGCTGGCCCGTCAGGATGAGCCCGCCCTTGCCCTTCATCTTCGTCGACTCGATGAAGATGACATCACCGCCGACCTCGGTCCATACAAGTCCTGTGGCGACACCGATCTGATCCTTCTCCTCGGCGAGTCCGAAGGTGAATTTCGGTGGGCCGAGGTACTTGTGCAGGGTCTTGGCCGTGACGCGCGTCTTGGTCTTCTTGCCTTCGACGACCCGGCGCGCGACCTGTCGACAGATCATGGCGATCGTGCGCTCCAGGCCACGCACCCCTGCCTCGCGTGTGTACCTGCGTACGATCTCACGCACCGCATCCTCGCTCAGCTCGAGCTTGCCCTTGCCCAGTCCGTGCTCAGAGAGTTGTTTGGGAATCAGGTAGTCATGCGCGATCCGGGATTTCTCGTCCTCTGTATATCCGGGGAAGTGGATGACCTCCATACGATCGCGCAGCGCCGACGGGATCGGATCGAGCAGGTTGGCTGTCGTGATGAACATGGTGTTGGATAGATCGAAAGGCGTCTCCAGGTAGTGGTCCTGGAAGGCGTAGTTCTGCTCGGGATCGAGGACTTCCAGCAGAGCGCTCGTCGGGTCGCCTCGGAAATCGAGACCGACCTTGTCGATCTCGTCCATCATGAAGACCGGATTCTTCGTTCCCGCCTGATTGATCGACTGGATGATCCTGCCGGGCAGTGCGCCGACATACGTCCGCCGATGGCCTCTGATCTCGGCCTCGTCGCGGACTCCGCCAAGCGACATCCTGATGAACTCGCGGCCAAGCGAACGAGCGATCGACTTCCCGATCGAGGTCTTGCCCACCCCGGGCGGCCCCACGAAACATAGGATCGGACCGCGCATCCGGTCTGTGAGCTTGTGGACTGCTAGATACTCCAACACGCGTTCTTTGACCTTCTCGAGTCCATAGTGATCCTCGTCGAGTATCTCCTGAGCTGCGATCAAATCCAGCTCCCCTACCGACTCGGTGTTCCACGGCAGACCGATGAGCCAGTCGAGATACGTTCGGATCACGCCTGTTTCTGCACTCGCCGAAGGCATCTTCTCAAGCCGGGAGAGTTCCTTGAGCGCCTTCTCCTCGACCGCCTCGGGCATGACTGCAGCGGCGATCCTCGTGCGGTAGTCGTCCATCTCGGCCTGGATCTCGTCGTAGTGACCGAGTTCCTGCTGGATGGCCTTGAGTTGCTCCCGCAAGAAGTACTCACGCTGGGTCTTGGTCATCTGGTCCTTGACGCGATCCTGGATCCGGCTCCCCAGCTCAAGGATCTCAAGCTCCTTACCCAGAAAGCGAGCTGCTATCTCCAGCCTGGTGTTCGGGTCGATGGCCTCCAGGATGCTTTGCTTCTCGGCGACCTTGAGATTCAAGTGGAAGGCGACGAAGTCGGCGAGTCTGCCGGGCTCCGCGATACCCGAAGCGGCCATCATGACCTCGGCAGGTATCGGCTTGCCGAGCCCACCAGCCTTCTCGAAGTCGTTGATCAGCGCCCGCATGAGTGCTTCTGTCTCGACGTCGGTCTCGACTACCTCGTCGATGTATTCGACGCGCACCTGTATGAATGGCTCTGATGTGATCCACTCGAGTATGCGGATGCGCTTTCCGCCTTCTACCAGCGCCTTCGCGGTTCCATCGGGCAGCTTGAGCTCTTGTATCACGTTGGCCACACAGCCGATGGAGTAGACCTCCGCCTCGTCGGGATCCACTGTCTCTGCGTGCCTCTGGGTAACGAGTGCGACCTGATGATCGTTGCGCATCGCCTCCTCCAGCGCCTTGATCGAGCGCTCGCGGCCAACGAACAACGGCACCACGAGGTGCGGGAAGAGTATCAGATCCCGCAGCGGGATCAGCGGTAGTATCTGGGACGACTGATTGGAACTGCTCTGTTCAGACAATCGAACAAGCTCCTTTCGATACATCGTGCGATAATCACCTGTATGCACTTATGGTACGACACTCGCTGACACTGTTCACTAAAAATCAAAAGCCTATGACTGTTCCAGGAGATATGAGATGACCTACTCTCCGGTCTTTCGACCGGCAAGAGCCCGATACCTGCTCTTTGTCGGCCTATTGGCGGCAAGCGCGCTGTTGACTGGCGCACTGCCGACTTGCGCATGGGCGAATCCGACCGTCTCGGTCACGGAAGACGGCCTCGTCAGGCTTGTGAAGGACTCTGTGTCGACAACCGCAGATGGCTCGCTCACGGCCACGGTGACCGTCACGATAGACCGACCGACCAGCTACCTTGAAGCCAGACTTCAGATGCGCACCGATGCAGGACGACTGATCTACCAGAAGACCGAAGTCTTCAGTCGTTTATCTACGGGAACCGTGGACATCCGCTTTGAGCGCACCTTGCCCGACCTCGCGGTAGGTGCAGGGTCCTACCCCATCGAACTCCGCGTCCGCTCTGATTCGACCGAAGTCCGTGAGTGGAACATCACCGATCGGCTCCTCGTCTGGGATCCGCGCCGCGAGTCGGTGCCTGTCGTTCTCGTCGCCAACATCAACGGCATGCCATCCTTCGACTCGTACGGCAGATTCGTGCGCGATCCCGCTCTGACCTCGCGCGCTCGACTGGACGCGCAACGGATCGCTCAACTCGTGATCGATAACCCTAGGCTAAGGATGACTCTGGCTGTCCCGCCATTCCTGCTGGAGGAGTGGCACGCCATCTCACAAGGATACGAAGTCTTGCGCGAGGATCGCGTTGTCGCCGTGCCCGCCAATGATCCCACCGCTCGATCCTATGCATCCGCCCTGGATGCCATCGGGCGCGCTGTCGCCACGGGAAGACTCGAGCTACTGCACCTGCCATACGCGATGCCCGATACAGGTGTGCTACAGGATACCGGCCGCCTCGAGGACCTCAGCGAGCATCTTCGACGAGCAGCCTATGGGTATCGCACCGTGCTCGAGGCGACCCCGACCGCCGGCACCCTCCTCTCGGAAGGCCTGCCGCGGACAGCGACGCAGTATCTGACGGACGCCGGAATCGAGTTCATGATCTCGGGCGTCGGAACACTCCAACCCGCCGAGGAGACCACTCCGCCCTCCGGGGTCTACAAGTCAGGGGCTGTAGGAGTCCTGCTCTCCGACGAGGCCGTCTCGCAGGCGCTCAGCGCGGCGGACGCCGACTCGGCTCTCGACGCCATCTTCGCCCGAGCCGTCTCGAAAGATGCCACCATGCCCCTGATAGCCGTGATTGAGATGGGCTCAGGCCCGCAATCGGACTCCGAGGCGATCCACGACGCGATCCTGTCCCTCGTCGATCCGGGGTGGCTGACGTCCATCTCGGCAGATAAGGCTTCTGAGCACCCAGATGCCTTGCCCGTCACCCTTGCCGAGACGATCCTGCCAGCCAGCGAGGAGAAAGCCGACTACTGGCAGACCGTGACCGAGGCTCGGATCCATGCGGCAGCTCTGGTCGAGGTTGCGGGCCTGGAGAACCCCGTTGCCCGTTCGGCGGATGCAGCATCCCTGCTGGCACAGGGGCGCATGTGGGCCGGCCCTGACGGCCGATGGGCGGCCGTGGATCGGGGACTGGCCTTCGCCAACTCGGCACTGCGCGAATCGCAGTCGATATTCGAGGCAGTCTCCATCAGCGCCCCCACCGATCTGACGCTATCCTCTAGCCGTGGCGAGGTCCCGCTTTCCATAACCAATGAGTCCGGGGCCGACCTTGAACTCAGGATCACCGCGCTTGGCGACGGCCTACTTACCAACGCTGAGCCAAAGACGCTGCAGATACGCCCTCAGGAGAACTTCATCACGGTCCCGGTGGACCTCGAATCCTCGATCTCGGGCCGTCTGGGAGTCGAGCTTTGGGCGGGGGATATCAGGCTCGCCCATTCCGAGACCACCGTGCGAGCCTCTTACATCGACAGACTCGTCATCGTAGGCAGTGTGGTACTCGTGATGCTAGGCTTACTGCTGTTCGTCCGAAAAAGAGTACTCCCCACCCTGCGTGCTGATAATATCTCAGGTACCCAGAAGTGAACCGGCGGAAGAGCACATGAGAACCATAGTCCTAGATACGAGCGTCTTGCTTGCCGATCCAGAGGCCCTGTTCGCCTACCCCGGATCCAACATCGTGATCCCGGAACCGGTCCTCGGCGAGCTCGATAAACTCAAGACCTCGAGGGTGGACCCTGACCTGAGATTCAGAGGACGGCTGGTGAGCCGTCACATCTTCGAGCTTTCCGAGGGTGGGTCACTCTCGGAAGGCGTGGTCCTGCCCGAAGGCGGGACACTGCGGGTGATGTCTTTGCCAGCCGACGCCATCATCCCCGAAGGGCTTTCGCCCAGGAACACCGATGACCGGATCCTGGCCGTCGCAAGCCTGGCCTGCCGAGAAGGATGCGATGGGATCACGCTGGTCACCAACGACCTCAACATGCTGCTCAAGGCCCAATCCATCGGTCTGGAAGTCGACAGGTATGGAGACGGAACGGACGACACCCCGATAAAGAAGTATCTGCTCCGTCCCGCGCAAAGGTACCGGATCCCCATCAGCATCCTGGCCATCTCGCTTGCGGTCTTCGTCGCAGTCCTGCTCCTGGCCATCTACGGGTCGCGACTGATCGCTCCGCAACCTCAGGCAGGTGTTCCCGAGGAGTTCCTGCAACTACTCAATGCGGAACAGCGAAGCGTCCTCGAGGACCTTCAGGTGCTTGAGACCAACCCCCATAACCCCCAGGCTCTGCTCGATATGGCGAATTACT
>DBEG01000151.1:6022-6376 GCA_002293965.1 Actinobacteria bacterium UBA912 | reverse complement strand
GATCTTCATGAAGTGGATCGCGGAGCCGCTACTCAAGGTCCTTGCGCGCTCCCAGGAGATGTTGGTCCTTTTCGCGGTGATGTGGGCTGTTTCACTAGGGGCGCTGGGCGACTTCTTTGGTTTTAGCAAGGAAGTCGGAGCGTTCCTCGGCGGAGTCTCTCTGGCTTCGACGCCGTACAGGGAGGCCATTGTCGCCCGCCTGACCGGGCTCAGGGACTTCCTGCTGCTGTTCTTCTTCGTCGACCTGGGCTCCAAGCTCAATATCGCAGACTTTGGGGATCAACTCGTCCCGGCGCTCGTCCTCTCGGCGTTCGTGCTGATCGGTAACCCGCTTATCGTCGTGGGAATCATGGG
>DBEG01000151.1:0-5683 GCA_002293965.1 Actinobacteria bacterium UBA912 | reverse complement strand
GGATGGGCTACAGACGACGCACCGGTATGTTTGCAGGGCTGACTGTTGCGCAGATATCGGAGTTCTCACTGATCCTGGCTGCGATGGGCGTGGCCTTGGGGCATCTGGGCACCGATGTCCTGAGCCTCATCACGATGGTGGGTATCATGACCATCTCGATCTCTGTCTACATGATCCTAGGTGCGGACCGCCTCTACGACTATGTCCAGCGGCCGCTCAAGATATTCGAGCGCCCGGTGCCGTTCCGCGAGATCGAGGATTCGCTTGCCGAACCGGCGCGAGTGGATGTCATCGTGCTCGGGCTAGGCAGGTATGGAGGCACGATCGTCGATGGCCTCAAGGCGAAGGGACTCACGGTCCTAGGCGTCGACTTCGACCCGCAGGCACTCAGGGGGGCGAAGGCCCGGGGCATCCCCATCCAGTATGGAGACGCCGAGGATCCGGAGTTCACGGGATCGCTACCGCTCTCCTCGGCAGATGTCGTGGTGAGCACGGTCCCGTCGCTGGATATCAACAAGGCCATCGTACACGGGCTGCAGGCGGCCCGCTTCAAAGGGCGATTCGTCGCGACGGCGCACGATGAATCGGAGATCGAGCTTCTCAAGGCGGCCGGAGCGTATCACGTGCTCATGCCCTTCATGGACGCTGCCGAGCAGGCCGTGGAGACAGTCGCTTCGGATGTCTGCCCCGAGGTTGGGGTTGCGAGGGCGTAACAAAGCTTACGCGTTCGATGAGTCCCGCACGGGCGCGGTGGACTACGATGAGATCCTCTGGCTCGCCGAAGGGATTTTCCCGGTCGAGTTCATGACCCCGAGAAGGCGGTGAGGTAGCGGGGGTTGGGGGTACTCCATTGCCTGTTTCTTATCTCGACGGGCAGTGTAGCGTGATCGAATCCCCAGCCATTGATTTCATCCTCGATCTCATCCCAGTGATCCTTTAGTGCCGGTCCAGGCGCTCGCGCCGCTGCTCTATCCACCAGTCATCCGACACACGCTCGCCCTTTTCGAATCGGAGTATGTTCTCAGGTGTCATAAGTTCACAGTGGTCCTCCATGTCTTTCAGTAGGGCAGCGAGAGAGTAGACGGCCCGGTCACCCCCATCGAGACCGTGCCCGGAAAACTCTGTGAGGCGTCGTATCCTAACGAGCTGACTCTCATGAAACGACCGGTTCAACAGGTCGAGGATCATCCCGTTCAGCTCGTGACCACCTTCAGGTGCAACCGGAGCCAGTTCGACAGCACGCATGGCTATGCGGTAGACAGCGACATCCCATGCGATCCCCAATACCTGTTGCCAGACGCTGTGCTGGTCCTCGGAGTAAAGACACTCGTCCCAGATCCGACGACGCTTGCGGTATTTCTCGTAGTCTGTCGACATGGGTTCCTCCATCCACTCAGAGGTGGTGTTAGTCAGTGAGGCGAGTGTAACATCCACGATGCACTATATCATTCGTTATGTTATAGTGCAGACATGATGTTACAAAGGGAAACAAATGAGCACCAGTGGGCAAAAGCGGCCGCCGCTGCGGCGAGACACGTCGAGGATACGCTGCACGTTTCGGTCGACCTAGAGGAGTGGGCCGAATCCGGGGATATCCCTCGTTTTCTGTCCGCTAAGTACGGATTCAGGCGCGCTACCCTTTCTGGGGTGCAGATGTTGTGGCTGATCGCCGAGCACCCGGTCACTCCTGCTGTCATGCGCAAGCACCTGATGCAGCTCGCTGCGGTGTGGCCCGGGCCGATGGCGGCTGTATTTAGTGAGCTGCCTTGGTACCACCGGCAGCGTCTCGTGCAAGCAGGCCTTGCCTTCGTGGTGCCGGGTGCCCAGGTCTACCTGCCCTCGCTCGGCATCGACCTGCGAGACCGCACGCGCGCGGTGCCGCAAGAGCGCGAACATCTCCGACCGTCAGCGCAACTGCTGCTGCTGTGGCTCCTTCAGATGCCGCTCGACGAAGTCCACACTTCGACCGCTGCCGCCGAGAGACTCGGCTTCACACGCATGACTGCTAGCAGGGCCATAAGTGAGCTTCGAGGGACGGGCGCGATCGAAGTGGGTATGACTGACCGAACGCGCACTTTTCGACTTGCTCAGCCCCCAGCTGACGTGTGGCAAGCGATGCGGGACCGACTCACTGATCCGGTCGCCAGGCGCATTCCGCAGTTGGACACCGTTGACGCCGACGAGGCGGTATTAGCCGGACTCAGCGCTCTGGCTGAATATACGAACCTCTCGGGCCCCAGGATTCCAATCATCGCGATGAGGGCCGCAGAGGTGGCTGCAATCGACGGGCGCAACTTCGCTGTCGCCGATAAATCCCCGCCGTACGGCGATGCCGATGAGTCTCACATCGAGGTCTGGTCTTATGATCCGCGGTTGCTCGCGGGCGGGAATGACGCTGGCATGGCCGTAGTCGACCGGCTCTCGCTGTACCTGTCCCTACGCGACGATCCCGACGAGCGCGTGCAGCAGGCGCTCGATCAGATGCTTGGGGAGGTGGGCTGGTGAGGGGACTGGACCGCTTTCGAGAGCACTTCGCAGCACACGATGGGCGTTACGTGCTCATAGGGGGCGCAGCCGCTGATATCCTGATGAATGAGGCGGGCCTCCGGTTCCGCGCAACGAGGGACCTCGATATCGTGCTTGTGGCAGAGGCTCTCGACGCGGAGTTCATTCGCACCGTCTGGGATTTCGTCGAGCTGGGCGGGTATACAAGCCGACAGAAGAGCACAGGTGCACATCGCTTCTATCGTTTCCATTCGCCGAGAGACCCAGGTTTTCCCACAATGGTGGAGTTGTTCACCCGAGCACTCGACGGTATCGAGTTAGTGGACAAGGCTCACCTCACACCACTCCCTATCAGCGAGGACGTCGCGAGTCTCTCAGCAATCCTGCTCGATGATGGTTACTACTGCTTCGTGCTGGAGGGCATACGGAGGGTCGATGGAATAGCATTGCTCGATGCCGAGCATCTCATTCCTATGAAGGCGCGGGCGTGGATCGACCTGACAGCAAAGCGCGACGCGGGCGAACTGATCGATGACCGCGACATCAAAAAACATCGCAACGACGTGGTGCGTTTGTCGCAATTGTTGCCTGGCAGTGCGATCGTGAAGCTCCCCGGCCCTTTGATGGTGGACATGCGGAACTTTCTGGACGAGGCGTTTACCGATGCGCCCGATCCGAGACAACTTGGAGTGCACGGTGTGACACTCGCCGAAGTGGAACGAGGGCTTCGCGAGGTATATGGGGTGGAGATATGAGGGACTAGAGATCAGGACGAGCAGCTTCGCTCTCAGTAATGGTGCCTCAACTGCGCTACCCAAAGGTCGTCATCGGCGACCTTGTACACGATCCGATTGTTGGCGTCGATGCGTCTGGACCAGTATCCGGCCAGCGCGTGCTTGAGCGGTTCGGGTTTGCCGATGCCCTCGAACGGCGTTCGGCAGATACTTTCGATCAGCGTGTTAATCCGGCCGAGCATCTTTCGGTCGGCCTTCTGCCAGTAAAGGTAGTCCTCCCAAGCATGTTCGGAGAAGACGATCCTCATTCGGCCAGTTCGTGAGCGGTACCGCCGCCCTCTTCGAGCTCGGCGATCGATTCGAGCAGTCTGCGTGCGCTCTTGGGAGTGCGCAACAGGTAGGAGGTCTCCTCCAGCGCCGTGTAATCGTCAAGTGAGATCATGACCACCGAGGCTCTGGCTTTTCGCGTCACGATGATGGGCGCGTGGTCCTCGCACACACGGTCCATTTGCTTGGCGAGGTTGGCGCGAAGAGTGGTGTAGGGAATGGCGTCCATGATGTCCTCCAAAATGCTACCTGTACAGCGAATGGTACAGCACCGTGATTCGCAGAGCAAGTCGCAAAAACCGGGGGCCATTCACGGGCGATGTCCCACTAGCAAACAGGCCCCGCTTCGCTTACCCTATTGCGTGTGAATCGAAGGCTCGCACGCGGCTTGAATCGTGCGTGAGCGACAGACTGTCCCAGACTTTGGAGGGGTGCTGAATGCCTAATATCACTCGTGACCAGGTTCGTGTGCCCATGGACGTTCCCGCCGAGGCCAGGGAGACGTTCATCGACAACTACATGGCCGCCACCCGCGGCACCGGACGGCTGATGCTGTTCGCTTGCGATCAGAAGATCGAGCATCTCAACGATGACTTCTACGGCGAGGGCATAGCCGCCGAGGACGCCGAGCCCGAGCACCTCTTCCGCATCGGCGCGCAGGGCGTCGTTGGAGTGCTCGCCGGCCAGCGCGGCCTGATCGCGCAGTACGCTGCCGATTACCCCGACATCAACTATCTCGTGAAAATGAACAGCAAGTCACACCTGATCAAGACCTCGCAGGATCCGGCGAAGCACCAGGACGATCCCTACTCGCCACAACTCCATGACCTGCAGGCCGTGCTCGACATGCGCGACAACGGCGTGAAGGTCGTCGGTCTTGGCTACACGATCTACATCGGCTCGGAGTACGAGGCCAACATGATGTCCGAGGCCGCCCAGCTCATCGCCGAGGCGCACGCCAACGGCCTTCTGGTCGTGCTCTGGATGTACCCGCGCGGCAAGGCCGTCGCCGATGAGAAGGACGCGCACCTGATCGCTGGTGCTGCCGGCGTCGCGGTCTCCATCGGTGCGGACTTCGTGAAGGTCAACCCGCCCAAGAAGTCGGATACGGCCTCTTCGGCAGAGCTTCTGAAGGAAGCCTCGCTCGCCTCCGGGCGCACAGGGTTGGTCTGCGCTGGCGGCTCGACCGTGGATGCCAAGAGCTTCCTCGGCCAGCTGTGGGAGCAGATCCACGTCGGCGGAGCCATCGGCAATGCGACCGGGCGCAACATCCACCAGCGTGAACTTGGCGAAGCAGTGCGGCTGACCAAGGCGATCAGCGCGATTACGCTTGCCGACTACGACGTGGACCGCGCACTTGCGGTGTTCGAAGGCGCCGAGGACTACTCGGTCTAGCCGCAGGCGGCTACCGGCCAGGATCCGCTACGCTACGCGGGCATCGAGAGAGAAGAGCGTATGTCGATCGGTGACTGGTTCAAGGCCAGAGAGAGCCGCAAATACACCAAGATGCCCGACCCTGCCGACACGCCGGACCTTCCGGACGGGGTGTGGTCGAAGTGCGCGCAATGCAAGCGGATCATCTACCAGGGTGAGCTCGTCAAGGACCTGTACGTCTGCAGGCACTGCGGGCATCACGTCGAGTTGACGGCTGCCCAGCGCATCGACATGCTCGCCGATCCCGGTAGCTTCGCCGAAGTCGACGCTGGGCTCACGGCGGCGGATCCCCTAGTGTTCACCGCCACCAAGCCGTACGTGGAGTCGGTCGCTTCGGCAAGAAGCGATTCGGACCTCGCCGAGGCGATTGTGACCGGGCGGGCCTCGATCGACGGGCATCCGGTGGTCATCGGCGCGATGGACTTCCGCTTCATCGGCGCTTCGATGGGCTCTGTGGTCGGCGAGAAGGTCGCGCGCGCATTCGAGCTCGCGATCGCCGAGCGCAGGGCTGTGGTGCTGGCGACCGCATCGGGCGGCGCCCGGATGCAGGAGGGCATGCTCTCGCTCATGCAGATGGCGAAGACCGCTGCCGCCCGCGAGAGGTTCGCCCGCGAAGGGCTGCCGTACGTCGCGCTGCTCACGCATCCCACGATGGGCGGCGTGACCGCGAGTTTCGCCGGGCT
>DBEG01000118.1 GCA_002293965.1 Actinobacteria bacterium UBA912 | reverse complement strand
TGTCGCGCAGCATCTAACCACTACCGGACTATCGACTTCCATCATTCTGAGCAATCCATGTTGGGAGCGCGGGCACTCGCCGATGCAAATCTCGCAACCGGTACATTTTTGTGAGTCGATTACCGGAAGGCTCCGGTGATCCAATTCAATGGCCCCGAATGGACAGGCTCTCACACAATCTCCACGCCCCAGACATCCGTAGTCACATTGGAGGTCGCCCCCCGCAACGCGAACAACGGAATGGCACGACGCCAGGCCCGAGTAGATATACCGAAGCTCAGCGTTGACCCCGCCTCCACAAGCGCGGGAACTTACAAGAACAGCAACTTCACACTTCGCAACCCCAAGAGCTCCAGCCAGGGCGTCAGCAACCTCCTGACCTCCCGCAGTACACAGGGTGATCGGTGCTTTGGAGTCGACAAGTTTTTCGGCAGCTAGAAAGCAAGATGGATTTCCACAGGCACCACAATTGGCGCCCGGCAATACTGAAAGTACCTTCTCGATCCTCGGATCCGCTTCCACCGAGAATCGCTTTGATGCAAGCACGAGCATTCCAGACGCTATCAACCCCACGAAGCTCAGCGCCCCTGCTGCCTTTAGAATTAGCGAATAATCCACAGATGCCCCAATCACAGGCCGAAGAGTCCCGCCAGGCCTACGTAACCAAAGGACAGTAGCCCGGCGGTGATGAACGAGATCGGTGCCCCTTTCATGAATGCAGGGACTGGCGCAACATCCAAACGCTCACGCAACGCTGCGAACGAAATGAGAGCGAACCCGAAACCCAATGCTACCCCTAGCGTGTAGACGATGGTTTCTGGAAATGTGAATGTGTATTCAATGTTGAGTTTGAAAAATCCAGGCCTCACGGATTCGGTCGCCGTAGCAAGCACGGCACAGTTCGTAGTTATTAAGGGCAGGTAGATACCTAGTGACCGATGTAGCGCAGGGGTCGTCTTCTTCAAATAAAGTTCAACGAATTGAACGAGGGAGGCAATCACCAGAATAAACACGGGGATGTAGAGGAAGTTGCCAACGCCTAGTGGTACCAGTAACCAGTTCCAGAAGATCCAGGTCGCAGTGGATGCAAGCATCATGACAAACACAACTGCAGCTGCCATTCCAACGGAGGCCTTCATCGAACCAGAGACGCCGAAGAACGGACAGAGTCCCACAAAGCGGGTCAGGAGGATGTTGTTGACCAATGCGCCTCCGACTAGAAGAAGTGCGAACTGGGTAAGCAACTCTGTCATCTAACATCGCCACCCTCGGTGATGGTGCATGCAGGCACCGGGTGAGTCGTCCGAGAATACAGTCTCCGGTTGATGGCCGAGATCGCCGCTATGATGAAGCCAAATACAATGAACGCTCCCGGAAACAACATAACAACACCCGGGGCGCGATACCACTGGGGCAGTTCGATGAGTGTCGTTTCCAAGAAAACAATCTGTCCACTGCCAATCAACTCACGGACTGCAGCGAGCAGCAGGATTGCCCCTGCGAAGCCCAGGCCCATTCCAAGACCATCAGCAAGTGCCAGTCTGGGAGGATTGTGATATGCAAATGCCTCCGCGCGCCCCAGTATGATGCAGTTGACTACTATCAAAGGAATCCAGACACCGAGGAATCGATAGATGTCCGGAAGATACGCCTGAAGTGACAGGTCTACAATCGTCACAAACGATGCGATCACCACGATGAAGACCGGGATGCGAACCAGCTCGGGAATAGCACTGCGTAGCAGTGAAATGAGAACGCTTGAAGTGGTTAGGACGAAAAGTACGCTCAGCGCGAGAAAGAAGGTCCCATCAAGCTTCGTGGAGACTGCGAGTGTCGGACATAATCCAATCATCAGTACGACCAAGGGGTTATCCAGGCTAAGACCACGTTTGAATACCCCTATCCATTCGTTCATAAGTCACCACCCCCATCGTCTCTTAATCCCCTCAACACGCCATCGTAAACTTGGATCGCGGTAACAATGCCGTCCCGAACAGCGTCCGCTGACTTTGTTGCCCCTGTAATCGTGTCGTAGTCATCGAGATAAGTTGACAGGTCAGCGGGATTCCAGCCGACAAACTGCTCAGCAAACCACTGTTCTGTGATTATCTTGGTTCCCAGACCAGGTGTCTCTCGATGTTGAACGATATTGACACCCGCTACTTTCCCGTCTCTATCCAGTCCTATAATCATGTGTACCGGACCACCGTAACCACGTGGCGAAGTGCGGAGTGCGAAGCCGGAGAGATCGCCCCGGGCATCATAGGCCCTCCAAATCCCTGTTATCGGCGTCTTGCCCGCATAATCCTCAGCTGAGACCAAGATCTCGTCCTCTAGCCTCTCGAACCTCTCACCAGTAGCAAGCACTGCTGATAGCGCCTGCTGTTCGGCAATCCGTTCCTGGGCTGCAATCCTTTCCCTGGTGGCCTCGTAGGTGAAGGCCAAGGCTGTAGCCGAAAGTACGCAGGTTACGAAAACAGTCCCTACCATTCTCAAGGGCGTAGACGGTGCCCTACCCATTCCTTTTCCTCCATCCAAAGACACGCGGTGCAGTCAATCTGTCGATTAAGGGCACTAAGCCGTTCATGAATAGTATCGCCCATGTGGTCGCTTCAGGCCCGGGACCGTAGAGCCGAGCGACGATGTTGATCAGCCCACAACCACATCCGAAAAGGAATCGTCCAATCTTGGTCATCGGAGAGGTGACATAGTCCGTGGCCATGAAGAATGCTCCGAGCAGAAGACCTCCGGCCAGAACATGGAAAACCGGGTCGGCACCGAAAGTCCAGGACAAGACAGCTGCCGTTCCAATATACCCCGCAGGAATTCGCCAATCGATGATTCTTGTTGCAATCAGGACGAATCCGCCAAGTATCAACAGCGCAGCTGATATCTCGCCCAAGGATCCCTCTAGGTTGCGGAAGAGTAGCGGAACGTAGTGCTGGGTCGTGTCGAAGCCATATGCGCCGGCTGCGGCCTTGTCGGCGGCTGCAATCGCAAGTCTGGTGGCACCGGTGATAGCGTCATGGCCCGTCGGGGCGGAAACATCGATTCCCCTGTACCAACCGCCAGGAACGACCTGCTCCGAGAGCACCCCTGTCCAAGAGATGGCCACAAAAGCCTTGCCCACGAGCGCAGGATTGAAGAGGTTCCATCCCAGGCCTCCAAAAATCATCTTCCCGAGACATATAGAAACTATGCCGCCGACCACAGCAATCCAAAGCGGAGTACGCGGTGGAAGCGTCAGGGCCAGGAGTAAACCGGTGAGCAGGGCGCTTCCGTCCATAATCGTGTGTGGCTTTCTGGCAATCCAGTTCCACAATGCCTCACTGCCGACTGCAGAAACTACACAGGCAATCAGCAATCCAACGGCTAACATTCCCATGTTCACAACTGCCCAGACTGTAACCGGAAGTAGTGCTGCCAGGACGATGAGCATGATCCTGGAGCAAGAAACGGTATCAGCGACGTGCGGCGATGAGGCTAGTCGCCACGTTCTTGAACCAGGGTCTGCCCTCATGCCTCAACTCCTTTAGACATCAAGACCTGCTTGGCCCTTCGGATAAGCTGGATCAAAGGCCGCCGAGTAGGACACACCGTCTCGCAACAGCCGCACTCTATACAACTTAGAGGCACGAATCGCTGGATGCCTTCCCAATCGGATCTGTTCGCATGTATTCCAATAGCATATGGCTGGAGGCGCATAGGGCACGCAGTGACGCACCTTGAACACCGAATGCATGGCTGATCAGCATGAACTGCTGGCGGGAGATCGGCATTTGTCAGCGCAACCAGACCTGATGTTCCTTTGACCACAGGAAGATCAAGATTAGCCACTGCAGTTCCTGTCATGGGGCCGCCAGCGATTATTCGGGAAACCTCTGCTGTGAAACCGCCGGCCTCGGCAAGTAGATGGCTTATGGGTGTGCCGATGAGGGCTAGGAAGTTTGCTGGCTCGCCAACGTGGCCAGTAACGGTCACCACGCGTTCAACTAGAGGCTTTCGGAGCTGGACGGCATCCGTAATCGCTGCGGCGGTGCCCACGTTGTGGACCAACACACCAACCGAAGCAGGCAGTCTGCCATGAGGGACCTCTTCGCCAATGATCGAGTAGATCAGTTGCTTCTCGGCGCCTTGCGGATATCTGGCCTGCAAGACCACGATCTCGACATCGGGCCTTGAATGTCGCAACAGCGCTTCGCAGGCCTCAGGTTTATCGTTCTCTAAGGCAATGACGACCCGTTTCGCACCGGTCGCGGCACCCAGGATCCGCGCACCAGCAACAACGCGCTCGGGCCATTCGCGCATTACCCTGTCGTCGCAAGTAAGGTACGGTTCGCACTCACAGCCGTTGACGATCACCGTATGAATGGGCTTTCCGTGCGAGCTGTGCAGTTTAACGCTGGAGGGAAATGCGGCTCCTCCAAGTCCGACGATTCCCCCCATGCGCAGGGTCTCGGAGACATCCTCGGCGGCGTCGATCCTCACAAAGGAGTCCCAGTCCTGTTCGGCGTGTGGGGCGATCTCGACAACTTCGGCCAGTGCGCCTGATAACAGTCGGATCGAGTACACACCTGCGACTTCCCCATTAACAGGTGAGTGCACATTCGCAGAAATGGGTCCCTGCGCTTCGCCGATTAGCTGTCCGCGCAAGACAGCATCCCCTGACTTGACCAACGGTACAGCGGGTGCTCCTACGTGTTGACTCAGGGGCACATGCAACCTAGAGGGCAACGATGGACGTCTTACGCACGATTCCCGCGATCCGCCCTTTTGGGTGGACGGGTGTATCCCGCCAAAGAAGCCTCTGCTTCGCATTGTGCCCCTATCTGATCATCAGGACAGCCTGTTCCGATAATCACTAAAGTTCTATCAGGTCGGCTATATCTCCTGCACGTATCAGACAACGGCTTAGCAACCACTGGGACCTGACAGCGCCGGTCAGCGAGAACTTCCGCCGAAGAAGATGTCTATCTCTCGGGCTGCCGCCTCGGGTGAGTCCGATCCATGTACGACGTTAGCGTCGACCTCGAGACCGAAATCACCACGAATGGTTCCAGGAGCGGCGTCTCTCGGATTGGTTGCACCCATGAGCTTGCGACACACCATCACGGCGTCAGGTCCTGACAGCACCATCTTCACCACCGGACCGGAGGTGATGTAATCAATCAAACCCGGATAGAAGGGCTTACCCTTATGCTCTTCGTAGTTAGCTTCAGCCTGTGATAGGTCTAGACGGTCCAGCTCCAGCCTTTCAATAACCAGCCCCGTGTTCTCGAAGCGCTGGATGATTGGGGCGACTAGACCCCTCGCTACAGCGTCCGGCTTGATCATGATGAATGTTCTTTGATTCAAAACTACTCCTCTCGTTATTAGACCCAGTGAACTCGAAACCCGCCTACGACTTACTGCCGATCAGCAGGGGTACTCCACCTGTTGGCGATGCCGCTAACCTTCCACCCCACTCCCTCTCTGAGCAGGGTAACCTCGTACTTTAGGGGCTCTCCGCTCCGAGGAGTGACAGTAATCTTGACATACGATCGGTTGGCTGAGCGTTCGATGGCTTGGATGGTATGACTCTGAATCGGAGGCAGCTTTGCCATCTCTTGAGCTACGTCAGCAGACGGCACGGCTACCCAGTGGCCATCGACTGATAGACCTTCAGCGTGAGCTTCCAGCATCCCGTCCACGGTCATAACCTGAGTCGGGAAGCCGTATCCGGAGAAGTAAAGGGCAGCCGCGACACCAGCGACTACTATAATAATACTGGCGATCGTGGCAACTCTTCGCCAACGACCACTTCCGCTTTCCCTCTCGATTCGCTTGCGCTTAGACTCTGCCCTGTCCATCACCTTCATCTCTTCATCGGTTCGGGTGAAGAACGCAGAGACGTCACCCTCGGCAGCCTCTTCGGATGCCTCCTCGGAGCTAACATCAGGTACTTCACCGAGGTATGCCGAAGGCTCGTGGGACGGCATGTCGTCGCTACCGAGCGGGCCGGTGGCCTGCAAGGAGGCTGACACAGGATCGAGCTCCCCTGTTCGCCAGCCCTCGATTATCTCGCGCTTGGGCGTCGCATCCGACTCGAGTGCCGCGCTACTCTGCTCCATCGCAGCCAGTGCCGCTGGTCCGAGTTGGAAGGAGTGCAACTCCACGGCCTTCTCAAAAGACTTCAGTGCGTCCTTGTGCTGGCCAAGTGCAGAGAAGGCCATCCCCAGATTCGCAAGTGCTTTGCCGCGACTGGAATAGGTGTCGAAACCGAGTGCCGCTTTGTAGGCCTCAACCGCATCCGCTGGTCGTCCGAGTGCCATGAAGCACAGTCCCAAGTTGTTAAGGGCCTTGCCGGGATCGGGATTATCGGCATCTAAAGCAGCCTGTCGGTAAGAGACGGCGGCCTCTTCAACCTTGCCCATCTGCAGTAAAGCTGCTGCCATCCCCTGCAAAGCTCTATATTGGGCTGTGTAGCCGACATCGGCCAATGCCTCACGGAAACAAGTCACCGCCTGCTGATAGTCACCTTGAGCAGAGTATGCGGTCGCTAAGTTGGCATGAACTGCGCCAGACTTCAGATAGGTCTCGTCCCGCAACGCGTGACCATACACAGTGATCGCATCGGCATAGCGCCGGAGTTTTAGTAGCGAGTTACCAGACATGTGATACGCCAGGCCATTGCCTTCGATTCCCCTTCCCGCAGCTGCCAAGAATCCTTTCGCCGCGGCCCGGTAGTCCTTCTCGTTATAGTGTTTTAGGGCTTCGTTGTAGCGAGCTTCATCCACAGATGCTCTCGATTCACTGGGTGGCATTCTCAATAACTACCGAGCGCATGACGTCGCCCTTGGTGATGGCACGAACGACCTCCATACCCTCAGTCACCTGGCCAAAGACCGTGTACTGCCCGTCGAGGAACGGCTGAGGGCCCAGACAGATGAAGAACTGGGAGCCAGCCGAGTCCACATCCTGTGACCTGGCCATCGACAAGGTGCCGTCGAGATGTTGCAGCTCATTGAACTCTGCGGCCACACGATAGCCTGGTCCACCTGTGCCGACATTGGGATCATCGGTCTTGGACAGCGGATCGCCTCCCTGAATCACGAATCCAGGCTCGACCCTGTGAAACTTAGTGCCGTCGAAAAAGCCTTTCTGGGCTAGCTCAACGAATGATGCTACATGATTCGGTGCCTGCTCAGAGTGCAGGTCAATCCTTATTACGCCTTTGTCGGTTGTAATCACGGCCACCTCGGTGCCGTTGGGTGCATACGATGGGGTGAACAACGGTGTCTCCTCCACTTCGGTCGGGACTTCCTCTACAGGAGTCTGGGTTTGCTGCGAATCTGAGGTGCTGGTCGAATCGGGTGCGGATGGACTTGCACAGCCTTGAAGCATCAACACTGTGGCCAATAACGCGATCGCCAATACAATCGGGGCAACCTGTCTTGCAATCATCTTCATAACGGCTCCGATTCCATAACTCGGACCAACACGACACACTCTGATCCCGTATGGACGGGAACATCAGCCATTCTAACAGTGTGAACCAGTTCAGATAAGGAGTATGCTGACGTTGTCTGCATTTTGTTCGGTTATAGGTCGACCTGCAAGCTCGCCGAATGCATGCTTGCCGTCGCTACGCTCTGAGGAGGAGATGCAGTTGAAAGCGGTAAACACAGACATGATCCGAAACGTAGTTTTGCTTGGCCATGGGGGGGCAGGAAAGACATCGCTTGCCGAAGCTATGCTTCATCTTGGGGGTATCACAAAGAGATTGGGTAGTGTCTCAGACGGCAACTCCTGTCTCGATTTCGAAGCCGAGGAGATAAAACGGAAGATCTCCATCAACCTAGCTTTGGCTCCATTCATGCACAAGGGCATCAAGATCAACGTAATCGACACCCCGGGCTACGCAGACTTCATCGGGGACGCAATCGCGGGTATAGAAGCCGCCGAAATGGCCCTGTTTGTTGTCGACGCCGTAGCAGGACCGCAGGTCCAGACTGAGCGTCTGTGGCAAATCGCTGAGGATATGGGCATCGCTAGGGCGATCTTCATCAACAGGATGGACAAGGAGAATGCGGATTTCGATGCTGTAATCGATGCCATCAAGGCTAAGTTCGGCCACCGTGTCGGGCCTGTCCAGATTCCCATAGGCCAGGCAGCGGACTTCTATGGGGTAATAGATATCATCAGAATGAAGGCGTACCATCATGCCGACGACGCCGAAGAAGTCTCAGACATCCCGGCCGAGTACACTGAGGCAGCTGAGGCCGCTCGCGAGACCCTTTGCGAGCTCGTAGCCGAGGCAGATGACGAACTGATGGAGAAGTACCTCGAAGGTGACCGACTGTCCCAAGACGAGCTTGAGAATCTGCTCGACAAAGCAATCGCTAAAGGGATATTCATCCCCGTCTTTATCGGCTCTGCCATAACCCTGCAGGGCATCGAGGACTTGATGGACGAGATTGTCACGTTCTTCCCCAAACCCACCGCACATGGACCGCTACATACTGCCGATGGAGCCCAGATCCCCATCTGCGCCGATGGCGAAGTCACTGCGCATGTCTTCAAATCGCTTTCGGACCCCTACGTCGGGCGCCTCTCGCTCCTAAAGATCATCTCTGGGAAACTCACTCCAGGTATGGAGCTACTCAACTCGAGGACCGGCAAGAAAGAACGTATCGCACATGTATTCCGGATGACAGGCAAAGAAACGGTGGATGTCGACGCTGCTTTCGCGGGAGACGTCGCTGTTCTAGCCAAGCTTTCCGACACCAGGACCAACGACACTCTGTCCCTATCCGGAACCACAGCCTTCAACCCGCTGCCTCTCCCCGACCCCCTGTATCCCGTGGCGCTTGTTGCCAAAACCAAAGCGGACGAGGACAAGCTCGGGACCGCCTTGCGAGCAGTCGCGGATGAGGATCCATCGCTCACCCTGGTCAGGGACGAAGAGACCCACCAGACTGTGATGTACTCTCTTGGAGCAACCGCGATTGACGTGTTGCTCTGTCGACTCCACGACAGATACCATGTGGATGCCGAGCTGACCGACCTGAGGCTACCCTACCGGGAGACAGCCCTCAAGGTTTCACAGGCGCAGGGCCGTCACAAGAAGCAGACCGGCGGCTCCGGGCAGTTCGCCGACTGCTGGCTCAGACTCGAGCCCAACCCGGGCGGCGGCTACGAGTTCATCGACGAGATAGTCGGCGGGCGGATTCCTCGGCAGTTTATACCTGCAGTGGATAAGGGCGTTCAATCCACCATGGCCGAAGGCGTGCTCGCAGGATACCCCGTGGTCGACGTCAAAGTAGCGGTTTTCGACGGCAGTTATCACAGCGTTGACTCGAACGAAATGGCGTTTCGCACAGCTGCTCGCATCGGATTCCGGGCGGCGGCCGCGAAGGCTGACATGGTTCTGCTCGAGCCGATCGCTACTATGACAATCACCGTTCCGGATGAACATTCAGGCGCTGTAATGGGCGACATCTCTTCGATTCGCGGTCGGATCCTTGGGATGGACTCCCCCAGACCAGGCTATCAAGCAATAAAGGCGCAAGCGCCCTACGCCGAAGTAGTCCACTACTCACAGACGCTAAGATCGATCACCAGCGGTACGGGTCAGTATACGATCGTGGTCGACTCCTATGAGCAAGTGCCGCACGAAATCGCATCCAAAATCATCGAGAAGTACAACAAGGAGCGCGCGGAAGGTCACTAAGGACACGATGACGGCCTGCCGAAAGGCCGATCGCAAACAGATGTGAATAATCGATGGTGCCCTCTGCAGGACTCGAACCTGCGGCCTTCTGCTCCGGAGGCAGACGCTCTATCCGCTGAGCTAAGAGGGCTCATTGATGTGAAACGCTCACGCAGAGTATCATACTCACCGGGTGCGTTCTAGTTGACTCGCATCCATCTCTTGGTCGACGTTGTACAGGAGTCGTCTGATTGAATCCGTCCCGGATCTTACTCATAGTCAATCCAGCCGCTAATCACGGCCGAGGGCTCAAGCTGCTGCCCGTTATCGAACGCCTACTCCATGATCAGACCTACAAAGTCGAACTCACGACCAAGGTGGGACACGCCAAGACTATCGCTGCAAAGGCCTCAGATTATGACATTGTCGTGGCTGTCGGAGGTGACGGTACCGTCCATGAGGTTCTCAACGGACTCATGCAGATCGATACCGCGGCACGGCCGGCGCTAGGGATCCTTCCGATAGGTTCGGGCAACGACACCTGTCGCACCCTAGGTATCCCTAGAGGGCTTTCATCGGCGATTATGGTGCTGCGCTCTGGAGTGCGCAGGAAATACGACTTGGGTCGCTGTAACGACATCTACTTCAACAACAGCTTCTCGATCGGTCTCGATGCCGAGGTAACCGCGAAGGCCGTTGAATTCAAAGCTACTACCCCCCTTTCTGGACTACCCTTGTATCTGCTATCGCTGGTTTACGTCCTGTTCAAGCAGCTCAGACGTTATCGATTCGCTCTTTCCGTGGACACAGAGGAATCAAGGGATGTCGAGGTGCTGTTGATGGCAGCAACAAACGGTCCTACATATGGTGGTGGCTTCGCCATCACTCCCAACTCCACTCCCGATGATGGCCTCTTCGACACATGCACCATCGCACCCCTTTCGCTTCCTCAGACTCTGCTGAGACTTCCCTTCGTGGTGGTGGGCAAACACACCGGGATGTCCCCCGTGACCATGAGTCGTCATCAAGCCATCTCCATTGAAAGCCCCACGCCGTTGCCTGCCCAGATTGACGGCGAGGTCTTCTTGGAGAATAGCTACGTTATCAAGATGCTACCTTTAGCCATCGAGTACGTGGTACCCCGAGTGGGTGACGAGTGACCGACTCTGTCGCCATACTCCCTGCGATACTTCTGCTTACACTGCTCGCCTCCTACATGATTGGCAGCATCCCGTTTGCATACATCATCGTTCGACAGGTCACAGGGCAAGACGTCTCCGAGCGTGGCTCGGGTAATGTCGGTGCGATGAACGTCCGGCGCTCCACCGGATCGTGGGGATGGTTCTTAGTTGCTATGATCTCAGACGCCTTGAAAGGATTCTTCCCTGTGACCCTTGCCAAACTGACAGCAATCAGTTTGACCGCCAGCTTTGGTTCCTACTTCGCGCCCTGGGCGCAACATATGGATGCAATCAGCCCGGGTGTATCGGAGGGGATCGCATGGACATCACTTTGTTTGTTGACCTTGCCCATGCTGGCCGTTGCTGGATCGGTACTCGGCCACAACTACTCGCTTTGGTTCGGGCTCATCAAGCGGCGTTTCGGGCGCACCGGTAAGGGGCTTGCGACCGGGGGCGGTGCATTGCTCGCATACGACTGGCGCTACTTCGTCTTGGTAGTCACGGTCGGCTTGCTGACCATCGCACTGACTCGGTACATGATGGCAGGTCAAGTGGCTGCCGCAGCGACCCTGCCCGTGTCGGCTCTCCTCCTAGGCTCGACGGACTGGGTGTTCGCACTTTGCATGGGGGCCGTCGTCTACGCTGCACATCATAAGCGGTTCATTGGAATGCTTCGCGGAAATGAACCCCGTCTATACGTGAACGATGACTCCGGCCCCCGAGGCTAAGCTCAAAAACTGAACTACATCGAGATTGCGCCTGCTGGACAAGCATCAACACAGATCCCGCACTCGGTACAGTCATCCTCGCGGGCCAGAACTGCCACCGCTTCCATGTCGTAGCAGCCCATCGGGCAATCATCGACACAGATTCCACACGCCGTACAGAGGTTCGAATCAACCACGGGTAGCGCCATCTACATCAGCTCCATTCGATAGTCCCGACAATGATGGGAAGTATCATAACACGGTACCGGTGAATATTTGCGAGTACTCGCGGGGATCGAAGAAGCAGTAGGGATAGCGCCGGTCCCCGAGGACGGAGACTTGCGCCTCCATCGAAAGAAGGTCAGCCAACTCCGCTTCAACGACCGATACTTCAGCTTGCAAAGAAGCCCGAAGCAGCTCGTTGATATGACGCATCTGCCCGCCGAGGATGGCCTTGTCGGCACCTGTTTTCGACATCTCGGCGATGAGACGACGTTTTTGACTCACGAGATCCATGTGCTCGACCTGGTGTGGGTGATTGGGTTGCTGCAATCCGGCCTCCAATGCGTTCTCAGGATGGTGCTTGAGGGCCTTCAGACGATCTTTCGCGATTGACATCATTTTGGACAAACCGGAATCGCTAACAAAATACGGCGGCTCTTCTGGGATGCTGATTACTGCGAAGTGTGGAGCATCGAGCCCATAGAATCGTCGGATAATCCCATCCGTGACCGAATCGTAGCGAGCACCTCCGGTGCCGTGGATGAAGATGTCGGCGAGAAAGAGACGAGCGTACATGGTGAGGGCGAGTGCCTTGGGCGCCAGCCTGAGGCCCGCGAAGGCTGATACCAGCTCATCGACGCTGTCGGGAATGACATAGGCTTCGCCTTCCTGGGAGAAGACCTCAATCGCTCCCCTGATAGGGCGAACGAAGGCCCGTTTGCGAGCACCGTGGGTCAGAATCCAAAACGGTATCTCCACGCCGGTCTCGTTGCAGCGAAGGTCCGGGACAGGCTGCGCTGCGGACCGAACCTTGTGGTTGGTGCGAAATACCGCGAGTTCTTGGTTGTAAGCGGCCGCAAAATCTACAGCCCTCAAGAGGATATCAGCCGCAAAGAAGCGAAATGGCAGCGTAGTAGCGAGTTTCGTGACTGGCACTTGCAGATAGTGCAATCCTGCAGGCGCCTCGAAATGTCGCCTGGTAAAAGCCATCAACTCCGCGCCGTTCTGTGCCTGTGGTAGGGACGTCATCAGCGCAGAAGAAAACGCCTCGAAGTTGTTGATTGCCCCCGAGGGCGGCAGCTTATGCAATGCCGATAGAACCCCCTCGGCGAAGGATGCGACTTGTGTGCGAGAAGGAACAGGGGTTGCAGCGAAGCACTTATCGGCATGTCCTGGCGACAGGACGATCGACTGGATGCTAGGTCGCTCGTCCAGCGATGGAACATCGGCAGCGATGGGAGCAGCCCTGTCAGAGTCGATAACCAGGTCGATACCAACACCTGATGTGCATTCGGCGAATCGCGATAGAGCGAAGTACTTCGACCAGACGCCTGTGCTACAAAGAATTGGTTGATGACCTGTGATTGCCAGGGGGCCGTCGGCTTCCAAGTGGGGCGGAAGTGATGGCGTTAGACCCGCTCGCTGGCTGAAGAGTAGGGCGAGCTCCATCGTGTCTCGGCGGGCTTGGGCGCGCAGGCGATGTAACGGCTGTCCTGCGACCGATACTGGGCTGGCGCTGAGGAGTCGGCGATTCTCGGCTGCTATCGATGCCCACTCAGAGAGAGGGGGTTCGACAACCCGAGGCGGGTGGCCTCCACGGTTACTCTGACTCACAACCATTGAGGAGCCTCCCCTATTTCAGGGCACCAAGATCGGATACTCCGAGGGTCTCAAGGGCAAAGATCGGCTCACCCGCCCCGACTCCAATCGTGCCGCCCCACATCCGGGTCGAAGCTTCAATCGCATCTATAAGGTGCCTGTTCGCAGGATTGGATTCGAACTGGGATTGGTAGCAGCGAACCGACAGCATCTTCACCTCAATTTCTTCCGAGACATCGTGAACGAAAGATGGCTGCCTGATAATCTTCAGATGAACGGCCATGTGTCGATACACCCGGGCCGGATAGTGAGGCTCTCCTCGCATATCCGTCTTTGTCAACTTCGACCAGAAACGAGCAGAAAGTGCGATCTGAGACGCGGCGATGTGGTCAGGATGCGCATCCTCAGGATACGGTATAAACAGAGCGTCTGGTCGTATCTCTCTAAGCACCTCAGCTAGTTCGCGACGCGCCTCAGCAGTATCGGCCAGCTCGCGATTGGGCAGGCTCAGAGTGACCCTCTCGGCCCCTAGAATCGCCGCAGCTTCCTTTGCTTCCCGCGCGCGTATCTCTCGCGTGCCGAAAGGAGTGGGTTCACCATCAGTCAGGTCGACAATGGTCACGCTTGCGCCGGAGCGGACCAGCTTGGCGATTGTTCCACCTAAACCAATCTCGACATCGTCAGGGTGAGCCCCGATACAGACCACTCTTCTCACTCGATGCCCTCCTCAGCAAGAGTCGTATTCCAAACACGCATATAGTAGTTGTAACGTATTTCTGGATTATCGAGCACGGTCCCAAAGCTGCGGGTGTGATCGCAGTATATCCGAGCAACCGGCATCTCTCTGATGTCCAGACCCCGGGCATGCGCTCTAGCCCATAGCTCTAGCGGAAACCCGTATCCCGGCTCCCGCCAAACAATATTGGCAATCGCGGCCGTCCTGTAAGCTTTGAACCCACAGAACGCATCAGTGAGACTCCATCCCGTTTGATTGTTGATGATGGCGGCGACTTTAGCGTTGATCTCCTGCCTGCTCATGGGTGCCTCTCCAGTCGCTACACTTTTCGGCAGATACCTGCTGCCAGATATGATGTCGCCGCCTTTGGATAGCTCGAACAGGAACTTCGGAATGTGTGCGGGCTCGTGTTGCCCATCGCAATCCATGGTCACCACAAAGTCGACACCACTGTCGGCGGCCCACTCAAAAGCGGTCGCCAAAGCCTTCCCGTATCCATAATTCTCGGGGTGGTGGACGACGTTGACCCAATCGCATCGCGACAGGACATCTGATGTGCCGTCCGTCGAGCCGTCATCTACGACAAGAACCTGTCCGCCGAAGTGTCCGCGCACCGACTCCAGAACGAAGCCGAGGGTAGCGGCCTCGTTGTGCACAGGAATCAAGACCGCCGAGGAACCCATCGAGTCGACGGGAGCTTCACTCATCAGGGGTTAGTGGACCATCTGCCGCATTGAGTACGATGAAGCGAGTCTCCAGTGTCACTTGGGAACCCAGCATCCCAGCGACCGAGCAATACTTCTCCATCGAGAGCTCAATCGCCCTCCTTACGGCTTCCTCGGCAATATCGCTCCCGGTGACTCGAAACTCGAGTTCAACCCATTCATAGATACGTGGAAACTCGTCCTCCCGTTGGCGGGCGTGGACATGAACCTCCAGCCCCAACACACGCTGGCGCTTCTTCTCAAGGATAGAGACTACATCCATCGCACTGCAACCCGCGAGTCCAGCCAATAACACCTGGAGGGGCCGCATTCCTGCGCTCTCCCCACCGAACTCCTGTGGGGCATCCATCACCACCGTGTGCCCTGGTGCGTCCCAGGCAATGAACTGTCTTTTGTTGGTCCACCGCACCTTCACGAAGTCCATACGTCTCTGCTTTCTAAAAGAAGCTATCTTGAGTCAGGTATACCCCGAAATACAGCATAGTCTACAGTTTGCGGCCAACCATCGCAGCGAGTTCGCGCGGATTCTGAGCCTTACCGACAGCCTCTTCGAAGGTGATCTTTCCGCTCTGTAGCAGCGTCTTCAAGTTCTGGTCTAGAGTCTGCATACCCATCGCCCCGCCGCCCTGGATTATGGTGGCCATCTGGTGGGTCTTGCCCTCACGGATGAGATTGCGGATCGCCGGGATTCCCAGCATGATCTCCATGGCCATCACCCGACTGCGACCATCCGTGTGTCTCAACAGTACCTGGGAGAGGACTCCTTCTAGAGTATTAGAGAGCTGCATACGTACCTGTTGCTGCTGATGAGGTGGGAATACGTCGATGATGCGGTCGATTGTCTCAGGACCGCCCGTGGTATGCAGAGTAGCCAAGACTAGGTGTCCTGTTTCGGCAGCGGTTATCGCTGCGGCGATTGTCTCGAGATCCCGCATCTCACCGACAAGAATCACATCCGGATCCTGCCGCAAGACTCTCTTTAGCGCTGCAGTAAAGGAATGACTGTCCGAGCCAATCTCGCGCTGATTTACGTAGGACTTTTTGTTGCGATGCATGAACTCGATGGGGTCTTCCATGGTTATGATGTGGAGAGGCCTGGTTGCGTTGATGTGATCGATCATCGCGGCTAGGGTGGTCGACTTACCTGAACCCGTCGGGCCGGTGACTAGAACCAACCCCCGCGGTCTCTCTGCAAGGAACCTGGCTACCTTTGGAAGAGCAAGATCCTCGAGCGTGGGAATCGACAGGGGGATGACTCGGAAGACAGCACCAATGGAGTTCCGCTGTTGAAATACGTTGGTTCTAAATCGCGAGACCCCAGGGATGCTGTATGCGAAGTCTAGTTCGAGTTCCATATCGAACTTCTTACGTTGTTCCTCTGAAAGTAGGCTCAGTATCATCGCTTGTACATCCTTGGGAGTCAGTGGCCTGGTGTTCTCCACTGGAACGAGTTCGCCACGCATGCGGATACCAGGCGGGCTGCCAACCGTGATATGCAGGTCGGATCCCCCCCGTTCCAGCATCAGTCGCAACAGGTCATCGACTTGGGGGATGTCAGTAGCTGGCTGGGCTGCGGTGACGGAGGGTGATGACGAGGATGGCTGAGCAGGAATCGAGGGTATCGCAGTCTGCGGCGCGCCTGAAGCAGCCGAAGAGCTGGGAATCGTCGAGTCTGATCCACGCACCTCAGCGACAGGGCTGGGCTGAAGCGTAGGGACAAGAGATCGTGTTGGACCGGCTTCCTCGGTGGCTACCGAACGCGGGGTGGGCGCAGAATCGCCAGACATCGGAGGACCTGCAAGGGCGATCATCCGCGCAACAATCGTGTCTACAGAGCCTTCGGAGCTCAAATGTGCGGACGCTCCCGCCTGCCTGGCCATCAAGGACGAGGCTTCACTGCTTTGCTTGCTGACAACGATGACTGGAACGTCAGGGTATGCGCTTGACTTGATCTGCTTGGTGAGGGCGTAACCGTCCATCCCCTCAAGTTCAGCATCGATCAACACGCACTTGGGTCGCTGTGCTTCAACTATCCCCAAAGCCCTGGGGCCGGATAGCACACCGAGCACCTCGTAGGAAGCCCCCGCCGCTGCGAGCCCAGCCTTGATATCATCAATCAGCTTGACGTCCTCATGGACTATCAGAATCTTGTCGGCCACTGACTCAGCTCCCCTTTCGTCGAGGTCATTGCCGACCTCGTTGTTGTACTCTGACTCTATCGCTATCGGGTCATCAGATGGTTAACTGTATCAGTTTCAACAAGTTTGTCATGCTGACGCATCGAGAGATTCCCTTGATACCCGGAATTGGTCCAGTCCACTGTAACGATGTCATCCGCATTCAAGCTGAGTCAAGGAGTACTTCGAGTGAAACGAATCACGGCTGCTGGCCCGAAACTGCCTCGATGCAAATATTTCAGGCAGTGTGGGATCTGCACGCTTCAACACATTGAATATTCCCAACAGGTAGCAGTGAAGACTTTGGCTTGTAGGGACATGATCAGTCGAAGTCTTGGTGTCGATCCAGCTATTATCAGGGATTGCGTCCCGTCACCAGAGGAATACGCTTTCCTCGCCTCACTGGACCTTCACGCTTCAGTGAACGACTCTAGACTGACATTGGGGCTCCCGTCACAGGATCCAAACGGCATCCTCCCGATCGCTCGTTGTGAATTGTTACCTCCCTATGCCCAGTCTCTACCACGGTCGATTTCAGGAGCCCTGCGGTACCTCTCGAATGCACCGGACGCGCTCGCTGTCCAGATGGTCAGGATCAGAACTTCAACCATCGCCGACGTGGAGTTGTCGCTCTGGACGCATCCGGGCTCATTTCCCCGGCAGATAGCCAGCTCGACATTGGTATCCGCCACTGGATGCAAAGGGCTGAAACGTGTCATATTCCGGGGAGATCCCCCCGATGAGGACATAGTGGTTGTGGAGGACCTGGCATCGAAGAGTCCCTGGGCCATGAGGGTGGCAGGTCACCGGTTGCAGGCATCCGCCGTGTCGCCCGTCCCGTCCAACATACCTGCCGCAGAGGCGATGATCGAGTGCATCTTCGAACTCGGATGGTTAGACGACCGCTCCACAGTCCTGGAGCTGTATCCTGGAGTGGGATCCTTTACGGTACCCATTGCTGAACATGTCAAGAGCATTACGCCGATGGAGCCGTTCGCCTACGCATATCACGACCTGGTTGCGAACCTTGCTCGCTCAAAATCAGCTGCAACACCGATGCCGGGAAGTATCGTGCGCGCGCTTCCACAGATACCTGAGGTCGACTCGATTATTGTGCACTCGGACAGATCCAACTTGAATTCATCGGACTGGGAATCGATAGAAGCTCTAGGGGCAGGCTCGATGATCCTGTTGGCCCAAGACCTCGAGGCTCTAAAGAGAACTTCAGCCGACATAACTCGAGTGGGCTTCATCCCGACCGATGTCGCTCCATTCGACATCCGGCCGCAAACCATGGACACATCATACATAGCCCGATTCTTGAAACTGTAGTCACTCCAGAGGGCTGCGCATCATGGAGAGCTATATCAAGCGACCCACGACCGGATAGTCTTTGATGTACGCGTCGTGCGGGGCGTCTTCTTGCTCGACAGTCAAATCCCTGCCTGCAGCGTGCATGCCGACGTGCTCACCATCTATCCACATCGCACTATCGCTGACGTCATAGACGACTCCTTCGTAGGCAACATACGCCGACCGACCCTCCAGGCCATCAAAGGTGGCAAGTTTCTCTGCGCTGAACTCCAGCATGGGTCCTCCCATCAATTCTTTGTGATTCGTACAACCAGTATCTTCCCAAAATGGCGAACCCTGACTCCACCGAAATCCAAAATATTCGACCCGCCCTCAGTCTCTACCGAACCTCCATACGTTCTCTCAAGGCGATGATGTCGACAACGATCTTTCTGCCCTTGGTCGCCACTATCCCATCCCTTGCCAACGAGGACGCCACTCTACTGGCTGTCTCACGGGAAACGCCTGAGAGGGCCGCAATGTCTGCATGCGTGATACCTTCAATGATCGGTATCCCCCTGGTCTCGCAATTCGCAGTCGCGATATTGAGCATGGTTCTCATGACGCGGTGGGTCGCATCACTGAATGCTAGGTCATCAAGAAGGGCGAGTGTGTGGCCGAGGAGCCCGGACATACAGTCCGCCATAAGAGTGGCCAAGTGCGGATTGATGCGTACGGCGTCTGACAGAACGGATCTTTCCAAGATCAGAGCCTCAACGGTTGATAGGGCTGTGATCGCGAAGGGCTCATGAGTATCCGGCAGGACGTCCATTCCACCTATGAAGATGGGTGCATCCAGGTGATCTACGACCAGCTCCTTGTCACTTGAAACCACGGCAACCTTGATGCTGCCTGATGATATCAGGTAGAACTGTCGCCCAACCAGGCCGCCCTCAAAGAGTCGCTGCCCGCCGCTAAACATCACTTGCGTTCCAAAGGACATGAATTCCATCAGCTGTGAATCGTCTAGATGGCCAAACACGGAAAGTCCCTTGAGCAACGAGACATCCTTACGGTTATCATTGGGTGGCGGTGTAGAATCCATGACGGATTCATCGGCAGACCGCATTTGTGACTTTAGACACATTGTTGCGGAAATTCGGTTACCGTCCCTTGACCAAGACGAATGCCCAGGAGGCCCAGTGGAACTGAAGGCTGTTCT
This sequence comes from Actinobacteria bacterium UBA912, assembly GCA_002293965.1. GTDB lineage: Bacteria > Actinomycetota > Coriobacteriia > Anaerosomatales > UBA912 > UBA912. Next base: position 4,103 of record DBEG01000118.1, on the reverse strand, counting down.
GTTCGATCTTGACGGCACCCTGCTCGATATCGATATCGACAACTTCATTTCCCGATACTTCGACGGATTATCAGCGGTCATCGCACAAGTTACCGAATGTCCCGACCGTCGCACTCAGCTGATGTCGTCCATACACAAGGCTACATCTGCGATGATGGATGCGCACGATGGTGAAACCAACCAGGAGGTTTTTACCAGGGTGTTTGCCGATACTTCTGGATTGGATCTCGACGACATATGGTCGGCGTTCGATGATTTCTACGTCCAGGACTTCCCTACGTTGATTGCCCACTCTGGCCCCATCGAAGGAGCACAGGAGGTCGTTAGGCTGGCTCGTGACTTATCGCTCAAGACCGCGATCGCAACTAACCCTATGTTTCCCAGGATTGCAGTTCTACATCGGATGAGTTGGGCAAACATCCTTCCAGACCAAGTCGATCTGATCACCACTTTCGAAACCATGAAGGCGTGTAAACCGCACCCGGGCTACTTCCTTCAAGCAGCTCAGATGCTGGGAGTAGAGCCGCAACAATGCATCATGGTCGGTGACGATCCACGCTTGGACTTAGCTGCTGCAGACGTCGGAATGGCAACATTCTTCGTGGGAGATTCACCTTCGGCCGTGACGGACTACCGAGGGGATCTGATCGATCTACAACGACTGCTGGAGCGCCTGTGCGTCTGACCGTCGTTCAGTTGTTCCGACGCCTGATCAGGGCCACCCAGGCTCCATCGAGTCGTTGGTCATAATAGTACTCGAACATGCCGCGGGTCTCTTTGCGAAGGTCCAGTTGATAGCCGAGGCCAGCAGGCTCGTGATCGCAAATCACTACAAGGCTATCTTCGCACCCCAGTTGAACCATCCGGTCGATGATTGTGAAGACCATGGGGCGCCGTAACCCAGGACTGAATCCCCTTATGTCTATCACTAGACTGCTGCTATTTGGATGACTACCCACTCAGATCTCCCGGATTCCTTGGACGAACGACGGGTGCATTTGTGTTCATTCTCCAGTGAGCAGCGATGTCCTTGATATTCATGGCCCGACAAGACGTTTCGCCCCGTAAGAACTTAGTTGTAGCAGGAAGAACCGTCGTGCTATAGAATACATTCACAAAGGTCTTGAGCACCAGTAATCTTGCGTTCGAGACTCGAGGATCGGTGTACGGAAAGGGGGCTGCCCATAAGAACACCTCGCACGCAGGCTTGCTAGGCTGTCCATTCGATACCTCGCAGGCCAGAAACGTGAAGACATTAGTCACGCATTGATCGAGGAGGTGTATAGCATGGCACATGAGGACCACGACGCGCTCCAATCCCAACTGGAGTTCCACGGAGTCTCACGTCGCGATTTCCTCAAGTTTTGTGGCTCGGTAGCTGCGATTCTTGGAATGTCTGAGTCTATGATCCCCCAGATTGCCGCAGCTGTAGAGAAGGGTGCGCGGTTGAAGCCCGCACTCTGGCTCCATGGAGGAAGCTGTACGGGTTGTACTGAGTCCGTTGCTCAGGTCGACACGCCTGATATAGCGACCATCGTGCTTGATATCCTGTCGTTGAAGAACATGACCATCAATATGGCTTCGGGTGACGATCTCGAGAAGATCGTTGACAAGACCCTGAAGGATGCCGAGAACGACATCGGCTTCATCTTGATCTACGAAGGTTCTATCATGCGCGGCCAGGGCGGGAACGCCCTAAGAGAATTCGGTGAGCCTCAAATCGATCGTCTCAAGAAGAAGGCCGAAGCCGCTGAAGCGATCGTTGCTGTTGGATCCTGTGCGGTTGACGGCGGATTCGTCGCCGCCAAGCCGAATCCCGCTGAAGCTGTTGGAATGAAGCAGTTCTTGGATGAAGCAGGCATCGGTACTCCCTTGATCAACCTGCCGACTTGTCCAGTGAACCCAGAGTGGATCGTTGCAACCGTTATCAACGTACTGATCCTTGGACGACTCCCCGACATGGACTCGTTCAATCGCCCGTCATTGATTTTCGGACATCCCATCCACGATCTATGTCCACGGCGCGGTCACTTCGAGAACGCTCAGTTCGTCTATGAGTTCGGCAGCAAGGAAGAGGAGTTGGGCTACTGCCTGTACCCTGTCGGATGTAAAGGTCCGCAGACCTTCACCAACTGTCCGATCGTAAGGTGGAACAGAAGAGCCTCGTGGTGCGTCGAATCAGGTGCTCCATGTATCGGTTGCGGGGTCACCAGTCCAACACCTGGCGGCAACTGGGTAGACGTCGGTGCACCATTCCTCAAGCGCCATCGTGATCTCAAGATCGGCGACATGAGGGTCCAGCCATCTACGGCCGGTGTTGTCGTGGGTGCCGCAGCTGCCGCAGCTCTTGTGGCTCATGGCCTCGGCATGAAGGCTGCCGGAAGAATGGACGGCGAGGGCGCCCCCTACGAAGAGATGAAGGAATGCGAACGCAAGAAGGGAGGCGGTAAATAGTGGCACGCGCGGTTGTTGATCCATTGACCCGTATCGAGGGTCACATGCGAGTCGAAGTCGAAGTTGATGGCGGCGTCGTAAAGGATGCTTGGATATCTGGTTCTCTCTTCCGTGGCATGGAAGCGATAATCAAGAACAGGGCACCACAGGACGCGTTCTACATCTCCCAGCGGATCTGCGGAGTCTGTCCTATCTCCCACGGCCATGCATCAACCATGTCTGCCGAGGCTGCGATGGGCGTCCAGATTCCGGAGGGCGCGAGACTTGTTCGCAACATTCTGGAAGGCGCACAGTTCCTCCATAGCCACATCTTGTGGTTCTACACACTGGCGGCACTCGATTACGTCGACCCGGTGAAGGCACTTCAAGCCAACATTGCTGACACTTATGCCCTCGCGCATGCTGCCGGCACACGGGTGGCTGACTTCGGTGCCATCGCAAAGAGGCTGTCTGCCTTCGTTGAACGCGGACAACTCTCCATCTTCGCGAATGGATGGTTCGGGCATCCTGAGTATCCAGCTGATATGCCCGCCGAGCTTCACCTTATCGGTGTTGCACACTATCTTGAGGCTCTTGAGATGCAGGCTGAGGCAGCTGCAATCATCGCGGTCATGGGCGGCAAGTTCCCCCACTTCATGACCTCGATAAATGGTGGTACCGCTTGGGTGCCGACCGAAGAGAAGCTCGATGACGTCAAGTTCCGCCTCGCTAAGGTGAATGCTTTCGTGAGAGAGGCCATGATCCCAGACACCCTGGCGATCGCACCTTTCTATCTCGACGCACTGAAGTTCGGTGGCGGAGGTGGAAACTTCCTCTCCTTCGGAGTGTTCAATGACCCATCGTACGAAATCGAGAAGCGCTATCTTCCTGCAGGATTCTCAGAGGGTGCATCCTTAGGACTGGCCTCGGTCGAAATTGACAAGGTCAAAGAGTACACGGAGCACTCTTGGTACTCTTCTCCTTCGGGACTCAACCCAAAGGTCGGAGAGACTGTCCCTGAGTTCACCGAGTACAACACCGACGACAAGTACTCCTGGGGCAAGGCTGTCCGCTACGACGACATGCCTGCAGAGGTCGGCCCCCTAGCTCGCATGGTTGTTGCTTACCTGCGTGGCGACGAATCTGTGCAGGAGCTGATCGACAGTACTCTGGCCAAGCTTGGAGCAGCTGGCAAGCCTGAGGTTCTCGTCTCTCTTCTAGGCCGAGTAGCCGCTCGCAACTTGGAAACCGCCCACACCGCAACCCTCACCGAGGGTTTCCTGAACGAACTCATCGAAGCGGTCAAGGGCGGAGGCCTGGAACTGTTCACCCCTCACGACATCGCTGACGGTGAAGGTTATGGCATGTGGGAGGCCCCGCGCGGTGCACTTGCGCACTATATGACCGTGAAGAATCGCAAGATCGATCGGTACAACGTAGTAACCCCTTCTACATGGGTCTCTTCTCCCAGGGATGCTGCTGGCCGACGTGGCCCTATGGAGGAAGCTTTGATCGGCACTCCCGTTGCTGACATCGAAAGGCCCCTCAATGTTGTCCGTGTAGCCAGAAGCTTCGACCCTTGAGTGGGTTGTGCGGTTCACGTGATTGAACCAAAAACTGGCAAGAAGGCAGTAGTCCACACCAAGCCGATGGGGGTGAAGTAAGATGGC
>DBEG01000124.1 GCA_002293965.1 Actinobacteria bacterium UBA912 | reverse complement strand
AGCGCAAAGCTCGCGGATCGCACTGGCTATCGCCAGCAGCTCGGAGCCGTGGCGGAGCTTGTCGCGGTATTGCACGACGCGAGCCCCGCCCTCGATCGCCGCAAGCGCGACATCGAGGTGAGTGCGCCCGAGCTCGGGGTGCTCGGAAGTCACGACGTAAAGGCCGCTCACGGGCGAGCCAGGGCCGGCGGCGCGTGTGGCGGCGCTCGGCGAGTCGCTCATCGCGCACCTCCCGCAAGCTCGGCGTCCCAATCCTTGTACGCAGGGTCGTAGCCTGCCGAGCGGATCGCGGCGAAGACCTCCTCGGCGGTTCTGTGGTCCTCGACGCTGAACTGCGCCTCGTTGGCGGCCTCCTCCGGGTGCAGGTAGCCGCCCGGGCGCGTGCACGAACCCGCGCTCATCTGCGTGATACCGAAGGGCAGCAGCGTGTCGCGTAGCGCCGAGGTCTCGCGGGTCGAGAGCACGAGGCCCGCGCGCGGGAGGAAGATGCGGGTCGCGCAGATCGCGAGTGCGAGCTGGCGGTCGGTAACGGGCGCGGCGGCGGCGAAACCGCCTTCGGCGTGGCGCAGGCGCGGGAAGGACACGGTGATGTGCGTGCGCCAATAGCGCCGCGAGAGCCAGGCAGCGTGGAGCGCCGCGCAGAAGATGTCGCGGCGGAAGTCCGCAAGCCCGAGCAGGCAGCCGATCCCGACCCGGCGCATCCCGGCGGCGGCCCCGCGCTCGGGCGCGAGCAGGCGGGCGTCGAAGTCGCTCTTGCGGCCTGAGCGATGCAGCCTCGCGTAGGTCGCGCGATCGTAGGTCTCCTGGTAGAGCGTCAGCCCGTCGACCCCGGCGGCGACCATCGTGCGGTAGCCGTCCTCGGCCATCGGGAAGACCTCGATCGACACCGAGGCGAACATCGGACGCAGCAGCGCCACGATGCGGGCGAGCCGCGCCTCGTCAAGCGCGCGGGGCGACTCCCCGGTGAGCAGCAGCACATGCCGAAAGCCCCGGTCGCGCAGGACTTCGGCCTCGGCGACGGCCTCCGCTTCGCTGAGTGTGGCGCGGGGCACGCGGTTGGCGGCGCTGAAGCCGCAGTAAGCGCACTCGTTTTCGCACTCGTTCGAGAGGTAGAGCGGCGCGTAGAGCCCGATCGTCCTGCCGAAGTGCCGAAGCGTGGTCTCGCGGGCGCGCCCCCCGATCTCATCGAGCATCTGCTCGGCGGCGGGCGAGAGCAGCGCGGCGAGGTCGCGCTCGGTCAGGCGTTCAGTGGCAAGCGCGCGCCTGACGTCGGCGGGGGTCGCAGAGTCGATTATCGCGGCGGCGTTGGAGCGCTCGATGCGAGCAAGCTCATCGGCGAAGGTCACGATAGCCTCCCGAGGACGCCATCGAGCGGGCTGGATGCCACCGCCGAGTCCTGCTGCGAGCCCAGCCCGGCGAGGAAGCCCTCGCGCCCAGCGCGCACGGCTCCTGCGAAGGCGCGAGCCATGGCCGCCGGGTCGCCTGCGACCGCGATCGCGGTGTTCACGAGCACTGCGTCGGCACCGAGTTCGAGCGCTTCGGCGGCGTGCGACGGCGCGCCCAGGCCGGCGTCGACGATCACCGGCAGCGTGGCCTGCTCGACGATGATGCCCACGGCGTCGCGGGTGCGAAGGCCCTTGTTGGTGCCGATGGGAGCGCCGAGCGGCATCACCGCGGCGGCCCCGGCCTCCTCCAGGCGCTTGGCGAGCACCGGATCCGCGCCCATGTAGGGCAGCACGGTAAAGCCTTCGGCGGCGAGGATCTCGGTCGCGCGCAGGGTCTCGATGGGATCGGGCAGAAGATAATACGGATCAGGCGTGACTTCCAGCTTGATCCACGGCTCGCATCCCGCGGCGCGCGCGAGCCGGGCGAGTCGAACGGCCTCATCGGCGTTTTGCGCACCGCTCGTGTTGGGCAGCAGCAGGAAGCGCTCGCGGTCGATGTGCGCAAGCAGGTCATCAGCCGGATCGCCGAGGTCTACCCGCCGAAGTGCCACGGTCACGATTTCGGCACCGGAGGCTTCGATCGCGGCTCGCATGAGAGTCGGCGAGCCGAACTTGCCGGTCCCCAGCAGCAGCCGGGAGCCGAAGCTCCTGCCTGCGATGACGAGTGGATCCGCCGGGGTGCGTGCGGGCGTGTGCGTCGACATCATCGTTCAGCCCCCCGACACGAAGCGGACGACCTCGACCGAGTCGCCCTCGGCAAGTGCGGTCGCCGCAAGCTCGTCGCGCGCGAGAACGCGGCCGTTGAGCTCGAACGCGGTCCGCTCGGCGTCGATGCCGAGCGCGTCGAGCAGTTGGGCGGCTGAGATCGCCTCGGCGAACTCGCGCACGGCCCCGTTGACTGTCAGATTCATGATGGCTCCTTCACTGGACGGGATCCTCTCCGAGCAGCAGTCGCAAGACCGCATTGGCTTGATGGTGGGCGGCGATGCCGACCCGGGGGGCCATGAGCCCGTTGCCGACCTGCGCCGCCGAGGTGCCGTCGCCCACGACGAACAGGTCGCGCCCGGCTGCGCGGGTGCGAACGGCGTTGCCCGCCCCGAAGCCGGCGAGCCCCGAGGACGCGACCAGCGCCACGCCAGGGCGGGCCAGCCGGAACGCCTCGGCGAGCATCGCTTTCTGGCGCGCGTCGTCGAAGGCTTCGACCATCACATCCACCTCGCCGAAGAGCCCGGCGATGTTTTCCGGCGTGAGCCGGACGTGATGCGCGATGACCTCGACGGCCGGGTTGACTCGAGCGAGCGTGTGCGCGAGGGCGGTGACCTTCGGCTCGCCGATCTGGTCGACGAAGTACTGCTGCCGGTTGAGGTTGGAAGGCTCGACCACGTCGAAGTCGGCGATCACAAGCCGCCCGACCCCGGTGCGGGCAAGAGCCAGCGCCACCGATGACCCCAGGCCGCCGACGCCCGCGATCCCGACGGCCGCCGAGCGCACCTTAGCGTGGACTCCGGGCGTATGGCGGGCGACGAGCAGCGCTTCGAGCTCATCGGCAGATGGGATCTCGCCTCGGCGGATGAGCGTGAGGCGATCCTCGGCGGCGAGGATGTGGTCGGCGGGCACAGGAAAGCCGTTGACGATCAGGATGTCGGCGTCGGGCTTGGTGCGGTCGCGCGCGAGGGCGACGGTCGCCCCGTCGGGCAGGTGCACCGGCCTCTCGTTGATGTGGATCTGCATGCTGGTCTCGCTTCGACTCGTGATCGCGAGACCTCGCTGTAGAAAACAAAACCGCTCCTAAGAGCGGCGATGAAGTGGGACCTGAGGTGGTCCTTCTCCCTGCGCCGGCATTGCCCGGAACGCGCTCGTTGCGCGTCTTTCAGGTTCGAACGGTAGGAAAGTCTCACTTTCCCTCTCAGCCGCTTACAGCAGCTCCCGCGATCGGTATTCAGTTGGGGGGATTATAGCATGCCGCTCACCCGGTCGCCACGGCCATGACCTTGCGGACCGCTTTGGCGGTATCGGCGATGTCGGCGTCACCGAGCGTGGGGTGCACCAGCAGCATCACCGAGGTCTCGCCCAACTCCCTGGCGACAGGCAGCCTCTCGGCAGGGCCGAACCCGGCCTCGGTGAACGCGCGCTCGAGGTAGATCTCGGGGCACGTGCCGCTGAAGCACGGCACTCCCTCGGCGGCGATGGCGGCGATCACGCGGTCGCGGTCCCATCCGGCGGCGAGCCGCTCGGGGCGGACGTACGCGTAGTACTTGTAGTAGGCGTGGAAGGACTCGGACCCCGGGATTGCCAGGCGCAGCCCTTCGAGGCCCGCGAATGCGTCGTCGAGCATACCCGCCGAGCGCCGGCGGCGCTCCACCCACGACTCGAGTTTGCGCATCGCGAGGGATCCGAGCGCTGCCTGCATCCCGGTCATGCGCCAGTTGGTGCCGAAGGAGTCGTGCAGCCAGCGGAATCCGGTGCTCCCAGCGGGTGCCGCAGCGCGGGATCGCGCACGCGACTTGCCGTGGTCCTTGAGCGACCAGGCGCGCTCGAACAGCTCCGCGTCGGACGTGATGAGCATCCCACCCTCGCCACCGGTGGTCACGATCTTGTCCTGGCAGAAGGAGAACGAGCCGAACGCCCCAAAGGTCCCCAACGGACGCCCTTTGTACCGCCCGCCCAGCGCCTGCGCGCAATCCTCGATGACCGCGATCCCCGCTGCCGAGGCAACCTCCATGATCGGATCCATGTCGCACGGCCAGCCTCCGAGGTGCACCACGATCACCGCGCGTGTCCTCGGCGAGAGCGCCGCCTCGATGGTCGCCGAGGTGACGTTGCCGCTTCCCGCATCGACATCGGCGATCACGGGCACGGCGCCGCGCGCCACAACAGCGCTGGCAGTCGCGATGAACGTGCGCGCTGGGACGACGACCTCGTCGCCCGCGCCGACTCCGAGCACGGCCAGGGCAGCTTCAAGCGTCACGGTGCCGTTCGCCATTGCGATCGCGTGCTCGACTCCGTGCGCTTCGGCGAACTCGGTCTCGAACGCAACGCCGTCGTCGCCGGTCCAGTAGTTGACGCGCCCGGAGCGAAGCACCCGCGATACCGCCTCGATGTCGAGCTCGTCGAAGGCGGGCCAGGGAGGCATCGGCTCGGTGCGGACGGGACGGCCGCCTTCGGCAGCTAGTACGGGATCGTGCTCAGCAGGCATTTTGGGTCTCCTCGGCATTGAGGTGTTGCCATCGTGCGTCACTATATCAGAGCTTGGCGAAGATGGTGGCGGCGGGTGAACCGAGGCGATTCTCCTGTAGGGTATTGCCTGTTCGCGGCAAGAAGGATGACAATCAGCTATTGCAGGCGATCGCCTGCCCAGTGTCTCTCGCCGAAGGAGTCCGGCTGCAAGTGGTAAAGCGCCTCATCGACATCGCGGCGTCAGCTGCAGGCCTTCTTCTACTCTCACCGCTGCTCGCGGTCGTAGCCCTGGTGAGCCGGGCGACTTTGGGACCGGGGGTACTCTTCATCCAGCCGCGCGTGGGCCAAGGTGGCCGCATCTTTCACATCTACAAGTTCCGTACGATGACCTTGGGCGATGCCCCATCCGCCGACCTTTCCTCCGACGAGCGGCGCCTCACCAGATGGGGGAGCTTCTTGCGTCAATGGAGCATCGATGAGCTGCCAGGACTCTTCAACGTCTTGCGGGGTGACATGAGCCTAGTGGGTCCTCGGCCGCTGCTCGTTGAGTACCTGCCGCTTTACACCGCCGAGCAAGCCAGACGCCACGAGGTACTGCCTGGGATTACAGGGTGGGCCCAGGTCAACGGCCGAAACGCGGTCTCGTGGGAGGAGAAGTTCCGCCTCGACGTCTGGTATGTGGACAACCGCTCACTCGCGTTGGACTTCAAGATCCTCGCGATGACCGCAGCGAAGGTCCTCAGGCGAGACGGAATCTCCCAGGTCGGGCACGCCACGACAGAACCCTTCCGAGGCTCCGTTCCAGGGGAGTCGCCTTCGCCCACATCGCCGGCGACGACACCTGCCGAACCCGCAAGGAAGGACCCGGATGCCGCAATCTGAATCAACTGGAGCGCCCGCAACGGACTGGCGACAAGACAAGTGGATGTGGCTTTCGATCGCGGTCGCATTGCTCCTTTGGGCATCCGCGTTCGCGGGGATAAAGGCGGGGCTGGAGTCGTATGGCCCGGGTGAACTCGCCCTGCTTCGGTTCGGGACGGCATCAGTAGTGCTGGCGGTGTACGCGGCAGCCATCAAGATGAGGCTTCCTGCCAAAGAGGACCTGCCGGTCATCTTCGCGGCCGGGTTCCTCGGCATCACGACGTATCATGTCGCGCTCAACATAGGGGAGCAGACGGTAACAGCTGGCGCAGCGGCTTTGCTGATCTCGATGAGTCCGGTGTTCACCGCCATCCTTTCGGCGTTCTTCCTCAAAGAGCGGTTCACGCGATGGGGCTGGCTTGGGCTGATGATCGCGTTTTCCGGCGTCGTCCTCATCACGCTGGGGGAAGGCGGCGGCGTGAAGCTCGATCCCAACGCCTTCGTGATCCTCCTGGCTGCAATGGCCACATCCTTGTACTTCATCGTCGCGAAGCGGCCGTTGCGCAAGTATTCGGCACTCGAGTTCACCACGTGGGCGATCTGGGCGGGGACGTTGCCGATGCTCGTCTTCGCGCCTGGACTCATCGCGCAAATCCCGAACGCCGAGTGGTCCGCCACGGGGGCCGGGCTGTTCATGGGAGTGTTCCCCGGGGCCATCGCCTACATGTTGTGGAATCGCGCGCTGTCCAGCATGCCGGCGAGCTTGCTGTCGACTTTTCTCTACTTCCAGCCGGTCAATGCGATCTGGATCGCATGGCTTTGGCTCGGCGAGATTCCCACATGGCTGGCGCTGACAGGGGGAGCGATCTCGCTGGCAGGAGTGGTGATAGTCAACATGTGGGGCGTCGATGACAAGCGACCGAGGACTACCTGATCCCCCAAAGCCCTCTGACCGTTGTCACCACCGTGTCGCACACCGCTCCGCGACCACCGTATATCTCGACCCGCGAAGGTCCCGGGGTCAGCTCGCGAAGCAACGAGGCGGTGCTCGGAGGCAGCGCAGAGGTTCGAGTTAGAAGCAGGCCGCCGTTGCGGGCACCCGCAGCCGCTCCGCCACCGAGTGCATCGGGGAAGTTGTCACCAGTCGCCAGGCCGACCACGTTGCTTGAGGTCCATCCGCGAGCCACCGCTTCGCGCAGCAGCGCCTCGGAGGTCGTGAATCGGCAGGCTCCCTGGATTCGCCTCCAGGTCACACCTCGTTGCGTGAGCACGTTGGTCACGGCCGACCCCACAGCACCCTGGCCACCAACCACGACCGCCGATGTCGCGCCTATCTCGGCAAGTGCGTTGGCGGTATGCTCGGGCATCGCGTTGGGTAGGACCAGCAGAATCGGCATGCCCTGCGAGTATGCGTAGGGAGCTGCCGAAAGGGCGTCGGCGAAGGCGTCACCGCGGGCGATAAAGACCTCGCCGCGATATTCCGATCCGGCCCGAGGTGCGGCGACCTCCCTGGCCACCAGCGCGGCGGTTTCGAACCTGTTCAGTCCGCCGATGCGGCGAACCTCACCGAATTCTGTGCGCAGCGCATTCTCAACACCGGAGGAGATTGCGCCGGTGCCGCCAACCAGGATGATGCTGCCCGCACCGAGTCGCCTGAGCTCCTGGAGGACCTCGGGCTCGACGACGGCCCCGACTCCACTCGTCAGCAGCAGCGGACTCTGATGGATGCTGGCCAGGCCCGAAGCCGAAAGAGCGTCAGCGAAGTTGCGCCCCGTGGCCATGACCACCGTGCGACTGGATCCCGGGGTGAATGTCCCCCGCGAGACCTGCACAGCGGTCGCGTAGCGGTTCGCACCTGCGATGCGAGCCACTGTTGGAGCCTGAGCAGCGGTGTTTCCATAGATCGCCCGGATGCCGGCTATGTCCCCGGCAGTCAGAGCGCGCCTTTGCGCACCGCGAGCTATCCGACCGAACATCGCTTTCTGCGTATCGGCGGTTCCGTAGAGATCATCGAGCGAGAGCCAGTGACCGAACTCGTGGAGCGCTACGGAGTGTATGTCGAAGGTTCCGCCGCTACCGTCACCCCACGCGAAATCGCTGGAGAAGATGATGTCGGCCTCAACCATGTCGTTCAATCCATCGCCGTTGTTGTCTGTATCGCGGAAGAACGAGAGACTCGCGATAGCCAGGTGACCGTTTGCACCGGTGCTTCCCCACCAGACCTCGTTCACTCTGTTTCCGCGCTGCGGTGCGGCTACCGCAGATGACTGCGAGAACGCAAAGTTCGCAAGGCCGTTCCAGGCGATTGCGCCGTTGCGGACCATCGTCTGCCATCCGGCTGGAGCCGCCGAGGAGATGCTGAACGGGACGGTCCGTGTAGTCCATGCCATCCCATTGAGCGAGTAGGGAATCGTGATGTTGACCGGAGTCGAGAGGGTGCCTGCCGAGGTCCTCACCCTGACCGGACCGGAGCTGACAGCATCCGGAACCTCGACCTCTACCGATGTTGCGGTCCAGCGGACTATGCGACCCGAGTTGTTGGTCGAGCTACCGTGCGAGAACTCGACGCGCCCGGGTGTCGTGCCGAAGCCAGAGCCCGTTATGATCACCGTTGCCCCGGCCCCACCAGGGACCGACGAAGGCGATACCGCAGAAACGCTGGCGGCACTCAGTGCACCGACGCTACTTTGGGCCGCAGCGGTGGTAGCGGGAGCGGGCGCATCGGCAGCTTCAAGGCCTCTAGCGGCTGCTGCAAGGCGCTGTGTGAATGCAGCGAGCGTTTCACCGGTCTCAAGCACCATGTCGGCATGTACGCCGAAGCGGCCCTGGGAACCACCGACGACCCTACCAGAGCCATCGAGGAACAGGATCACTCTATCGCCGACTCCGAACATCGGCTGGCCGGTAACATGCTGCACGAAGTCGCCCACGACGCCACCAGGGATGGTGATCAGGTGGTCATCCGAACTCTGTCCATGTAGCGTGCGCACAACGGTCAGCCGGACATCAGTGACCGGATTCCCCGAGAGATCCAAGCGCGATTGGACGGATGTCGTATCCGCAAGAACGACAGCACTTGACTCCTGGACGAGGTCGCGGAAGGTCAAAGGCTCGAGCATCGCTTGCGCGTTGCCAGGGGCGACAAGTGCGGTCAGGACGGCTAAACTCAGAAGGGCTATGAACACCAGGCCGCTTGTTGTGCGGCGCATGTCGGTCTCGGTTATTGACGGTTGGATTATCATTGTGAAGGCTTTCTTTTCTGGGCTTTTCAATGTGGTTATCGGCACTGCAGGTATCAGGGATGAGTGACTATTCGATGAACGGAAGTAAAAGGCCCAGACCCTATAGCTTGGGCGAGGAGATAGCGAACAGCATCAGCCACGGTCTAGGTGTGGCTTTAGGGATTGCAGCGCTGACGCTGCTAGTCGTATTTGCTGCTCAGGGCGGCGATGGATGGCAACTTGGTGCTGCGATCACCTATGGGGTCACTTTGGTCATCGGCTACCTGGCTTCAACCCTGTATCACAGCTTTCCATGGCCGAGGATCAAGCATCTGTTCAAGATCTTCGATCACTCAGCGATCTACCTGTTGATCGCGGGCACGTATACGCCATTCACGCTGGTCACCCTTAGGTATGAGGGCGGGTGGTGGCTCTTTGGAGCCACATGGGCGATGGCGATAGCGGGGATAGTGGTTTCGGTGATTTGGGTTCACAGGCCCGCATGGATCTCGGTGACTATATATATGGCGATGGGCTGGACGGCGGTGTTCGCCATAGAGCCACTCTACCGAATACTGGCCCCAGCAGGGTTCTGGTTACTGGTTGCGGGAGGATTGGCGTATTCGTTCGGCACGGTGTTTTATGTCCTGAAGCGGATTCCCTACACGCATACCATCTGGCATGTATTCGTCCTCGCTGGAAGCGTGTGTCATTTCTTGGCGATTCTGCTGTTCGTCCTCTGAGGTCGCGCGCCTTGGTCCTTTCGGCCACCTCTGTAGTCCCGCTAAGCGCGTATTAGGCCCGCTCAGCCCCCTCAACTACCGCTCGACTTCGTTTATGGCCCATTTGATTCTCGGCATCTCTAATCGCGCAGCGAGGGTGTCGATAATCTTGGTGGTTATGATGTCGTTTCGAGAGGTAGCTTAGGCATGCTAAGTTCTCGCGCTGCTGTGTTGGGCGCGAAGTTCAGGCTTGAACATTTTCGGTCGAGGGCAGGGCTGCTGGTGGCTCTTGTCGCTCTTTGCCTTCCCATTTTTGTGCCACAGGCGGCGGTTGCGCGGACGGATGGGGCCGGGCACATAGCATTGTTCACCAACCCTGCCCTTCCGGATGCGGTGCTGGGATGGAGCCGAAGTCCAAAGACAATCAGGTTGGTTCCACTCTCTCCTGGAATCCTCTACTACACCTGGGACGACAAGTTCGCTCCGTGGCAGCGGGTCCGCGGACCAATCCTTGCCCCTGAAGGCGGAAGGATCCTGCACGTGAGGCTCGTAGAGGCACCAGGCGTACTTATGGACGCCGCCGCATTCCCGATCCGAGTCGACTATGGGCTGACGCCAGCGCCGCGGAGCGCCTCGACAGTGCCGGTGACCGCAGCGGGGAGTGTTACGGTTCGGGTCACCGTGAACCCAGTGGCGGGTCCTAGAATCGTGCGGCTAGGTGGTGCCGATCGCTATGAGACGGCAGCCATCGCTTCGGCGCATAATTTCCCGCAAGCTCGTACGGTTGTATTGGCGACAGGGACAGGTTTCGCAGATGCCTTATCGGCTTCGGGGCTGGCAGGGGTGAATTCGGGTCCTGTGCTTTTGACGCGCCCAAATGCTCTGCCGGCATCAACTAGAGCGGAGATTTTGCGTCTAGGCGCTTCGGAAGTGATTATCGTGGGCGGAACTGGTGCCGTTCACACCGGAGTCGCAGACACGGTTCGCGGATTGGGCGTCACTGTGAGACGCATCGGAGGAGTGGATCGGTACGAGACCTCGACCATGATTGCCTCGGAGGTCTTGACTCGGCGAAGCGGCGCACCCTTTGGCGGGCAGATATTCTTCGCGCGCGGAGACCTTTTTGCCGACGCTGTTTCGCTGGGCCCGTTGGCATATTCGAGTCGTACGCCCATCGTCTTGGTGCGACCGGGCAGTGTCCCTGCGACAGCGCGTGCTTTCCTGGCGCGCAACGCTTTCTCAGCGGGACTCGTTGCAGGAGGTGTTGGTGCCGTCAGCGAAGGAGTATTCAGCGAACTGCGCAGAAGCATCCCTGGTCTGACGAGGGCAGCAGGGCTGACGCGATACGACACCGCAGTGATAGTGGTTTCGTGGGGCGCGGCAAGAGGAATAGTAGAGTATACGACCGTGGGTGTTGCTACAGGCGAGGACTTCGCCGATGCGCTTACGGGCGGGGTTGCGGTTGGCGCTACCCGAGGAGTGATTCTGCTCTCAACTAGAGCGGATCTCCATAGAAGTGCGGATATCGCAATACGAGGAGCTTACCGTGACATCAGGGAGATTCAAATATTCGGGGGCACAGGCGCCCTCAGTATGGAAGTACAGCGCCCCCTGTCGGCTATGAGTCGATGATGATGTCAGAGGGTCGTGTCAGAATGTCCTGTGGCTTCAACTAGTTCGATAGAGAATGTGAGGTTCTGGCCCGCTAGAGGATGGTTGAAATCTAGGGTAACCAGCTCGTCGTCGACAGCGGATATCGTAGCGGCGAGGGGCTGATCGTCTGGGCCGACGAAATGGGCAATCGCCCCCACTTGGGGGGGCTCGAGAAAGGCTGATGCGGGAACAGTTTGAGTTGCTTCGGCGTGATGAGGCCCGTAGGACTCTTCGGCAGGAAGGGTGATGATGGTGGAGGAACCGATTTCGAGCTGGGCGACAGCGTGTTCGAAACCTGGCAGCACTTCATTGGCTCCCAGGGTGAATTCCAGCGGCTCTCGGTCTCGGCTACAGTCGAACTGACTTCCGTCGTCGAGGGTGCCGGTGTAGTGGACCTTGACCTTGACACCGCTGGGAAGGCTCATGAGCGCTCACTTTCGAAAGTTAGGAGGTACGAAAACAATTTAGGAACAATTACTATTTGATGTGTTGAGCAAGCAGCTGATATTGTATTCTTTTGTGGGTTATATTGCTAACGGGATCGATCGGCGGGGAGAATTGCTGAACCATATATTCAGGCAGTGGGCGTGCCCGATGAACGCACTATCACTGACGGCCGAAGATGGTGGCGAGCATGCACGATCTTGAGTGGGTGCTGGGACCTTCTGTAATCAAGTTCGTTGAACGCCATGTCAGGTCGCTCCTGAGTTGGGACATCCTTGTGTTTTTCCATAGGAACCCCGATGCGGTATTGGATATGAATGCGCTTGCATCGAGGCTGGGGCGCAGGGTCGATGAACTTGAGCCGGAAGTCGCCTTACTTCGCGATGACGGCATCATCCAATCGGCTGGGGGGCTACTGCGATATCGACCCACTCCAGAGATGAGAGCCTTGGCAGAAGCCTTCGTCGAGGCCTGTCAAGACCGCAGCCGCAGACTCGCCCTGATCGCGCTGGTGCTTCACAAGGTAACGCCTCGGCAGGAGTGATGGAGTGCGGCGCTACAGGGATTTTGTTCAAATCGCAGCGATAAATACCGCTGCACGTCTGCTGCTGGTAACATGCACCACATGGGTGAATACCTAGCAGAACTCCTTCTCATAGCCGGCCTGCTCGGATTGAATGCGTATTTCGCAGCAGCCGAGATCGCTCTCATCAGCGCACGCAGGGCAATCCTGCTCAAACGCGCCGAGGATGGATCGGCAGGTGCCGCTGCAGCCATCGCGCTTCTCGAGGACCCATCGCGCCTGCTTGCAACTATCCAGGTGGGCATCACGCTCGTGGGCTTTCTCGCATCGGCGACAGCGGCCGTGAATCTCGCGGAGCCGCTCGCCGAGTGGCTGCGTAGCTTCGGGATAGGGTGGGTCGACCGTTGGGCGACAGGATTCTCGCTGTTCACGATCACGCTCGCAATCTCATATCTGACGCTGGTCCTGGGCGAACTCGCACCCAAGCGACTCGGCCTACAGCGTGCAGAACCCGTTGCGATCTTCGTTGCAGCCTCGATAACGGTGCTAGCGCGCGTCGCGGGTCCGCTCGTGTGGCTACTCACGCAATCCACCGACATCGTCTCGAGAGCTCTTCGCATTAAGCCTGGCCAGGGCCGACCGGGCGTCTCGGAAGAGGAGATCAAGCTCCTGGTGACGGAGCAGGGCACCCTGCTCGACGAGGAGAAGCGGATGATCCACGAGATCTTCGAGCTCGGCGATACCGTCGTGCGGGAGATCATGGTCCCGCGCGTCGACATGTCGCTCATCGAGGACGACCTGACCGTCGGTGAAGCGCTGCCGGCATTCCGCAAGTCTGGCTTCTCGCGCCTTCCCATCTGCCGAGGCAACCCTGACAGCATCACGGGCGTCGTGCTCCTGAAGGACCTAGTCGAACCCGCCGCCGCCGAGCGGCTCGATGAGCCGGTCAACGCGTTCGCCAGACAGCCGGTGTTCATCCCGGAGACTAAAGGCATCCTCCCGCTACTTTCCGAGATGCGCAAGACTCGCAATCACATGGCGATCGTCGTCGATGAACACGGTGGCACCGCCGGACTGGTGACCATCGAGGACATCGTCGAGGAGATCGTCGGCGAGGTTGCAGACGAGTTCGACCCGGATCGCCGGGATGTCATCGAGCTCGGACCCGGGCGTTGGGTGATCGACGGAGGCCTTTCGGTCGAGTATGCACTTCAGATGGGCCTGCCCATCGCCGAGTCCGACGAGTATGAGACGCTGGCAGGCTGGATGCTCGTCAAACTCGGCCACATTCCGGTGTCCGGCGAAGTCGTGATCGAGGACGGCGTGAGCTTCACCGTCCAAGCGATCAGGCGCCGCAGGATCGCCCGGGTGTTGGTGCAAACCGCCGAAGGGGCCGACCGATGACCTTCGACGAAACGGCACCGACTTCCGACTATGACCAGTTCGTCGACTGGGACAAGCGTCTCGCCCGCGAAGCGCCTCTCTTCCGATGGGCATTCGCGAAAGCGGAGGCGAAGACCGTTGCCGACGTCGGCGCCGGAAGCGCGCGCCACTCGCTGCTCTTCGCGAGCTGGGGCATGAAGGTCATCGCCGTCGACCCCGACGACTCGATGCTCGCTCAAGCAGCGATCAACATCGCAGTCGCCCAGGAGTCGTTGGCTTCGGCAGGCGGGGAAGTCGAGCTTACGCGCGGCGGTTTCGGCGAGCTCGCGACCAAGGGCATCGGGCCAGTGGACGCCCTCGTGTGCACCGGCAACGCGCTGCCCCATGTGAACGGCGCCGAGGGTCTACGCACCGCGATCGCCGACTTTTACGCAGTGTTGCGACCCGGCGGCGTACTCGTGCTACATCTGCTCAACCACTCTCGGCTGGCGGCTTCGAAGGCCCGCGTCGTCCCGCCGGTAGTGCGCGATACCGAGGAGGGCACCAAGGTCTTCCTGCGCATCATCGACTATCCGGCCGACGGCGAGCACATCGACTTCGACTTCGTCACGCTCGTCCGGGATACGCACGGCGAGTGGCAGCTTTCGCGCCGAAGGTCGCTGCACACCCTCATCCCGCACGACGCTGTCGAGCGAGAGCTTCACCACGCCGGATTCACCGAGGTCCGGGTGTTCGGCAATCACGAACGTAAGCCCCTAGACGCCGAGAAAGACGAGTCAATCATCGTGACCGCTACCAAGGGAGGCACATCCTGAACGCAGGAATCGTTGGACATTGGGGCGGCGAGTGAAGATCAGCCGACAGGGTATGGCGCAGGCGACCATCCTGCTTATAGCGGGCACCCTGCTTTCACGGGTGCTCGGTTATGTGCGCGAGATTGTAATCGCGTATCAGTACGGGGCGACTGCTTCTACCGACGCCTACCTGGTCGCATCAATACTCCCGATGGGAATCGCGGGGATGGTGGCAGGCGCGATTACCGTCGCGTTCATACCTGTGTTCACCGAGTACCGGGTCAAGGCTGGTGAAGAGGAAGCCTGGCGTATCGCCAGCACAGTACTCAACCTAGCCATCATCTTTCTTGTCGCGAGCTCCGTCATCTATCTGGTTGCAGCGCCATTCCTGATCCCCTTGTTCGGTCCGGGCCTGGCGCCTGAGACACAGCAACTGGCTGTGAGGCTTTCCCAGATGCTCACCCCAGCGATTGTCTTCACGGGTCTCACCGGCCTGATAGCCGCGATCCTCAACGCGTATCGACACTTCATGTCCCCAGCGTTTGCCGGGCTGCTTTACAACTTCGGGATGATTGCCGGAGCATTGCTTCTGGGCGACACGATGGGCATCGCAGGACTTGTGGTCGGCGTGGTCGCGGGTGCGGTAGCACACCTACTGGTGTTGCTGGTCCCACTCTTCGGCCATCGTGGATACTACCGAGCCTCCCTGAGCGGACTTCGTCACCCGGCCATCAAGCAAATCGGGATGCTGATCCTGCCGTTCATCGTGGGCTCAGCATCGGGCCAGATCAACCTGCTGGTCGATCGAATGCTCGCCTCCGGCCTCGTCGAGGGCAGCATCGCCTCCCTGAACTTCGCTACCAGGATAATGTCGCTGCCGGTCGGCATCTTTGCCGGAGCAGTGGCGACCGCTGTTTACCCCTACCTTTCCGAACAGGCATCGAAGTACGATTTGGTTCAGGTGCGACGTACCTTCTCGGAAGGACTGCGCCTGCTGTGGTTCATAGTCATACCGATCACGGCAGGACTGCTCATCCTGAGCGAGCCCGTTGTAAGGCTACTTTTTGAGCGGGGAGCTTTCGACGCCGTCGCGACCCAGATGACTACGGTGGCGCTGTTCTACTACTCGCTAGGTATCGTGGCGAACACGGCGAACGTCATGATCGTGCGAGTCTACTTTGCGATGCAAGACACGATAACCCCGATCAAACTAGGCTTGTGGGCCATTGCCTTGAATATCATCCTCAATCTGATACTCGTGCGGTTCATGGATCATGCCGGACTGGCGCTGGCGAGTAGCCTGGCGGCGGGATTGAACTTCCTCATGCTCGCCTTCTACCTGCGTCGCAAGCTTGAACACCTGGATGGAGGACGCATTCTACGCTCCACAATGAAGGCGATGGCTTCAGCCGTGGCTATGTCGGCCGTGGTGTGGGCAGGGTATGTCTACAGTCAGCCACACTTGGATATGACGCAGACGACGAACCAGGCGGCCCAACTTGTGGGCCTGATGGTGTTGGGAGCGGCGGTCTACTTCGGAGTAGCGGCGCTACTCAAGACCGAGGAACTGACCAACCTGGTCGACAGAGTCAAGGCGAAGCTGGTCCGTCCGAAGCCCCAAGCCTGACAGGCGGCTAACGGTCGTCGTCTACCCACCGACCAACTTCGGGCCAAGACAGCATGCGCGTCCGAGAGCCGCGTCGCACTTGGCGATGGGATCTAGTAGCCCGGGGTTCTCCCCGCCGCTCTCATCTGCCGAGAAGACCTCCCTCAGGGCCGAGTACACATGACACAGGGGCAGACCCGCAACGTTCTGAAAGCAGTCATCGAGCCCGACTTCGGCGATCTGACTCTCGATGTTGTACGCTCCCGCGCAGCCTAGATACTCCCCGCTTGCGAGCCAACGGTCGACGCGCTCTGGGGACAGAGCTCGCATGCGAACCTCGCTGGTAACCGCGAATCGCCTGTTATAGCCCGCGGTCTGATGTCGCATCGCGCACCCGGTCACAACTTGATGAGTGCGGTCGGCGAGAAGCGCCAGCATTCGGCGTGCATCGGCTTCGTCGCTGGGCTTTCCGAGAAGCTCTCCATCGCGCACCACGATTGTGTCGAACGCCATCAACAGGCAGTTGTCATCGGCTGCAACGCTCGCTGCCGCGAGCTTCTCTTCGGCAAGTGATACAGCGAGAGCCGACGGATCCACGGCGAGTGGAGAATCAAGAGACTCTGGCGAATCGGTAGCCATCACTTGGTACTCCAGACCAAGCCACGCCAGCAACCGTCGTCTGCGAGGCGAAGCGCTTGCCAGAATTATGTTCCCTTGAGAGACTGCCATGCGGGAAATGATAGCATTCGTTAAGTCGTACTCCAGTATAATGAGCTGGCGACGGGCCAACTGGACTTTTCGCCGGGATGCTCGGCGAGTTAGGAGGCGGGTGCCTGTGGGCTCCAAGGATAGCCCTAGTGTTCCGGCAATCATCGAGCGATTCGTAAAGCAGCTCCTGATTACGATGAAGGCCGTTGCACTGTATCCAATCTCCAGCAGTGTGCCTCGCGAGAACGCCGACGAGATCGTCAAGTTGTTGGATTTGATCTTCGGCAAGTATGCCAACATGAATTTGATTGTGACCAAGAAAGGGCTGATATTCGAAGGGCAGGTCGTCTTCGAAGGCAAGCCCGTGTTCGAATCCTTCGCCCAGGAGTTGTATAAGCGCCGGGTGGCAGAGATACGATTCCACCCCGGGGCGACCGCTGGTGACGTGCTGGTTTTTCTCGAGACCCTCAAGGCGAAGCCCTCCGAATTATTCGCCGCTGGCGGAGTGGAGACTAGGTTGTGGGACGGCGGCGTCCACTCGATTACCGTTGTCGAAGCCACCACTCTCATCGTAGAGAGCGACATGGCCACAGAGGCCGCAGACGAAATCGATGCAGAAGATTGGCCACCTTCACCCTCTCAGGTGACTGAGATTCTGCAAGCGGCGAGCGCCGGAAGACCACGAGACCAGAGGATTCTCGCGCGGATCCTCGGCGAAAAACAGGTGCTCAGTGGCTACTTCATTGAAACTACCGCCGATCGCGGAATCGATCCGGCGGAGGCAGCGCGCAACCTGAAAATCGAGCAGTTCTCTCAGGCAGCGAACAGCGCAAAGGATTCCGAACGTGCTTCAGCTCTCCGGAATCTGGCCGAGGCTGTCATGGAGTTGAGTCCAGATGTCCGTTACGCAGCGCTTTCCAATGTGCTGTTGCCTGGAGTCCGAACCGACGAGGCAATCGCTAATCTGGTCAGACAGATGGACGTTGACGAACTATTTCGTGTGCTAGCAGAGGGGTCAGATCACCGCGCGGCCTCAGCGGCCGGGATAGCCAGAGCTATCCGCAACATAGTGTACCTTTCTCAGGCTTCTCGCGAGGATATTCTGGCGTCGGCAGGAGCTGCGATGCTTACAGCCGGCTACTCATCAGCAGAGACTCAGGCGATTCTTGAAGAAGCGGTGCCCACTCGGCTGAAGATTGCAGACGGCGGATCGGAGACAGGGGCCAATCCGGAGTCACTTTCAATTCTCGAACTGCTGGAGCTTACCCCTAGAATGACAGTCAGTGAATTTATGGACGACTCCGGCGTCACTGCACTGCAGGAAGAAGCCATTGTGGGGATAACCGACGGCGACGTGGTCTTTACAATGGCACTTATCGTGGCCTCAGAAAGTACTGGCGAAGGATTCTCATCTATGATGTCGCAGCTCGAAGATCACCTTGAGGTGACCATCGCGCGTGGCGATTACCAGGTGGCGGCAGATGTGGCCTCAATTCTGGGCAACATGCTAGCGGACCCGGGATTTCCCGCAGAGCGAGTCGCACGGGTGCGTGCCGCTTTCAGTCGCCTTGCCGGCATCAAAGAGATGGCAGCTATCGCGATGGCTGTCCGGGTTTACGGCGATGGGACGCCGGAACACGATGCCTGCCTACGGTTGTTGGACGCCCTCGGCGACTCAGCAATCCGACCGCTTTTGGAGGCGCTGGCAGATGAACCGGACCGAGCTGCCAGGAAGACGCTGGTAGATCTTATTGCGGCCCGTGCTGATTTCGGGATCGACAGCCTCGGGGGACACGTTAGCGACGGCCGCTGGTACTTCGTGCGCAACGTCGTTCATATTTTGGGCAGGACTAGGCGACCCGAGATACTCGGGTACCTCGAGAAAACGCTTCGACACAGTGATGCCAGAGTGCGACGAGAAACCATCCGCGCGCTCTTTGGCGTGAAGACCAAGACCGCTGAGGAGATGCTGGTTGCCGCTCTTAGCGACCCTGATGTTGCTAATGTCCAACTGGCTGCTCGCTATCTGGGGATGGCCCACGTTGCCATTGCTGTGCCGGCGCTCAAAGAAGTCGCTGCCGGCGAGGGACTGGGCAACCGCGAGATGCCGGCACGAATCGAGGCAATCGGGGCCTTAGGTGCAATCGGATCGAAAGAGGCGGTGCCGTTTCTCGAGGGCTTGGTGGGTCGCCGCAGTCTGCTCGGGGCGGGGCGGATGCGTGAACTGAAGGTGGCAGCCGAGGACGCCCTTGCAGCGATCAACGAACTGGATCAGCAGTCAAGGAGAGATGCACAGTGACGGAGCCACAAAACACTGATGTTATGGGGGACGAATCGATGTCGTCCGGTACGACAACATCTTCGCTCCAGGCTGTGGTCTACTCAGTCAATCAGATTCAACGAGCGCGCGACCTATTGGCAAAGTTCTACGGTGCCCGGAAGACGATCTTGTTCTATGCTTCCGACCATCCTGCCAGCGAGGCCACAGTGGCCGGACTCTTCGACGCCCTCGATCGATTCTTCCGAGAAGGCGTGGATGTCGAGATTGCGCTGTACGAGAGCGAGCTTCACTTTGGTCAGCAGTTCCTCCCCGAAGAAAGCGTCATCTTCGATCAACTGATTAGGGATCTGATGGCGCTGGGTGTAGGGAGCATCGTTTTCAGGCGCGGGCTAACGATGTCTGAGCTATCGCGCGGAATTTCGATCATGGCCACGGATCCGCTCAGCGCGTCTGTGGCGGGTGGCTTATCGCGCATGTTCACCGAGGCCGATGTGACCAACATTGCAGTCGGAACGATCAAGGCTTTGCGAAGCATCGAAAAATCCGAGCTCACTCCAGAAGATGCCCGAGCATCCTATGACGATGCGATTGGGCTTCTCAGGGAAGTAGACAATTTAATTAGCCGCAATCGTACCGTCAACGGGGCCATGGTCAGAGGCTCCGTTCGTTCTCTAGTAGATAACGTGGTTTCGAATAGATATGCGATGCTCGAACTCGCGGGCCTCAAGAGTTACGACGAGTACACGTACTACCATTGTGCGAATGTAGCAATACTCTCTCTCGCTCTTGGATCGACTCTCACGCAGGATTCAAGGTTCCTCGTGGCACTCGGGACGGGGGCCCTGCTCCATGACATTGGGAAGATGTCCATCAGCTTAGATATTCTGAACAAGCCAGGTCCCCTTACCGCCGAGGAGTGGACCACCATCAAGAACCATCCCGTTGCAGGCGCAATCCAGGCCGCATCGATTCCTGGGTTGGACAAAGCCGCACTGGTAATCATCCACGAGCACCATCAGCGGTATGACGGCAATGGATACCCAGCAGTAATGAACAGTCGGCCACAGCATCTTGCCTCCCGAATCGTGGCGGTCGCCGACGCATTCGATGCGATGACCTCGCGGCGGGCGTATAGTTCGGCTCGGACCGCCGTCGAGTCTATGCAGGTTCTGGCTGAAAGCGGTAACGTTGCACTTGATCCAACTTTGACCCGACTGTTCACCTTGATCATGGGTATATATCCACCTAGGTCGGTCGTTCGGCTGTCGGATTCCCGTGTAGGTATCGTCATGCACCCGAGCGCTAACGATTTGCTCAAGCCGGTTGTCAAAGTGATTACGGAACAAGACGGAACGATGATTGAAGGACACGCAGTTGACTTGTCGGCTGAAAGCCAGCTCGCCGTTACGGCCGTCTTGGATCCGCAGGACCTCAACATAGATGTCGGAGATTATCTCTGATATCTTGTTTCCCCAATATCTGTAACAGGAAAGGGCCTCGATGATCGCCTCCCCGCCACAATCCTCTTCTAGTCGCATCGGTTGGATCATCGCAGCGATAGCCTTCATTGGCTTTCCGCTACTTACGTGGGGCGTCACCATGCTCACGGACTACTGGTGGTTTGCGGACATGGGCCAGGGAGTGGTTTTCACCACCGGTCTGCTCAGCGCATTGCTTACTGGTACGGCATTCGGCGTTGCGACATTCCTGATCGTGTATCTGAATGCCCGGTTGGCGAAGAAGTTGGCAAGGCCGGTCCTCACCTCCTTCACCGATCAGTTCTCACCCCAGCTCGAGGAAACGATCAATGCGTTTCGTAACCGCATCGGCCCGGTGGTGAAGAAGGTCATCCTCATTGGCTCGATCGTGCTCAGTGCCCTGGTGGGCATTTCGATGGCGCCAACTTGGGACATGGTTAGACTGGCCATGGTTGCTCAGCCGTTCGACCTTGTAGACCCGCAGTTCGCGCTTGATGTCAGCTTCTTCGTGTTCACCCTGCCGCTGCTGCGTCTAGTCGCTGACTGGCTCACATCGATCCTCATCCTTGCGGTCATCGCAACGGCGTTCGTCTATCTGGTTGGTGGCGCGATCCAACCTTGGGCGCGCAGCCGAGGGTTCGCACCGCAGGTCAAGGCACACCTGTCGGTTCTTGCCGGTCTTGCCATCGTGAGCAAGGCCTTCGACTACTATCTGCGCATCTTCGAACTGAACTTCTCCGACAGAGGGCAGGTTTTCGGCGCCTCATTCACCGACATTCATGCACAGATACCCGCATACCAGATACTCATCGTGGTCTCGCTAGTGACCGCCGTGGCCCTCCTTATCAACATCCGCATCCAAGGATGGCGCTTGCCGATCCTTGCGCTTGCCGTATGGTTGGTTGCTGCGGTGCTCGTGGGCGGCGTCTACCCCGAGGTCATCCAGCGCTTCAGGGTCAACCCCAACGAGCTAGCTGCCGAGGAGCCCTACATCAAACGCAACATCGAAGCGACGCGCAAGGCCTTCGGCTTGGATGATATCGAGACAAGGGAGTTCCCCGCCGACCAGGCGTTGACTGCCGAGGATATCGCCGCGAACCAAGACACCCTCGACAACATCAGGCTCTGGGATCCGGACACGGTGACCCAGGCGTACAGACAGCTGCAGATCATTCGGCAGTACTACACCTTCAACGACGTTGACGTGGATCGATACACGCTTGATGACAAGCAGCGACAGGTACTGATAGCCGCGCGCGAGCTCGACGTGAACCTGCTGGACCCTAGGGCTCAGACTTGGATCAACAGACACCTTGTGTACACCCATGGCTTCGGCGTTGTCATGAGCCCCGTGAACGAGGTGGATGGTCGCGGCTTCCCACAGTTCTTTATCTCCGACATCCCCCCGCGCTCCTCGATAGAGGTGACGGTGACGCGGCCGGGCATCTACTTCGGCGAGCTTACGGATGACTACGTCATCGTCGATACGAGCCTTCCGGAGTTCGACTTCCCCATGGGCGAGACGAATGCCGAGACCTTCTGGGAAGGGACTGGCGGCGTCGACATCGGCAACCTCTTCAACAGGGCGCTGTTCGCGATGCGTTTCGGGGACTCCCAGATACTGTTCAGCCGGTATATCGAGCCGGACAGCAGGGTCCTCTTCCATAGGGACATCGTGACCAGGGTCCAGAAACTCGCCCCCTGGCTCATCTTGGACTCCGATCCATATCCGGTTATCCATGAGGGCAGGGTTCTTTGGGTGCTCGACGGATTCACCCACTCCGACCACTTCCCTTACTCGCAGCCCCACGGCGGGGTCAACTACATCCGCAACTCGGTGAAGGTCACTGTCGACGCGTACGACGGGACGACGACCCTCTACGCATTCGACACGCAGGACCCCATCCTCGCAGCATGGAGCGAGATCATGCCCGGCCTGCTCACCGACATGTCCGAACTCCCCGAGGGATTGGCCGAACACTTTAGGTACCCTGCGGATTTGTTCACCCTGCAGGCAGAGGTTTTCAGGCGCTATCACATGACCAACACACGGGTCTTCTACAACAAGGAAGACATCTGGGAGTTCCCAGGCGAGGGTACGCCCGAGGGTCCGATGCAGCCATACTATGTGCTCAGTCGCTTGCCAGGTGATGAGTCCGAGGACTTCAAGATGATCATGCCTTTCACCCCGCGGGGTAGGGACAACATGATCGGCTGGATGGCGACGAGTTCGGATCCGGACAACTACGGCGCGACTGTCGTCTATCGATTCCCGAAGGATCGAGTCGTGCTCGGCCCCGATCAGATCCGAGCGCGCATCAACCAGGATGAGGAGATATCACCGCAGCTCTCGCTTTGGGGCCAGCGCGGCAGCCAGGTCATCTTCGGCAGCATGCTCGTGATACCGCTCGAGGAGTCAGTGATTTACATCCAGCCGCTCTACCTGCAGGCCGAGCAAGCCTCGATTCCAGAGCTCACACGGGTGCTGGTAGTCTACGGCGATAGCGTGGAGATGGCACCCGACCTCGAAGCGGCATTGCTTGCCGCCTTCGGTGAGGCGGCTCAGGTTCCAGTGGTAGATGGGGGCGAAGGCGCCCCGCCGACCGACCCGGCTGCGGATGCCCGTACCGCTCGTGACTTGTTCGAGCAGGCAATCGCCAGCCAGCGAGAGGGCGATTGGGCCGAGTACGGCAGGCTCATCGACCAGCTTGGCGACGTGCTCTCGCGACTGGTAGAGCCGGGCTCTACCGAACCGACAGTCACTCCGTAGTCGGCGAGGAGGGCAGCAGGGCTGGAGTCTTCAGGCGGCAGGCGAGACCTCGAGGTGCACTTCGGTGACAACCTCGAGGTGATGCGAACCCTGGACTCCGGCATCTGCAACCTGGTCTACATCGACCCGCCGTTCAACACCGGCAAGCGCCAGGCCCTCAAGAGCGTTCGCACAGTGCGGGATGGGTCGGCGAGCCGGAAGGGCTTCCAGGGCCAGACGTATCGCACCTCGGTGCGGAGCGTCCGTGAGTATTCCGACGCATTCGACGACTACCTGGAGTTCATCGAGCCCAGGCTACTCGAAGCTAGGCGGCTGCTCGCCACCGATGGGTCGATCTTCGTCCACCTCGACTACCGTGAGGTCCACTACGTCAAGGTGCTGATGGACTCGATCTTTGGTCGGGAATCGTTCATGAACGAGATCATCTGGGCGTACGATTACGGCGCTCGCTCGAAATCCAAATGGCCGACCAAGCACGACAACATTCTCTGGTACGCGGTCGATCCGTCGCGATACACCTTCAACTTCGAGGCGATGGAGCGCATCCCATACATGGCGCCCACGCTCGTAGGTGCCGAGAAGGCCGCTCGCGGGAAGACGCCGACGGACACTTGGTGGCACACGATCGTTCCGACCACCGGGTCGGAGCGAACGGGTTATCCGACCCAGAAGCCGCTAGGGATCCTGAATCGCATCATCGCCGTCCACTCGAACCCTGGTGATCTCGTGATGGACTTCTTCGCGGGAAGTGGCACCACGGCCGAAGCGGCGCTTTTGGCCGAAAGGCGGGCGCTACTCATCGACGACAACCCCGAGGCGATGGAGGTCATCGCCCGCAGGTTGTCGCAGTGGAGTCCGGACTTCA
>DBEG01000157.1 GCA_002293965.1 Actinobacteria bacterium UBA912 | reverse complement strand
CCTCATCGCGATGTTGTTCGCGGCGACCGCGCGGGCGGGCAAGGCGGGCGATGCGTTCGCGGAAGGGATGGAGCCCGATGTGGACGATCGGTTCGGCGCAGGAGTGTTCAAGTCGCTCCTCGGACCGCTGGTGTTCATGTACGATGTCATCACGTTGTTCCTGGGGATCTCGTCGGCGTTCATACTGGCGGGCTACCAGCGGGCCGCATCGCTGACGGCCGCAACTGCAGATGCCGATGCTATGATGATTACGCGGGACCCGCGTGGCATGCTTGCCGCGCTCGAGAAGGTGCTCCCGGCGGACAATCGGCCGGGAAGCGTCTGGGATCCGCGCCTGCGTGAAGACGTGTTCGGGGCGCTCTTCTTCGCTTGGCCGACCGTGAGTCACTCCAAGGACCCCGAGCTCATCCGCATCAAACGCATGCGGGATATGCTGGGAGCGGCCGGGGCTTCGGGATAGCAACGGGAACGGCCCGTTCAGGAATCCATGACATTGAATTCGGGAAGTGGTGGACAGTAATTGCGGGGGTTGCTATTATGGCACCGTCGTACATGGGGCCGAAGGCCATTCGGTGGAGAATGGCGGAGAGTGCGAGAGGGGCTGGAATCCATGATTCAGGCAAGGTATACGATATTCGTTCCATTGCTTTGTCTTCTGCTGATGGTTGCCGTCATTGCAACTCCAGCAGTACCGGCTGGGGCGAGAGGAGGAAACCCTGATGGTGGGCCATCAAGGAGTGAACGCGATTCCGAGTGGAGCTCAACTGAGGTACGCTGGAATCCAACGACCATTCATGGCAGAAGCGAGAGGGCTTATCAAAACCGCCTTAGGATGGTCGTGGCGAGACATACTGCCCATACAATTTGGACAATCGATCACAGAGGGACGCTGTTTTCGGCTCCCCACGGGGCTTTCAACGATGCGTGGACCGCTATTGGCTACTCGGTAAGTGCGAGAAGTGCTCGGTGGAACTGGTTCATCGGAGGGCTGAATGGTAGCGCTCAAAGCAATAACTCCGTGACATTCAGTTCAGGAATACCGACGCCTTGGGGTCCAGTAGCGGGCCAAACACTTGTGAGCCGTTGTTTGACAACGGTCAATGGTTGGAGCAGTACACCTACGGCGATTCGGTGGTTCCCCTAAGCCATAGGGCGGATGGAAGCCACGCTGGACTGCAATCATTAATCGAATTATAAGGAAGGCTCCCGTGTCGACAAGTCTAGTCAGCCAGGACGTGAAGATCAGGTTCGGGTCGAAAGAGGTGCTCCGAGGGTTTAGTTTCGAAGCTAGGCCCTCGGACATCGTTTTCATTGCGGGGCGCAACGGTGCCGGAAAGACCACCTGGATCAGGATTGCGACAGGACTCATGCGCTCGACATCGGGCCGCGTGTCGTATAACGGCCACCAGACGGTCAGTCATGATGGGGTCAGACTATCGGTGGTGTTTGATGAGCCGCCTGTGTACCCGACACTGACCGGTAAAGAGAACCTGAGGGCATTGGCGGGTCTCAATAAGTTCGACGGTGCCGCTAAAGCCACCCTTGATAGCTTCCAGCTTGACCCGGCAATGCTGAAGATCAAAGCCGGCCACTACTCGTATGGGCAGAAGCACCGGTTATCGATGGCTGCGGCGATGTTGCGACAGCCGACGCATCTGTTCCTTGATGAGCCTGCGGATGGCCTGGATCCGGTGGCCTGGGGTCAGGTGGAGCAGGGCATCAGAAGCATGGCGTCAGGCGGTGCGACCGTGGTGTTGACGGGGCAAGATTTCGACCTGGTAGAATCGCTGGCCAGCAAGGTCGTCGTCCTGCATGAGGGAATCACAGCCTTCGAGGGTCCACCTGGCGAGCTGATCGGCAAGTTTCCGCCGAGTATCTTCGTGAGGGCGGATGACGTCGAGGCAATCAAGCGCATGTTTCCAGATGCCCGAAGAGTGGATCAGGAGGGGAGCCTGTTAGAGATAGTCTGTGCATCCGATGCCGACCTGGAGCAAGCCGCACTCAAGCTGCAACGAGCCCAGACGCCTTTGAAGGAGATGTATGTGCGGAAGAAGAGCCTGAAAGAGGCCTTCCTTGAGACCATAGGGGGTGCAGCATGAAAGGCCGCGACGTGCCTGGCATACTTGGGTCCCTCATGATCGAGGGTCGCTTGATATCGAAGATGCGGGCCACCATCGTGGTCTCACTGCTCCTGATCTTGATGTTGGGGTATGCACATTACTCAACCGCTACGAAAGCGATTTCCGAATCTCTTACCATCGAGGTGAATCTTGTTGCCTCATTAGGGGAAGACGAGTATCTGCGAATGGTGCAGGAGGGAGGATCGAACCCCGGATTCGTAGAGGCGATCAAAGGCGTCAAGCCTGTGACTGGTCCGAATCACGCACTCTCGTTCCTCGGGGCGTTGGCTCCTCTCCTGTTCGCGGCTTGGGGCGCACTGATCGTGGGCAACGAGTTCGTGTGGCGCACGGCCAAATTGCGCGCTGTACATAGCGGCTGGACTGACACCGTCATCAACAAGATGGTTGTTATAGTGCTTGCCGGTGCTACTGTGGCTGTTGCGGGAGCATTGCTCGGATGGGTGGGTGGCCTGGCGGCCTGGGGTGCTATCGTCGGACAGACCATCACCCCAGAGCTCATCACCGGGATCCCCATTGTTCCGCCGTTGTGGCACCAGATACTGGTGATCTCGATCGGCCTTGCATTTTACGGGTTGCTCGGCGGCTTCATCGCTCTGGCTTTACGAAGCCCCGTGGTCGGAGCCATCAGCGGGTTTGCCGTGCCATACATTGAAGCCACGCTAGTGCAATCGATGCCGGTATGGTGGTTGCCACATTCGGCATTCGGCGAACTGATGGCGGCGGCTTTCGTCTATTCGGGGTATTCCGCGGTCATGGTCTTCCCCAACCCCGCCTTCGAGGACTTCCACGCGCTATTCCATTGGGCTGTCATGGGCGGGTGGATCCTGCTCGTCAGCGTTTCTATGATAATTTTGTCCAGAAGACAGCAGATCACCTGAGAGATGCGGTATATGGGTCTGACTCCCGGCTGCATCGGTTGGCCGATAGCAGAAGGAGGCTTCACATGGACAAGACCTTACTTGCCGAGGAGATCAAAGGAGCGATGCGCTCAGGCGACAAGACGCGCCTGACGATCCTTCGCCTCGTGAAGAACGAGATCGACACACGCGAGAAGGACACCGGCGAGACGCTCGGCGATGCGGATGTGCTCGCCGCGCTCAAGAAGGTGCTCAAGCAGACCGCCGAAACGCTGGAAGGCTCGATCAAGGCGGGGACCGACGCCGCGCGCACCGAGGGCCTGCAAGAGCGGGTCGACATCCTCTCCGGATACCTGCCCGCGCAGGTCAGCGGTGCCGAGCTCCAGGCGGTCGTCGAGCGTGTGCTTTCGCAAGGCGGATTCGCCGAGAAGCGCGACATGGGCAAGGCGATCGCCGCGGTGGTCGATGCCACCGGCGGCAACTGCGACAAGGCCGAGGTCGCCAAGCTCGTCGGCGCTCGGCTGTCGTAGGCTGAGGGTTAGACCTGCGACGACATCTGGTTCTCAATTCGACGCGAAGGCATTTGCATCCTGAGCGCTTCCGTGTTCGGACGGAATCCATTCTTCTCTCGGACAGCAAGTCCGCATTTTTCAAGCGCTAGAAGGTCGCGCAGTGCCGTGCGTTCCGACAGCGTGGCATATTCTCGTGCGATCATGGGATCGAGGGTCATAGCCTGAGCAGCATCGATGGTCTTATCCAAAGACATGGCGAGCGCGAGGCGACGCCTCCTTTTCAAGACTTCCTTCTGATAGTGTGAGTCAGCCATCTGCTCGTGGATGTAGCTACGCCAAGCGATGGTGAACTGGCTCCACTGGATCGTCTCTAGAATCTCCGCCAGGCCATCGCGAAAGCCTCGTACTGCATACTCGATGAACTGACTCAAGTCCCGAGTCTTGCCGGCCTCCGTGAGCTGACGATAGTATTCGGTTCGCGTAAGGTTGTAGAAGTTGGAAGGTATGTGGGATGCGATATCGGGCAATCCTGCTCTGAGCAGTACATAAAACTCAACCAACCGCCCGGTTCGACCATTGCCGTCCCCAAAGGGATGGATCCACTCGATATAGACATGAGCAACAATGGCTTGGACTATGGCCCCGACGAATGTTTGATTTCCGGACTCATACCGGAATTCGCGCCTCATCCACTGGCAGAACTGGTCGACCAGTTCGGGAACATCCTGGTAGTCGGGACAACGGTACGGACCAACGATCCGTTGGTCCTCTCGAAGTCTGCCGGGAATGGCGTCGAAATGTTCACCTAGGTTCTGACCCACCATCTTGTGGAAGCGCAAGAGGAGATCACAATCAATGAGCTGGGTTCGGTCTTGATGAACCACTTCCTGAAGAATGTCGTTCATCGCATCAAGGATGTTGCGAACCTCGATTTCCTGGTACTCCTTGCTCGGGGGCAGCTTGTCGCCCCTCACGATCCTTGCAATCTCTGGCTCAGACAAAGTGTTGCCCTCGATGGCGGTTGTTGCTTGTGCGCCCTTCAACAAGGCAACATTCATCAGGTCTCGATAGTGATTCGGCCGTAGCGGCATCTTGGCTATAGCGGTGATGATCGCATCGCATTGGCCGAGTTCAAAAAACACTTCGTTACTGAGTACCCAGTGCTTGCGGAACTGAAGATGCGGGTAATCCCTCATGTTTCGTCTCCAACACGACCGAATTCTGTCCAAATATTTGTCATGGTTATTGTCGGTAAGTTTGTCCAGGCAAATGCCAGTCTATTCGTCGACTAGTCAGCACGTCAACCTGACTTCTGTCCGCTGGAGGTAGATTCGGGGGCACCAAACTCCTGCCGCTTTGAGGGATATGGTAATTTGATCGAGGAGGTCTTGCATGGATGAGAAGGCAAAGGCCGGTTGCGTGCTGGCCGATGAGTCACCCTCATACACCAGCCTCGCCTGGCTCGAGCGACTCGTCTCGCTGCCCGAGGAGTACCTCGACGAAGTCGGCTTCTACCTGGAGCTGCTCGAGGAACACGCCGGGCTCACCTCCGGCGAGATGCTGCACCTGGGATGCGGGGCGGGCGCACACGACGTCACCTTCAAGCAGCGCTTCCGCATCACCGGCGTCGACATCGCGCAGGAGATGCTCGACATCGCACGCGAGCGCAACCCTGAGGCCACGTACCTGCTCGGCGATATGCGCGACGTTGCGCTGGGCAGGACCTTCGATGTCGTGGCGATCCCTGACTCGATCGACTACATGGCCACGCAAGACGACCTCGCCCGCGCACTCGCGACCGCCCGCGCGCACCTGGCACCCGGCGGCGTCCTGCTGATCACCGCGAAGGTCGCCGAGGAGTTCCGCGACAACAACTTCGTGTACACGGGCGCCAAAGACCATGTCGATGTCACCATCTTCGAGAACAACTACATCCTCCGAGACATCCCCGACGCCTACGAGGCGACCATCGTGTACCTCATCCGCCGAGGAGACCAGCTCGAGACGCACGT
>DBEG01000094.1 GCA_002293965.1 Actinobacteria bacterium UBA912 | reverse complement strand
CGAGACGTAGCCGACGCGGTCGATGACGCACTTCATGTCCCCCGAGACATCAGCGAAGTACACCGGGGACGCGAGTATGATCCCGTCAACGTCGGCAAGTACTTCGATGATCTCATTGACGTAGTCGTCACGCCCGTGACAGCGACCGTCGGCCTTGCGATAACACTGCCCGCATGCGGTACAGCCCAGAACCGTCTTGCCAGCGATCTGCAGCTGGACGCACTCGATCCCAGCATCCCGCATGGGTTCGAAGACCATCTCTACCAACGATGATGTGTTGCCGCCTATCCTGGGTGATCCGTTGATCGCTACAACCCGCATTCAAAGGTCCTTTCCCTGGTTTGTGATTCTCATCATGGAAGCACGATGGCTCTTTAGAACAAATGCCAGCCTGCCGATAGATGCTATACCCTAGAAAACGCTTCCTATAGAACCGGGACCGGAGGACGCCTGCTGTGATCTCCGCGCCGCGAAGCCTTTCGCTGATGCGTGAACATTATACAGACGAGACGAAGTACGCGTTCGGCATATTGCTGGGCTCGACTTCCGCTGCCGAGGCGAACATCGCTCTCGACCTGCTACTCAAAAGCGTGCCCGAACGCACGCTGGTAGAGGCTATCAACCTGCGGGAGCTGCTGAGGTCACTGCCAGCTACCCCATTCTCGATGGCTGTCGATGAATCGACGCTCGCGAAGGTCGGAGGACTTGAGAAGCGCATGGCGCACCTCCAGAAGCGCACCGAGGACGACTACGACGTCATATTGACGACCGCGGGCAACCTGGTCCTCGACCTGATCATCAAGGACGGCGATGCCAGGCGATTCTGGACATCGGTCCCGATCACGACCGACCACGTCAACCCCGACCTGATCCGCCCCCTGCTCTTCAGCGACTACTTGCTGGGCGAGGTCGTCGATCTGATCATCGCGATGGGCATCGCTGTCCATCCTCCGTTCCACATGTCGCTGGAGGACTGGCATCTGGAGCACGCCTCTGAAGCGCTAGAAGACCTAAGGGACTTCTTCTAGAATCACGCAGCCGGCATCTTCCATCTTGCGCCACGCATCGGCTTCATCGTTGGCTGAAAGTCCGACTGCTCGGCAGGCGTCGCGGATTACGGCGACCTCGAATCCGAGCCGCCTTGCATCCAGAGCCGTGAACAGCACACAGTAGTCGGTGGCCAAACCTGAGAGCACCACCCGAGTCACGCCCCGTCGCGCAAGGAGCACATCCAGCCCGGTAGACGTCTTGCCGTCGTTGTCGAAGAAGCCACTGTAACTGTCTATCGTCGGATCCGCGCCCTTTCGGATGACGTGATTGATTCCGGCGACATCCAGACCGGAGTGGAAGGATGCTCCCGGGGTCTGCTGCACGCAGTGATCGGGCCACAGCGTCTGGAGTCCCGTGCGCGTTTCGAGCGAATCGCCGGGTGCGGCGTTCGGATAGGAAGACGCGAAGCTCATGTGCCCGGCCGGATGCCAGTCCTGCGTCGCCACCACAAAGACGCCTAGCCTGCGGATCAGCGCATTGGCCACCGGAACGACCTCGTCTCCGCGCGGCACGGCAAGCGCTCCGCCGGGCGTGAAGTCGTTCTGGATATCGACCAGGATCAGTGCGTCCATGAGAATCTTCCTTCCGGGTATCCGCCCGCTTTCATCGCCGTGCCGATCGACCGAACGCCGATGGGCCCCGCTGCGCCATGATCAGCTCGTTGCGCAGCTCGTGGACCGATTGCTCGAGTCCCACCGGGTAGCCATGCGGATTCAGGAAGCGCTTCATCGACGGGTCCATACCCGCCATCTGGCCAACGGCCCGTTCGCGGATCGCCGAAAGCTTCTCGGCGGGCCTGACCCTGGCCCCGCGGCGTATCACAGGCTCCAGCAGCTCGATCCAAGTCGCCGAAGCAGGGAAACATCTGCGGCGCGTGACGTCGAGGGGGTCGATCATGCAGGCTTCCTCGGCAGATGGGGCAAGGATGTCGTGGACCATGTCGCCCAGCATCTTGCCGCCCTCAAAGTAACGTCTGACCCCGAGCACGCCGGGGATGGTGACCTTGGCGGTCTGCTCGGAGATCTTGATCCGCGGCTGCCACTCCCCGCCCGGACACCGTACCGCAGCGAGTTTGTAGACACCGGCCATCGCCGGCTGGTCATATGCAGTCACGAGCTTGGTGCCCACGCCCCACACGTCGATGCGCGCGCCTTGCTCCTTGAGACTGACGATGATGTGCTCATCGAGCTCGTTGCTCGCAAAGATACGCGCCGAAGGAAAGCCCGACTCATCGAGCAGCTTCCTGGCCGCGATGGAAAGCTGGGCTAGATCGCCTGAATCTATCCGGATTCCGACCATCTCGTGTCCCTGCCGCCTCAGCTCCCGGGCGACCTCGATAGCGCGCCGGACACCTCGCAGCGTGTCGTAGGTGTCGACCAGAAAGGTGCAGTTGTCTGGCATGGCTTTAGCGAATGCGCGGAACGCCTCCATCTCGCTATCGAATGCCATCACCCAACTGTGACCGTGAGTGCCCACCGCCGGGATTCCGAAGGTCTTGGCAGCCAGCAGGTTCGAGGTGGCCTGACACCCGCCGATGTACGCCGCGCGACTCGCAGAAAGGCCACCGTCCGGCCCTTGTGCCCGCCGCAACCCGAATTCGATGACGCTATCCTCGCCCGCGGAGTTACAGACCCGGGCCGCCTTCGTGGCTATCAGTGACTGGAAGTTGATGATATTGAGGATGGCGCTCTCGACCAGCTGGCAATCAGCGATGGGGCCGGTCACCCTCAGGATCGGCGCGCCAGGGAACACCACGCTGCCCTCAGGGACCGCGTCGATGTCGGCACAAAACCGGAACGCCCTGAGTCGCTCAAGGAAATCCGCGCCGAAGATCGAGGTGCCCACCGCGCTGTTCAGGCTTGCAAGGAACTCGATGTCCCCTTCCGAGAAGGTCAGGGACTCGAGGTAATCGCAAACCTGCTCAAGTCCACACGCCAGGGTGAACCCCCCGCCGAACGGGTTACTCCGGAACGACAGGTAGAAACTGGCTTCGAGTTCCCTGGTCTCCGACGTCCAGTAGCCTTGTGCCATGCTGAGTTGGTACATATCGGCCAAAAGGCCCGAGTAGTAATGATGCCTAGTCTCGTTCAAATCTACCTCCAAGACCGGCGGGGCTCCGTTCTTCAACATATCATGCCGCTCGTCAGAATATGTGATATTCGTGTTCTCTTCGCTGCCATCGGGATCGATTACGGGTATAACGTCTTGGGTTCGATGTATCAGACACCAGAAGGACTGGGGGTCA
>DBEG01000099.1 GCA_002293965.1 Actinobacteria bacterium UBA912 | reverse complement strand
TCCTGGCAGGATGAGTCGAGGTCGGGAGAGTACATCGATGTGATGCCGGCTTTTCGCAAAACAGGAGACGGAGGGCTGGCTCTGACCACGAGTAGCCTGCTCTCAACACGCCATCAGCTCTACGAATTGCGTGTGGTTCATGTGATTGATGACGCCCTTCTTCAAGAGATAGCTGGAAGCACAGGGGAGTCGACGGCTCTGTACGACAGGGATATGCAGCTTGTTGCATTTGTGAAAGATCGCGGGGGACATGCTCAGGATAGCGAATATCTCGACGCGGTCTCGGACATATTCACGGAGCCAAACCCGTCGATTCTCACCGCCATCAAGGGAATCGTTGGCGAGCCAGGACATGCCACGGTCGAGGTTTCAGGGCGCACATACACCGTTACGGCGGCGGGCATCTACCTTCGCGACGAGAGTGGACAGGAGCCGGACACCTACCTGGTGACACTGGTCAGTCAGGCAGTCAGCAAGGAAGCGCGTGACGCCACCATCGCTCTCATCGGCCTGTGGTCGGTGGTTGGGCTTGTAGTCCTAACGGTTCTTGGATTCTGGGTTACAGGGCGTGTCGCCCGTCCGCTGGATGTGCTCACGCTGGGGGCGAAGCAAATCTCCGAAGGAGACTTCAGCGCCCGGATCGAGGTTGACGGTCCTAGTGAGATCGTTGAACTGGCGGGAACCTTCAACGACATGACCGATTCTCTAAGGGAGCGCAGTGAGTCGCTTACCAAGCGCGTGCTTGAAATAGCTACGCTCTATGAAATGAGTAAAGCGCTCGGCGCCACACTGGACATGGAAGTACTGCTCGACTCCGTGCTCGACTCGGCGCTTCGGATCTTCGATGCCGATCTCGGATACATCACTTTGATGAACCATCAAACCGGCCAGCTTGAAATACATGCTTGGCGTGGCGGAGACAGGGTACGTCCCGGCGCAGAGGCGCTGCGCACCTCCATGTCGGAGTGGGTCATCCGAGAAGGGCGGCCGTTGATATTCAATCCGCTCCAGGTTGAAGCCGGTGACAGGCGGGACTCACTGACCGGGGCACTTGCGGCACTCTGTGTCCCGTTCGTCTCCTCGGAGAGCACTTTTGGCGCTATCACCGTTGGGCACTCAAGACCGGATGCGCGGTTTACCGCCGATGACGTAAGACTGATGTCGACGATTGCGAATCATGCGAACATCGCGATAGGCAATATCGAGCTGTTCTCCAGTCTCGAGGAGTCGTATTTGGCAACGGTCAGGTCGCTGGCGATCGCGGTCGACGCCAAAGACCCTTACACGCGTGGGCATTCAGACAGGGTCGCTACGTACGTCATCAAAATCGCGGATCGTCTGAGGCTTTCCCGAGACCAGAAGATCGCCATCGAGATGGCCGCCTACCTCCACGATATTGGCAAGATAGGTATCCGCGATGACATCCTTTTGAAGCTCGGCACTCTGGACGAAGCCGAAATGGCCGAGATGCGCCACCATCCATTGATAGCGGCGAACATTCTCAAGCCAGTTGGCTTCCCATGGCCGATCGCTCCAATCGTGCGGCATCACCATGAGCGTTGGGATGGACTGGGCTATCCGGCGGGGCTGCGCGGCGAGGAGATTCCGCTTCTGGCGCGGGTATTGACCGTCGCGGACTCCTTCGAGGCTATGATTTCTAGTCGGCCGTATCGCGTCGCACGTACACTCGAAGAGGCAATCGTCGAATTGCGCAGCTGTGCCGGGACTCAATTTGATCCTGCGGTCGTTGAGGCTTTTGTGGAAACGCTCGAGGAGAAGGATACGGAGCTGGAGGTTATGCTCAGGATCGATGGGACTTCCCCGGAAGAGCTAAAGGCGACGTTTGTTGTGTATATCGAGGGCCTACTGGATAGCTTTATCCGCCTCGCCGGACCCAGATTGTCTCTGAAGGTCGAGGTGCAGCTCAATGAGGCATTTGCAGCCTCGGATATCCCGATGAAGGTAGCCAGCGGCAAAGTGTCGGTATCGGGCGATGACAGCGACGATGGAATCGAGCAGATGCGCCGAGCTGTGCGGGTGATAGATGACGTGATGAAGCGGGCCTCGGGCGCCGCTCTTATAGAGCACTACCATGCGGATGCCATGAAGGGGCTCTCCACCCGGATGAGGCTTGTCGCCGAGCAAGACGGCTTTTTGGTACGCTGACTTCTCGAACTGGCATTTCTCGGCGCAGTGCCATTACACTAATGCGCAATCCGAGTGGCTGAAAAGCTACCGGTGTTACAGTTTGACAGACCTGAAAGGGAGATTGCCAGATGGCGCTTGTTGTTATGAAGTTCGGCGGTACATCGGTTGGTTCGGCCGAGCGTATCATGGCGGTTGCCCAGCGCCTCATCTCTCGCAAGATGGAGGGCGATAATGTAGTTGCGGTTGTGTCCGCGATGGGCGATGTGACCGATGAGCTCGTGGCGCTCTCCCGACAGATTACCGACTGTCCCCAGGAGCGCGAGATGGACATGCTGTTGGCTACTGGCGAGCAGGTCACCATAGCGCTACTGGCTATGGCGATTCACTCGCTGGGGCACGAAGCGGTGTCGTTTACCGGCCCCCAAATCGGGATTGTCACAGACTCCGGACACACGAAGGCTAAGATCAAGGAGATTCGCGGCGATAGGATTTCGGAGGCTCTTGCAGAAGGCCAAATCGTGATCGTCGCCGGGTTTCAGGGTACGACCGCCGACGGACAGATAACAACTTTGGGGCGTGGAGGGTCAGACACTACGGCCGTCGCGATAGCCGCCGGAATCGGAGCTGATCTGTGCGAGATATTCACCGACGTGGACGGTGTTTTCATCGCTGACCCGCGCATCGTGCCTGATGCGCGCAAGCTCGATTTCATTTCTTATGAGGAGATGCTTGAGATGTCAGCGTCTGGCGCCCGTGTTCTTCAACTGCGCAGCGTGGAATTCGCGCGCAATCACTCGGTGGTAATTCACTGTAGGAGCAGCTTTACTGACCAGCCCGGCACTATCGTAAAGGAGGCGGACAACCAGATGGAGATGGCGATCATCTCGGGGGTCACGCACGACACATCCGAGGCGAAGGTCACGATACGCGCGGTGCCGGATACCCCGGGAGTCGCGGCTACGGTGTTCGGGGCACTGGCCGAGGCCGGCGTCAACGTCGATATGATCATCCAGAACGTGTCGGAGCAAGGCACGACGGACATCTCTTTCACGGTGCCCAAGGACGATCTGCCCAAGGCGCGTAGCAGCACAGAGCGGATCGCAAATGCCCTTGGGGCACCATCATGGAACGTGGATGAGTCGATAGCGAAGATATCCCTGGTGGGTGCTGGTATGAAGACGCACCCTGGAGTGGCGGCTCAGATGTTCGGCGCGCTGGCCGATGCGAAGGTCAACATCGACATGATCTCGACGTCGTCGATCCGGATATCGTGCGTGATCGCCGAAGAGCAGACGGAAGTCGCAGTCAGAGCGCTGCACGACTCGTTCGGACTCGCGAAAGGCCAGGTAACTGCCGAGACAAGCTCCGCCCATGACAGGGGAGTCTGACAT
Source organism: Actinobacteria bacterium UBA912 (assembly GCA_002293965.1). Taxonomy (GTDB): domain Bacteria; phylum Actinomycetota; class Coriobacteriia; order Anaerosomatales; family UBA912; genus UBA912. The sequence goes on along the minus strand of DBEG01000099.1, from coordinate 982 downwards.
GACCTGGGACCGCAGGATGCCACCTTCGCCGGTGGTCGCTGTCGCCGGCGCAACAGGCGCCGTGGGCATAGAGATCCTCGACATCCTGGCGCAGCGAAACTTTCCGGCTGCCGAAGTCAGGGCTCTCGCCTCTGCGCGGTCGGCAGGCCGAGTGCTGTCCTTCGGCGAGACGACGCTTACCGTCGGGGAGATGACTCCGGAGAGCTTTGAGGGTGTCGACATCGCGCTCTTCAGCGCTGGAGCCTCGGTCAGCAAGGAGTTTCGGCAGGCGGTGACAGGTGCCGGTGCGGTGATGATCGATAATTCCTCGGCGTTTCGCATGGAGGCTGACGTGCCGCTGGTGGTGCCGGAGGTGAACCCCGAGGACATCGCTCTGCACAGCGGGGTGATCGCGAATCCCAACTGTTCGACCATCCAGATGGTCGTGGCACTAGCTCCGCTGACCCGACTGGCTGGTATCAAGCGCGTGGTCGTTTCGACATATCAGGCTGCCAGTGGTGCTGGTCAGGCCGCGATGGATGAGCTTTACGCGCAGACAGGCCAGTTCCTGGACGGAGAAGAACTGACGGTCTCGGAGTTCTCGCATAGGATCGCTTTCAACTGCATCCCGCAGATAGACGTCTTCCTTGAGGACGGCTCCACAAAGGAAGAGTGGAAGATGGTCGTCGAGACACAGAAGATCATGCATGCACCGCACCTGCAAGTGAGCGCGACCTGCGTGCGGGTTCCCGTCCTGCGGTGTCACAGCGAGTCCATCAGCGTTGAATTCGAAAGTGGGATCTCCCTTGCCGACGTGCGAAGCGCTCTTGCCGAGGCACCCGGCGTGTGCCTGCTGGATGACCCGGCGAGCCTCGAGTATCCGATGCCGGCGATGCTGATGGGCAGCGACGATGTGTACATCGGCCGACTGCGCGTCGATGCATCTGCTCCGAACTCGATTGCGATGTGGGTCGTCGCCGACCAGCTTCGGAAGGGTGCCGCC
>DBEG01000125.1 GCA_002293965.1 Actinobacteria bacterium UBA912 | reverse complement strand
CGGTCCCGCCGAGAAGCTGCCGTCTGCGCCCACCGTCACAGGCCCGCTGTAGGTGTTGACCCCGCTCGATCCCGAGATCTCGCCATCGTCGAACCTGGCCGTGATGTTGAAGTCATCGGGGTCGAGCGAGCTTCCCGTCCATTCGGTCAGCCGCCACTCTGTCCCGCGCAGAGGATCACCGCTCGCGCAGCCTAGGGCCACCACGGAGACCGCTACCAGCAGCAGTGCCGCTATCGTCATGCGTAGATGCTTCATGATGCGCTCCTTCGGGTCGATCGGGGCGTGCACTAGTTGGACGCCCGGCCGCGGGGCGGGGTTCGGGATTGCCGCCAACGCCCTACACTGCGAGGTCCAGCGGCAGGTCCGAGATGTCTTTGAGGCGATCGCCGTTCACCATCACCGCGAGCATGTCTGCGGCGTCAGTCATATTCAGCTCCTGCAAGGTCTCCTGAAGCTCATACAGTGCGAAGTGGTAGACGCAATCCATGTCCCCGGTACCAAGCACGATCGACGCGAGTCTGCTCGGGGTGGGTTCGGCCGTGACAACAACGATGTGCGGCAGCGGCCCCTTGCGATTGCGGACAAGGTTCAGCGCCTCTGAGCGTGCATTCTGGGCACGGTCACTACGACGAAGTCCGCACAGACCGCCTCGAACCGATTGCCCGAAGTCTGTCCTGTAGCCCTCTCGACCACGGTGTCCGCCTGGAGTTTGTCGGCGATACCCCTGGCAATCGCCACACTGGCCTGATTGGAGCTATCGCTATTGCTCGGCCTGCCTTGCGGATCGATGGTCAAACAGGATTGCAGAAGCGCCCGATGGAAATCCGCACGCGCTTGAGCAAACTCCGCTGGTGCGTACATCAAGCGACCTGAAACGTGCGTCGAGCAGATAATGCAACCGCTATCTGTGTGGCGACCGCCTCTGCCACAGGGGGCGGGAATGCATTGCCGATTTGGCGATAAGCTGCTGTTTTCCGCCCCGCGAACTCCCAGTCATCGGGAAAGCCCTGGATCCGCGCGGCCATTCGATTAGTCAGCCGAGGCATGCCCCGGAAGTCCTGCGCCGGTGGCATGTCGGCAATGCCGCGCCCATCCACGCCGAGTGCTTCCCAAGCTCTCTTCGCGCGGGTAGGTCCGAGATCGGGCCCGCCGTGCTTCTTGGATCCGCCTACGATTGTGGGCGCTATCGAGTCTGCACGCGTGCGCCACGCTGACGCGCCTCTCCACCCATCGGCGGCCATCAGATCACGAGACGCCGTAGTCTGACGCATTCAGAAGACGCCATCCCGGCACGTATCCGAGTCGCCGCAGTTGATCCTCGACCTTGTTGCGATAGTCGTCGAACACCGCGTCGAGTAGCCCACGGACATTCTCCAACATGACGGCTCGCGGACGACACTCATCCACCAGCCTGATCGCCTCAGGGAAAAGGTCCCGTTCGTCATCAGCGCCAAGTTGCCTGCCTGCCTTGGAGAATGGCGGACACGGGACTCCGCCAGCCAGAAGGTCGACGCCCTTGAACGCCGTTGCGTCGAACTCCTTGATGTCGCCCTCGATGACATTCCACCGCGGCCGGTTCAGCCTGAGGGTGTTGCATGCATGGCCGTCGATCTCTATGACGGCAGAATGGGAGAATCCGGCGGCCTCAAGTCCAATGGCCTGACCTCCCCCTCCCGCACATATTTCAATCGAAGTCAGGCCCAAAAGTCTGCCTCTCTCTGCACGATCATCGTGGCCAACAATCAGCATACACTGTCCCTATGACGCCGTTGTAGCGATTGTAAACGAACGCATGTTCGTTGTCACTACGACACCCCACAAGGCAGCCTAGGGGTCTATTTCGCTTGTCCGAAACAACCTGTGTCCTTCAAATACGGTAAGGATTTCAACGTGATCTTGTCCTACCCGGTAGACGATTCTGTAGTGATTGAATATCAGCTCCCGCATATCGGGATTGGCGATTTCGGGTACAGTCCTGCCCATCTGCGGCTCATCGGACAAAGCCTCTTCTGTATGTTCGATAAGTCGATCGATGAATTCCGCTGCCCGCTTCGGGCTGTCCTTCGAGATGTAGTCCTCGATCTCGGTTAATTGGACAAGTGCCTCATGCGTCCAGACTATCCTCATGAAGCACTATTCCTTGCTTCTTCTGGCTGCCAATACTGCTCTGATCTCCTCAGTACTGTAAGTCCTTCCGGTTTCGGCATCTGATATCCCCCTGCTGACAGAATCAAGGAAGGATCTTCCATAAACCAACTCATCGTAGTCAGTCGGTGATAGCAACACTCCAGCCGGCTTACCATTCTGTGTGATGATCACGGGATGCCCCGTGTCCCTGAGACCCTTGAACCACTTGGAGATGTGTCTCTTGAACTCGGCGACTGGCACAATGTCACGTGTGATTGAAATAGGTTTCATGAACCAATCCTTATTATGGCTTCAATGATGGTCTAAGTTTAGGCCAATATAAGGACCATATCAAGCCTGACAGCTAGGCCCCGTCGAATTTACGCCCGCTCCGACTGATACCTCACAACCCTGCGAATCAAATCCTCCGGCAGCGGCTCCCCAATCGGGAAGCGTGCCGTTCCCTTCCCACTCGCGTAGGGCGCGAGATCCTCGAAGCCCGGCGCGCCGACGGGGATCGGATACAGCGCGACGTGGTGCGCATAGCCCGCAAAGTGGGCGACATGACGACCGCCTAAGTCGACCGTGGGAATCGCGTAGCTGATCGTCTCCACACCGTCTGGCAC
>DBEG01000038.1 GCA_002293965.1 Actinobacteria bacterium UBA912 | reverse complement strand
CAATGCGTTCATCGTGATCACGATGCTGATCTTCGTGACGAGTGTCCACGTGCTGTTCAGGATGGGAAGGTGGCCTTCGGCAATTCGGCAGTTGATGGTGAAAGTCACGCACCCCGGATTGCTTTTCGTGGCAGCGGTTCCGTTAGCGTCAACGGCGATGTTCGCGCTCGGACTCTATCCTGGGTCGAAGGCCGAGGCAACGCAGTACTTCATCGGAACCACACTGGCGATCTGGGTGCTGGCAGCCATCATGTCGCTAGGGAAGTCTTCCCGCCTTCCGCTGGGGATCGTATGTCTTTCGACCGCAACGCTCCTCTTGGTCGATCAGTGGATGGGGGGCCCATGGTCCTTCACTGGGATATTGAACTTCTCGCCGCTTGTGGCGGCCCGCTACTACGGCATGGGTAACGAGGGTGCTGCGATCATGATGGGCTCTTTGTTGGTCGGGCTGGGCCTCATCCTTGATGAGTTCCGCACCACCAAGTTCGCCGGGATCGTCCAGCGCTGGGTGATTCTGCCCGTAGGCATCGTCGCTGTGTTGACCGCCGCCGCTCCGGTGTTCGGGGCCAACGTCGCCGTTGCACTGTGGGGATTGGTCGGCGCAGTCATCTTCTGGGCGCTGGCGAACAATATCCGCGTGGACTGGCGCATGGTCCTCGGAATCATCCTGGTCACTGCGCTCATGCTCAGTGCATTCATCTTCATCGACCTGGGCACACAGGATGGAGCGCAGACTCATCTCGGGCGAGCAGTAGAAAGCGCACAGGCCGGCGGAGTTCAGGAGCTCATCACGATTGCCGAGCGCAAGATAGCCACCAACATCCGAGTGCTGACGACCACCAACTGGTCGTTCGTGCTAGCGGGCGTCCTGCTCTTCCTGGGATACATGAGATGGCGCCCCCAGGGGGACTTCTCCGAAACCCTCGCTCGCAACCCGGCATTCTCGGCTGCGTTGGCTGCGGTGCTCATCGCGGGTGGAGTCGCTTACTTCACCGAGGATTCGGGGATCGTCATCCCCGCCCTGATGACGGTGTACGTGGGCCTTGGGATCCTCCAACTCATGATCTCGGGTTCGGCGATGGCGGTCGCTGCCCCAGAGTCAGAACCGGTGGCCGAGAAGTGACGGACGCGATGAGCATGACGCTGGCCCTCGCACTCGCGCTTGTGGGTGGCTGGGGCGCGTCGCACATCGGCATGCGCCTGCTGTTGCCTGCGCTCCGCGAATCGCGCATGAAGGCCGAGAACTACCGAAACGCCGAGGTGTTCGTTGGGTTGGGCCTTGTGTGGGTCTTCTGGGCGACCGCACTTTCCGTTGCGGCAGGCGTTCAGCGCATCGCGGGAATCGACGGTGTGATCGTGCCCTTCGGCGGCCAGGATCCCGGGGCCGCCATGATTGCAGTCGCAGTGGTCGTGGGGGCATTTCTCTTCGGCTTGGTCGATGATGTCTTCGGCTCGTCTTCAGCCAAGGGTTTCAAGGGCCACTTCAGAACTCTGGCGCAAGGCAGGCTGACCACCGGTGCGCTGAAGGCGCTGGGGATCGGTTTCGTCTCGCTGCTGGCCGGCTTGGCGATTGCGGACATGAGGGACTTTGTCGGGGTCGAGTACGTTGGCGTGGCGATGCTGTCGACCATCGTGATCGCCCTTTCGGCCAACCTCCTCAATCTGCTGGACCTCCGTCCCGGCAGAGCGCTCAAAGGCTACACGCTCATGAGCTGTCTGGGCGTGTTCGCTTTAGCGTTTCCGTTGGGTGTCGGCCTCGCAGCTACGCTTGTGTCGGCGGTCTCGACATCGATCTGGCTTCTCGGTCCCGCAGTAGCCGTGGCCCGGTACGACCTGGGCGAGGAAGGCATGCTCGGCGATGCCGGCGCGAATGCCGCAGGTGCGCTGGTTGGTTTTCTGTTGGCGGCGGGCCTTTCGTTGCCGATGTTGGGGGTCGCCGCGCTCATGCTTACCGCCGCCAACGCACTCTCCGAGAAGGTCTCGTACACCAGATTGATTGAAGGGAATGCGATTTTGTCACGAGTTGATTCCTGGGGACGAAAATGACACCCATTAGCGGTATAGTAAGTCTATAGAATCCACATCCACACAAGGCAGAGAGGAACCCATGGCAAAGCATGTTTTCGTGACGGGCGGAGTCGTCTCTTCTCTCGGGAAGGGGATCACCGCAGCCTCTCTGGGGCGACTACTCAAGTCGAGGGGGCTCAAGGTCACGATCCAGAAATTCGATCCCTACCTCAACGTCGATCCCGGGACCATGAGTCCCTTCCAGCACGGCGAGGTCTTCGTCACCGACGATGGCGGCGAGACCGATCTTGATCTTGGCCACTACGAGCGGTTCATCGACGAGTCGCTCACACGCGACTGCAGCGTCACTGCTGGCCGCATCTATCAGTCGATCATCGACCGTGAACGCCGAGGGGACTTCCTGGGAGCCACAGTGCAGGTCATCCCACACGTCACCAATGAGATCAAGGACCGCATCCTTAGAATCACCGCGGATACTGCGCCCGATGTCGTCATAACCGAGGTCGGTGGGACCGTGGGCGATATCGAATCGCTGCCGTTCCTGGAAGCCATCAGGCAGTTCAGGCGTGATCTGGGCAGAGCGAACGTCTGCTTCATCCATGTGACCCTCATTCCCTGGATCGATGCGAGCCAGGAGCTCAAGACCAAGCCGACGCAGCATTCGGTGCAGCAGCTTCGTAGCATCGGTATCCAGCCGGATCTCATCGTGTGCCGGTCGAACCGCACCCTCGATGAGTCGACCCGACGCAAGATCGCACTCTTCTGCGACGTGGACCCTGAGGCCGTCATCGAGGCGCTAGACGCAAGCAGTATCTATGAAGTCCCCCTGAATCTTTCGGCGGAGAAGCTCGACGAGATGGTGATTGATCGTCTCGGCCTTCAGTGTGGCGATCCCGACCTCTCCGACTGGACGGGCTACGTAGAGCGCTCCAGAGCTTGCGACTCCGAACTCGCTATCGCGTTGGTGGGCAAGTACGTCTCGCTGCCTGATGCATACCTTTCAGTGACAGAGGCACTGGATCATGCCGGGAACTTCCATCAAAGCAAGGTGCGGGTACACTGGATCGATGCCGAATCCCTGACCCCCGAGGAGGTCGAGGCGGCGCTCGCTGACTTCGACGGGATACTGGTTCCCGGAGGCTTTGGGATCCGCGGCATCGAAGGCAAGATCCGCGCCGCGTGCTTCGCGCGCACGAAAGAGATGCCCTACCTGGGCATCTGTTTGGGCATGGAGGTCGCCGTCGCCGAGTTCGCGCGTAACGTGGCCGGGTTCACTGCCGCTAACTCCAGCGAGTTCGACCCTGTGACGGAGCACCCTGTGATCGACCTGATGCCCGATCAGCACGGCGTGACCGATACAGGCGGCACCATGAGACTCGGCACCTATCCGTGCAAGCTCAAGCCCGGGTCGAAAGCGGCCGCAGCCTATGGCGACGAGCTGTTGGTATACGAGCGACACAGGCATCGCTACGAGTTCAACAATGCCTACCGTGACGCCTTGACCGCGAAAGGGTTGGTCATCAGTGGAATCTCTCCGGATGACCGCTTGGTCGAGATGATCGAGCTCGCCGATCACCCGTGGTTCCTCGGCATCCAGGGGCACCCCGAGTTCAAGAGTCGTCCACTGTCACCAGCCCCGGTCTTCAGGGATTTCGTGGGAGCCGCCAAGCGCTTCCGTGAGCTACGCAAGGCAGTTGGCGAGTGAGGGGTGGCTCTCTCGATATCTTCCTCGACCTCGTGCGCATCGATAGTCCGACCCGTCGCGAGGCCGAGGTTTGCTCTTGGTGCGCCGCGGCTCTGACTGAGCTTGGATTCACTGTCGAGATTGATGACAGCGCTAGTATCACGGGTTCGGATACCGGCAACCTCATCGCGACTTTGCCGGGCGTACAGTGCGACGCGACGCTGATACTCTCAGCGCACCTGGATTGCGTTGATCCGTGCACGGGCGTCATCCCCAGTGTTGAAGACGGTGTCGTCCGGTCTGAAGGACCTACCGTGCTCGGTGCCGACGACAAAGCCGGGATCACCGCGATCCTAGTCGCTGTTGCCAGGACGGTCGGAAGCGCCGGCCCGAGGCCGAATCTCATGGTGATCCTCACAACCGCCGAGGAGGCGGGTCTCGCCGGTGCCAAGGCGCTACCGCCACACGCATTCGATGGCGACGTGTGCCTGGTCCTGGACGCCGCTGGCGATCCGGGGTCCATCGTCGTGGGGGCTCCGACCCACTACACCTTCGCGGCCCGGTTCCTCGGCGTCGCAGCACATGCCGGAATCGCCCCCGAAAAGGGGTGCTCGGCCTTGGAGATGGCAGCACAGGCCGTCTGTGCGATGCAGCTCGGGCGCATCGATGAGCACACCACCGCCAACATCGGCAGGATCGAAGGCGGGACCGCGACCAACGTCATTCCCGCGCTGGCTACGATAACCGGCGAGTGCAGGTCGCTTGTCAGGAGCAGAGCCGAGGAGGTCAGAGCCGCCATGGATCGCGCAATGCGCACAGCCGCCGAGGCCGTCGGAGGAATCGTCGAGATCGAGTGGTCGCTCGAGTACGAAGGATTCGTAGTCGCCGAGGATTCCAGTGAGCTCAAACTCGTAAGTGAGGCTTGCCGAGACGCAGGATTCAACCCAACGACCTTCACGACCGGTGGCGGCAGCGACGGCAATATCTTCGCGGCCGCAGGTGTGCCCACCTTCGTTATGGGCTGCGGGATGCAAGACGCACACTCCATCAACGAGCACATCGCGATTCAAGACATCGATGGCGTGGCGGGAATCGTCTCGGCAGTCATCGCGCGAATGGCGAAGGGCTAGACTGCAATGCGCCTTGAGTGGGGTCGAGTCAC
>DBEG01000036.1 GCA_002293965.1 Actinobacteria bacterium UBA912 | reverse complement strand
GACGACCAGGTCGGCACCTGCGCAAGCCGCTTGCGCCACGACGTCGGGCATCCACACATCCTCGCAGATGGTCATCGCGATGCGGAGACCACCGAAGGACACGACCTCAAGCTCGTGTCCAGGTTCGAAGTAGCGCTTCTCATCGAAGGCGCCGTAGTTGGGAAGATGTCGCTTGTGGTAGACCGCCTGGACCCGGCCGTCGTAGCAAAGCGCTGCAGCGTTTCGCAAGGCCCCTTCGGCCCGATCCGCGAAGCCGACTATCGCAGCGACATCCTCACACGCCGAGGCGACCCGGGCCAGAGCCTCGCGGTTATCCATCACGAATTGCGCCCTGCCGAGAAGGTTCTCAGGCGGGTATCCGGTAAGCGTCAGCTCAGGGAAGACCACCAGTTCCGCCCCCGCCCGCGCCCCACCGCTCAGAGCATCGAGTACCTTTGCGGTATTGCCCGTGATGTCACCCACGACCGTGTTGATCTGAGCGAGAGCGATGCGCACTGCGGATACCTGTCCTTCAAAGTCGACATCGGGTGCGATTGATGTGTTCAGGATATCACGAGAGCCTGCGCGAAGTGGACGGATGCAACGCGCGACCCACTGTGAAAAGAGATTGTAACCCCGTGTTACAATGCGAGTGTGTGGCCACTTGGGTCACCAGGGGCAAGGAAGGATGGCGTTGTATGAAAACCGGCGGCAAGACAATCGTAGTGACTGGTGGCGGAAGCGGTATCGGGCGCGAACTTGTGCTCGACCTTCTCGATAGGGGGGCTCGCGTAGCGGCTCTCGATGTCATCGAGGCGGCACTGCAAGCTACTGCTGAACTCGCAGGCGATCACCGAGACAGGCTCTCCCTGCACGCGATCGACATCACGGACCGCGAGGCGGTCGAATCGCTCCCTTCGGCAGTCATCGAAGCACACGGCCAGGTAGACGGCCTCATCAACTGCGCTGGCATCATCCAGCCATTCGTGAAGCTCGATAAACTCGAGTACTGCGCCATGGAGCGCGTCATCGACGTGAACTTCTGGGGCACGATGTACATGACAAAGGCTTTCCTTCCGCATCTGCTCGAACGCCCTGCGGCGCATATCGTGAACCTTTCGAGCATGGGCGGATTCCTGCCGGTCCCCGGACAGACCGTCTACGGCGCTTCCAAGGCAGCCGTGAAGCTGCTGACCGAGGGGCTCCACTCGGAACTCACCGAGACCAAAGTGAGCGTGACAGTCGTGTTCCCGGGAGCCATCGAGACGAACATCTCAACGAACTCCGGGGTCGCGCCCCCCGCCTCGGCAGGCCCGAGTCAGCAGGAGCGCAAGTTCAAGATGACTTCGCCCGCAGTCGCAGCAAAGACGATCATCGACGCCATGGAGCGGGATGCCTATCGCGTGACGGTCGGGCCAGATGCCAAGACCATGGACTGGCTTTCCAGGGTCATGCCCGAATGGGCGGCTGGCTTCATCTACAAGCAGATGAAGACGCTACTCGATCGGTAATGCGGATCAGGACGGGCCCATCTGCACGATGGCGACCAGGTAGACAACGTAAGTCGCCATCAGAAGGATTCCGCGTTTCCTGCCGATGAAACCGCCGCGCGCCGGGTAGCTGAGCGCCACCACCGCGAATCCGAACGCTAACACCACGGCCAATCCCCCCATCCCGAAGGTGATCGGGTGCATGATCGCGGCGATACCTACAATCCAAAGGCCGTTGAAGATGTTGCTGCCCAGTATGGTTCCGAGCCCAACTTCGTCGTGCCCGCGGAGCTTCGAGATAATCACTGTTGCGAGTTCAGGGGTACCCGTGCCCAGAGCCACAATCGTCGCCGAGATCACGAACTTGTCCAACCCGAGGTCAGCGGCTATGCCCCCGGCGCTCGCCACGATGAAGTTTCCCGCACCTATCAGGAACGCTAGTCCGACGATGCCTGACCCGAGTGCGAGCCAGTTCCGATGCTCGCCCAGGACCTCAGCAGCTGCATTGCGCTCCTTGCGGGCCTCGGCGATCACAAAGAACAGCCAAACGAAGAACGCAAGCAGTATCGCAATGCCGTCGAACCGGGAAAGCTCGCCATCGAACGCTAGGGTCGCGATGAAGATGGGAGCTAGGAGCGCCACGGTGAAATCGCGCCTGATGCTTTGCCGGGAGGCCTGGATTCCTGAAATCACTAGCGCAAGAGCGAGGATGAGGGCGACATTGACGACGTTGCTGCCCAACGCATCACCCAGTGCAATCTCTGGAATACCTGCACCCGCCGAACTGATGGCAACAAAGAACTCCGGGCTCGATGTGGCGAATGCCGCTATGGAAGCTCCAATGATGCCTGGTGAGATTCTTGCCCACTCGGCGATACCCACTGCCCCTCGAACGAAAAGCTCGCCGCCGACGCCCGCGCACAAAACTCCAAGCAGTAGTAGTAGATAGTCGTTCATCGCGACTCCCGTTCCCCTTGGCCCCTGATGTAAAGCAGGTATATAGCCGCTTAGTATACCGAAAGCCCGATGCGGCGACAATAGAGTTGTCTCTGTGCGGTTAGGCCCGCATTTCGCTGCTGTCAGGACCTACTTGCCTGGTGCGCTGTACAGCGGCCGAACCTCGACGCCTCCGTCGCGGACAGCGGGATGTTGCTGCGCAATGCGCACCGCAGTGTCGATGTCGCGCGCCGAGAGCACGAAAAGCGCCGCCACCACCAAATCAGACTCGACAAGCGGTCCGCTGCTCACCGTCTCGCCGCTGATCGACTTCGCCGAGGTGCTCGGCTCGAAGGCGAACCCCCGCTCCGCCGAGAAGTACGAGCCTCCCAACACCTTGCCGCCCAGCTCCTTGGCGAGCGCAGCGTAGCCGTCGATCCGCTCGAGGTATTCGGGGGCGAGTGCCATCGGGTCTGCGGGTGCCGGCGAGTAGACTATGACTGCGTACTGAGGCATGAGCGACTCCTTGCGTCGGGGAACCGTCTATCGCAGAGGGTAGCATAGCGGGACGTGTGGGTGGCACTGTATGTCACTAACACATGAGCACCTAATTCAGGCGCCAGCTACTGTGGTGCGCCCGGTGGCACGCACCCAAGTCTTGCCCCGTGAACCGTCAGGCAGAATGGGCTTGTAGCTTTCCCATACTCCCTCCCCAAGAACCTCATCCAGGGCTCGTTTGGTTATCTGATAAGCTAGTTGGTGTC
>DBEG01000051.1 GCA_002293965.1 Actinobacteria bacterium UBA912 | reverse complement strand
TGCACCGTGCATCGCAGGGTGCCCCGTCGGCATCGACATCAAGGAGTTCATCGGCAAGATAATCGAGGGTGACTACGCTGCTGGTGTCGCCGCGCTCAAGGAGCGTAACGCTCTGCCGGCAGTTTGTGGGCGTGTATGTCCGCAGGAGGAGCAGTGCGAGATCGTGTGCGTCCTGGCGCGCAAGTCCGAACCCGTCGCGATCGGTCGTCTCGAGCGGTGGCTTGGCGATTGGGACCTGGCCTGCCAGCTCGACCATCGCTGTGTACCCCAGGCTGGCGATCCCAGCGGCCTACGCTGCGCGATCGTGGGCTCGGGCCCGGCAGGCTTGGCGTGCGCAGGCGAGCTTGCGCGCCTCGGCCACGAGGTCACGGTCTTCGAGTCGCTACACGCCCCCGGCGGCGTCCTGACCTACGGCATCCCCGAGTTCCGCCTGCCCAAGCACATCGTTGAGGCGGAGATCGACTCGCTGCGCCAGATGGGCGTCAAGATCGAGTGCGGCATCGTGGTGGGCGCAAGCGTCACCGTCGACGAGCTGCTTGGCGAGGACGGCTTCGACTCGGTGTTCATCGGCTCCGGAGCGGGTCTGCCGGTCTTCATGGGCATCCCGGGCGAGAACCTCAACGGCGTCTTCTCGGCGAATGAGTTCCTGACCAGGGTCAACCTCATGTCCGCATACGAATTCCCGAAGGCCGACACGCCCGTATGGCGCGGCCGGAAGGTCGCGGTCGTCGGTGGCGGCAACGTCGCGATGGACGCGGCTCGCACGGCACTGCGTCTAGGTGCCGAGGAGGTCTTCCTCGTCTATCGTCGCACCCAAGACGAGATGCCCGCCAGGCACGAGGAGGTCCACCACGCGCGCGAGGAAGGCATCGAGTTCAAGATGCTCTGCTCGCCCAGTGAGATCGTCGGGCGCGACGGGTTCGTGACCGGCATCGTCGCCACGCGCATGGAGCTCGGCGAACCGGATGCGAGCGGCCGACGGGCCCCGGTCTGCGTGCTTGGCTCGGAGTTCACGATCGAGTGCGACACCGTGATCATGGCCGTGGGCACCCGTGCGAACCCACTGCTTTCAACCGCCGCCCCCGACCTCGAGCTCTCGAAGTGGGGCTACATAATCGCCGATGAGAACGGTGCGACCAGCAAGCCGGGCGTCTATGCGGCGGGCGACATCGTGACCGGTGCAGCCACCGTAATCCTAGCGATGGGGGCCGGCAAGACCGCTGCCATAGCGATGGACGAGTGGATGAGAGCGCGCCCCTAGCAGCTTCTGGCTCACATCGCGGGATTTCGCGATAGAGTATACTCAGTGGCATAATGCGAAGATGAACGGTTGATTTTTCGTATGCGCGGCGACTCAGGCGGTGAGACCATGACGAACGACCCGATCCATGTCCTGGTGATTGATGATGATAAACTCATCGTCGAGATGATCAAGATGGGCCTTGAGATCGAGAATATGGTCGTGTACAGCGCCGGCGACGGCGGCGAAGGCATCGAGGTGCTGGCGCGCGAGCGGATCGATGTCGTGATACTCGACATCATGATGCCTCGGGTCGATGGCTGGATGGCCTTGATGGAGATTCGCAACAATCCAGCGACCGCTAGCATCCCAGTGATCATGCTGAGCGCCAAGACGCAGGATCTCGCAAAGATTCTCGCTTTCAAGCAAGGCGTTCAGCAGTACGTCACCAAGCCTTTCAGCGTCGCCGAGCTTGCCGCACGCGTCGAGTCCCTGGCCAGAAACAGCCGACAGGTGGCAATGGCAGGACCCAGGGCTGGAGAAAGTGAGTTCCGGAAGCTCGCAGTGCGAAAGGGCGGGAAGACGGTGCTGCTCTCAATCGACGATGTCGTCCTTATGTCGGCGCGGAATAAGTCGACGTACGCACACACTTTCGAGAACCAGTACCTGGTGGACATGACGCTGGGTGAATTGGAAGAGCGACTTGTGAAGGACAATTTCGTGCGTATACATCGTTCGTTCATGGTCAGCCTCGACAAAATTAAGGAGATAGTCAGAGAAGACGGCTCCTTCGTGGTCGTGGTTTCTGATCGCGATGAAAGCCGTATCCCCGTTGCGCGCAGACAGGCGCGCGCTTTTCGAGAGGCGGTCGGGATCTAGTGAGCCCCCGGTACATGCGTTTTCTGCCGATTAGCGTTCTGGTAGTGGTGGCGCTGCTTGGGCCTTTGGCGACACCCGCGGTTCCGGCTCAGCCTCGCACCATAGCTATCTCGGCGGGATCGTTCGCCTTCGATGTGGATCCCGGGCAGGAGATGACTGGCGAAGTCACCGTCATCAATCCCAGCGAAGAACCGATCAGGGTGATGGTTTACACGGCCTATCAGGTCATCGATGAAGAGGGGGAGGTCACTTACGTGACTCCCAATCGTGATGATCCGGACTTCGCGGCTCGCCCAACCGCCTGGGTCAGGCTGAGCATGCCCGCAGACGCAAAAGCTATCGGGAACACCCCATACCTGGAGATGGAGCCGGGCGAGCGCATCCCGGTGGAGTTCGCCTTCCAGCCGCCTATGGGTGTAGCTCCCGGGGACCACAACGTCGTCCTCTTCTTCGAGATGTTCGACCTGGCCGAGGGCGCCGAAGGGGCGGTCACGCAAGTCAGGGGACGAGTAGGTAGCCGGATACAGATGCGGGTCTCCGGCGAACACGTCAAGAGGATGAGCGTGCGGCCGCTGGTGGTGCCTGCTGTGGTGTTCGGCAACGAGGTGCCCTTCGACATGACGCTACGGAACACCGGGAACCTCGATCAGCGGGTCAGTGTGGCCTCCGTGTTGTTCGACCGCAACGAGCGTGAAGTCGCCCGAGAGGAGCCGCTGCTGGGGTCACTGGTCTTCGCTGGCAGCAATAGGCGGCTTGAAGGACGCGTACTTGCCGATGGCCTGCCAATCGGACCACATACCCTACAAGCCGAGGTATACGAGGTCGACGAGGAAGGCAACATCATTGAGCAAGCTGAGCCCGTGGTCGAATCCCGTGTAGTGTGGATGATCCCGTGGTGGGCACTGATTGCGCCAGGAGCCGTGGTATCAATACTGCTGGGCAGGATTGTGTGGCACCTTACAGGGGCCCGTCGACTGAAGAAGTCCGATCCACGCACCGAGGCCCGCCGCCGACGAATGGAAGAAGGCGGGGGAGAAGCTCGAGAGTGATGCGGGAGTTACTGGAGATGATTAGAGCCCCTCGTTGCCCGAGGGGCTCTAATGTTGAAGGTGATAGGTTACTGCTGGGTTACGGTGTAGGCTACGGATGCGTTGTAAGGGCCTGGCTCGGTGGTCCAAGGCACGGCAATCGTGTAGATGTCATTGTGGGTGGTGCTGGCGGTTCTTGGCAAGACCCCTGAGTTGGGCAAGCTGGTGCTAAAGCCCAGCGGAGTGACACCTGTGCCACTGATTACCCTAGTAAGCGTGTGCTGACGGTTGGATTTGATTTCAATGCTGACGCTCCGTGTCGTGGTAGTGCCGGGCTCGACATTTCCGAAGTCGACCGTCTGGAGCGTATTAGGCGTCGTGATCGTCATCTC
>DBEG01000047.1 GCA_002293965.1 Actinobacteria bacterium UBA912 | reverse complement strand
GCCGGTCGCCACAGCGTTCTGATTGCCGAAGAGCGAGTGCACGTTGTGCAACGCGAGCTGCGTGTAGGCCAGGCTGTTGCAGCCGGTCGATCCGACGATGATCGAATCCTCGGGCTTGGGCAGCGAGCCGATCACGAGCCTGAGTGCCAGCGCGAGATTACATCCTGCGCAAAGCGGATGCTCCTCGATGAGCTCCTTGAAGCTACCGAGGTCACCAACTCCCTTCGGATTGCCGAAAGGACCGTTTGCGACCAGGTCCTTGTACTCCGAAGGCATAACATCTTCGAAGTGCGGGTTGATCTTAGTTATATCCAGGGACATCTGAGCCTCCTCAATAGACCTGCGAGCGATTCCTTAGACCCCAACGAAGTCTTTGGTCTTGACTACCTGGGCGATCACGTCCGGGGGCATCGTCATTCCACCGTAGACCCTGGGGCCAAGAACCATCCGGTCGTTGTTGGGGATGACAGATGCGATCTCGCGGGCCAGCCATCCGACACGGTTGAACTCTGGAACCACGATCGTCTCGGCGTTGGCGAGCGCGGCGCGGATCTCCTCTGTCGGGAACGGGCGGATGGTCTTGATCTTGACCAGTCCGGCCTCGATGCCCTCTTCCTTGAGCAGCGTGATGGCCTCACGGGACTGGGCCACGGCCGTACCCGAAGCCACGATCTGGATGGGGGCGTCGGGGTTCTCCTGCTCGATGAAGCTACCCAGGTACTTCTTGAGGTGCTTCTTGGCGCGGAACGCTGCCGACATGGTCTCCTGCTGCCAGCTTGCGTGAGCCGCGTAGCTGATGAAGTTGCTCTTCATGACGAACGGATCGCGCATGAGCCTGAACGGAGGGGTCTCCATGTCGATGTGAGGCACAGGCGAGAGACCAGGGTTGTAACCGCCGAGCTTGACGTCCTCGCAAACCACGTTGACCTTCTGGCTGGTGTGGGTGACGAAGAATCCGTCGACGAACACTCCGATCGGGATGTGCACGGTGGTCTGCTCGGCGACGTCGAAGCTCATAAGCAGCATGTCGTAGAGCTCCTGGGCGTTCTCGGCATGTAGCATTATCATGCCGGTGTCGAGCATGAACGCCATCTCCAGGGTGTCTGGCTGGATGGTCAGCGGTGCGTTGATGCCTCGGGTCATGAAGGCCATGACTACCGGAAGGCGAGATCCGACCCACGTGGGGAAGTTCTCGAACGCACGCAGAGTGCCCGGTCCGCAGGTGGCGGTGAAGGTTCTGACGCCCGCCATTGCAGCGCCGGCGACCTGGGACATGACGGCGAACTCGTTCTCGCCGCGGAAGTACTCTTTCACGTAACCTTCGGCGTAAAGATCGCCGACAAGGTGCATGCTCTCGCTTTGCGGGGTGATCGGGTAGGAGATGGCCATATCGATGTTGGCCCTCCTGATCGCCTCGCGAACAGCCTCGCTACCAGTGATGAAACGCTCCTCGCGCTCGGCTTCGAACAGCATATAGGAGGTCGAGACCTCTTTCAGCTCCGGCTTGGGCCTAGACATCGGCAGCTCCTCCCTTGCTCTTCGCTTCCTTGACAGCAGCAAGGACCATCTTCAGAGCATCGTTGTTGGCATCCCGAAGCGAGGCGTTGGCCTCTTCGTGGCCATCCTCGGCGCACAGTGCCATCGTGTAACAGTCGGTTCCCCCGCGGATGATCTTCAGCGCGAGGTTCGCCTGATGACAGTGGACGCCGATGAACACGCCGACGTCGATCTTGTTGTGCCAGATCGTCAGGTTGGGGTGGTTCGGGTTGATCTCCACTGCGGGGTCGATCATCGGGTACTTGGGGCGATAGTCAGGCATCGGGATGACCTTGGCTCCGACTTCGGCGGCGATCTCCCTGATCAGCCGGCCGCGCTCCAGTGCATACTCCGTGGTCTTCCACAGAAGCAGCGGGCCAGGGAAGAATGTCGGATTCTTCGCCGAGACCAGGCGGTTCGCAATCACCTTGACTGCGACTTCCATGGGCACACATTCGCCTTCGACGAGTGCTTCGCCCGTCTCGGGAATCTGGGCTCCGTGCATCGCAGCTGCCGGTGGCAGGTAGCCCTCTGGGCCGGGCAGCACTTTATATGCTTCCATGCGCATACCTCCTTTGGTGGTTGACAAAAGACAATAACCGCCGAAGGGGATTCGCTCAAGTAAAATTTTTACTCTGGACGCATAATCTGCTCAAGACCCACTTCGCACCTGTTGCCCCACCCGGCTAGGAACTCCTCGTCACGAAGGACGCAGACGATCTCGCAGTTGTTCGGGCAGCGGCCGCACTCAAGGCCGGTCGTCTTGAACGACATCGAGCGGATCGAGAAGTCGAAGTCGTCCTCCAGACCCGAGGCCTTAGCTAGCAACGCGATCCCGAGGGCCCCCATCAGGTGACCACAATCGTCGACCAGGATGTCGTGACCGGTGGCATCGGCGAACGCTTTGACCACGCCCACGTTCTTGCTCACCCCGCCCTGGAAGACTATGGGTGCCTCGATCTTCTTGCCCTTGCCTACGTTGTTGAGGTAGTTGCTCACGATGGCGTTACACAGACCGGCGACGATGTCCTCCACCGCATAACCCATCTGCGCCTTGTGCACCAGGTCGGACTCGGCGAACACGGTGCATCTGCCCGCGATCTTGGTGGGGCGCTCGGCACGCAAAGCGTAATCGCCGAACTGCTCGACCTGGATGCCCAGCCTTTTGGCCTGCGAGGAGAGGAAGGAGCCGGTGCCAGCCGCGCACAACGTGTTCATGGCGTAATCCACCGGGATCCCGTCGCGCAGGATGATGATCTTGCTGTCCTGGCCGCCGATCTCGAAGATGGTGCGCACGTCAGGGTGTAGCGAGAGCGTTCCCATCGCATGCGCAGTGATCTCGTTCTTGATGGCTTGCGCGTCGAGGATAGCGCCGATGAGCTCTCTGGCGGAGCCGGTGGTTCCTACAGCCACGATGCGCGCTTCGGTCCCGGTGAGGTCTTCCTCGAGCTGCGCCAACAGACGCTTGACCGCGCCTATGGGGTTGCCCTCAGTCCAGAGGTAGGAACTGGCGAGGATGTCGCCTTCCTCGGTTACTACGACGCCTTTGGTCGAGATCGAACCGATATCGATCCCAAGATAGCTCTTAAGCACTTACGACCCCTTTCTTGCGCATCTCCAACATGTCGCAGAACGCTTCGATGCGGGTGTTGACCCCGGTCTCGGCGGTCTGCGAGTCATAGCTAATGAACAGTATCGGGAAGGTGTATTCGCGTGACAGCTTCTGCATCGCCGACATCGCGTTGACCTCAGGCATGCATCCGAATGGCTTGAGGTGGATGACGCCGTCGAAGCCTTCCTTCATAAGAGTATAGGACAGCGACACTGACTCGGTGCCATGCGCGCCGAGGTGGTGATCCACCCAGCCGCCCGAGTGGGCGATGAGCTCATCGACGTGCTTGAAGCCCTTGATCGAGTGGTTGATCATCTCGGTGATCGTCAGCGGCTGGTGTACCTCGATGCCGCGCAGCGCGAGTTGGCGACCGATGTCGTAGTTGGAGAACGGCTCCAGCACAAGATACAGCTCGCCGAGGATGGCTACACGCAGCGGGTTCTCGGGGCGATCCAGCGCCACGGACCCGAGTTCGGCCTTGGCCTCTTGGCGGATCGCATCGACCTCCCGAATGTTGGTTGCGGCTGCGAGTCTGGCCAGGTACTTCGTCTCGATGCGCTCGATCTGGCCGGGGGTTACCTGGAAGCCAAGGTTCTTGCGTGCGAAATCCTGGATCTCGTCGATGGCGAGTCCGAGCCGGGCGGCGAAGAAGAAGGCGTCTTTGACATCGCGAAAAGACTTATTGGTCCCCATCTTGTCTCGGAAGCCTCTGACCATGTCCAGGGGATTGCGGCCGGCGTCCAGGCGTATGAACTTCACGTCGTAGCCCAGGTCCTTGAGGATCGCCGCCTGTACCTCGGCGTAGTAGCCGAATCGGCAGCCGCCTACGGCCTGGATGATCGTGTTGGCGCCGAGTTCGATCGCTTCGATGAAGTTGCCTAGGTTGTACTTGAAGGGCACGCAGACGAACTCGGGGCTGTGGCGGGTTCCCAGTTCGAGTGTCTGCACGGTCATCCTCGGCGGGACGACGACCTCGCAGCCCATCCGCTCAGCGAGAGCCTTGAAGCCGATCCAGTATTCGCCCATGTGGGGGAATGTGACTTTACGCGGCTCCACGGGGGGCCTCCGATTCCTTCGATGCAACGTCGCCCTGCTTGTTGGCGGCTTCCATGCGCAAGATGTCTACCAGGCTTTCCAGACGGGTGCGCAGACCGGCCTCGCCGGTGAGTTCGTCCAGGACCAGTGTGGCGATCGGGACGTCCGTGAGCTTGCGCTGGCAAAGCTCGACCATGAGCGAATCAGGTCCGCACGGGAAGGTCACGAGGAATATCATGCCATCGACCTTGTCGCGATAGTACTCCACCGCGCCGAGGAGCTGCTTGTTGTACGTCCACTTCACATCGGTCGAGATGTTGGCGTACAGCTGCCGAGCGAGATCGTGGTCGAAGGCCTCGGAGTCGAACACGGTCGCGCCGAGCGATTCAAGGTATCGCTTCACGGGCATCCCGATGAACTCGTCGTGGTTGTTGTAGGCGTGCCCGACCAGCAGGATGCGCGGAGCATCCCAAGGCTGGTTGAGCAGTGATTTCTGCTCGCGAGCCAGCTCGCGGTCGTGAGCGTACTGGGTGAGCTTCGCCTTCTTGTAGGCCGCGCGGACCTTGAACGGGTTCTTGCTGAACATCTTCCCGAGGCGAAGCATCTCGCGCTTCTCAGGGATCGCACGTCTCTCGTTGACCACATAGGTGATGAGCGAGATGTCGTCGACGGAGTGCCGCGCGATGTCGCAGGCGGCCATCAGCTTGACGCACGCTTCCTCGCCTTTGATCTCCGAGGCGATGGTGGGAACCAGAATGTGGTCCGCGAGTCCTTTGAGAGCCTCGACGTGACCCAGGAATATCTTCATCGACAGGCACGATTCGTCCACTGCCAAGGCTGCGCCTCGGACGACGATCCGTTTATTGGTCTGCGGGCTGACGACGGTCTCACATCCGAGCTCCTCGAAGAATGTGGACCACAGCACGTGGTATTTGTGATAGAGCATCGCTCTGGGCAGCCCTATGCGTGTCCTTGCGGTCAAGGTGTTGCCCCTCCTTCGTCGACTTCTGGACATATCGTCTTATATATTCCATGCTCGCAATGCAAAGACTGTTCCGAACTTGCAGCCGAGTCCATCTCGGCGGTGGCCCGGACAGCCCCGACACGTTAGCGGATGAGAGTATAACCTAGATGAACGACGATGTTGCCAGAGCGGTAAGCTTGCTTCAAGCAGGCGGGGTGGTCGCGCTGCCCACAGAGACGGTCTACGGACTCGGTGCCGACGCCTCGAATCCGCAGGCAGTCGCCAAGGTCTTCGCCCTCAAGGGGCGACCCGCGGACCACCCGTTGATCGTGCACATCGGCTCGATCGACAAGCTCCCGCAGTGGGCGCGCGAGATACCCGCTTCGGCGTACAAGCTCGCCGAGCGCTACTGGCCGGGGCCGCTCACGATGATCCTCAAGCGCGCTCCAGGCGTGACAGATGCGGTGACCGGCGGGCAGGACACGATCGGAGTGCGCGTGCCCGATCACCCCGCGACCCTGCAGGTGCTCGAGCAGTTCGGTGGGGGTGTAGCCGCCCCTTCGGCGAATCGATTCGGCAAAGTGAGTCCCACGTGCGCGGCCCATGTGGCCGCCGAGTTCGGCGACGAGGTGGACTTCATCCTCGACGGCGGATGGTGCTCGGTGGGGCTGGAATCGACGATCGTCGACCTGACGGGCGCTACGCCGCGCGTGCTGCGGGTCGGATCGGTCACGCTCGCCGACATCATGGATGTGCTCGGGGGGCACGGCAGCGCCGAGGAGGCACCGGGGTCGGCCGAAGCCGTCAAGGTGCCGGGTTCGCACCTGAAGCACTACTCGCCTGAGACGCCGCTGTGTCTCGTACCTGCCGAGGAGATCTCCGCCCGCGTCGAGCGTGCGCTGGGACGCGGGAGCAGGGTCGGTGTGATTGCGCGGTCGGTTCCCGAGGATGCGCGGGTTGCCTCGGCGGGTGAGTGGGTGGGCATGCCCGAGGACGCGGAGGGCTACGGCCGACTGCTGTACGCGACGATGCGCGACCTTGATGGCTCGGGGTGCGAGGTCATCTTAGTCGAGGAACCCCCTACGTCGATGGAGTGGGAGGTCGTCATCGACCGCCTGACACGGGCGGCCAGCGGGGGCTGCGGCGACCAATAGAAATCGGGAACTTGGCGTGGGTTTTTGGGTATCATGAAGTGTGTGAAGCCTGGTGCTCGCATAGCGGCGGGTAACCGTGGCTGAGTGTGGGTAAGTGTGGGTAAGGAATTGTATAGAAACCATTTAGACGGAGGCTGATCAGGTGGAGACGCATACTCGCAAGTTGGTCACGATAGTCACGGAGGCTCTGGTCGAGGATAGGCTCACCAAGGAGCTGGAGAAACTCGGTGTCCATGGGTTCACCATCACCGATGCCCGCGGTAAAGGCGAGCGTGGAGTGCGAGACGCTCACCACGATTTCGCAGCGAACATCCGCATCGAGGTCATCTGCAGTGCCGAAGTAGCCGAGGCGGTCGTCAAACACCTGATCGACAGGTACTTCGAGAACTACGCGGTCATCTGGTTCATGTCCGACGTTCTGGTATCCCGACCTGGCAAGTTCTAGCACACAAGGAGAAGCGCGATGGTAGCCCTTGTCGGCGTTATCATGGGTTCGAAGTCCGACTGGGACACGATGCGTCATGCTGCCAAGACGCTCGATGAACTCGGCATCGGGTATGAGACCGAGGTCGTCTCGGCACACCGGACTCCCGACAGGCTGTTCGAGTACGCCGAAGCGGCTGGCGGCAGGGGAATCGAAGTCATCATCGCTGGCGCAGGCGGAGCAGCCCACCTGCCCGGCATGGTCGCGGCCAAGACGCAGCTCCCGGTGTTGGGCGTGCCCGTGAAGTCCAAGACGCTCAAGGGCCTCGACTCGCTGCTCTCAATCGTGCAGATGCCGGCTGGCATCCCGGTTGCGACGTTGGCCATAGGGAAGGCGGGCGCAATCAACGCGGCACTGCTGTCCGCATCGATCCTGGGCGGCAAGTATCCCGAGATCGCCGAGGCACTCGCCGAGTATCGCAGGGCCCAGACCGAGAGCGTGCTTGCCGACCCCGACCCGAGTCAGTCTTCCGAATGATAGTCGGCGTCATCGGGGGAGGTCAGCTCGGCAGGATGATGGGGCTTGCCGGTCTTCCCCTGGGCGCGCGCTTCGTGTTCCTCGACCCTGATCCCGACGCTTGCGCCCGTGACGTCGGCGAGCATCTGTGCGCCGACTTCGACGATGCGCATGCGCTAGGTGAGCTGGCCAGGCGCGCCGACGTGCTCACATTCGACTTCGAGAACGTCCCCGAGTCAAGCCTGGCGAGCCTCCAGGAGCGGGTGCGCGTCGCGCCTTCGGCAAGTGCGCTAGGCGTCTCGCAGGACCGCCGCCGCGAGAAAGAGATCTTCCGCGAGCTGGGAATCCCGACAGCCGAGTTCCGCCTGGTAGACACTATCGACGGCCTCGCGTCGGCGATTGACGCCGTGGGACTCCCTGCGGTGCTCAAGACTCGCAGCCTGGGCTACGACGGCAAAGGGCAGGCGGTTATCTGCTCGCAGAACGAGGCCGCCGCCGCTTGGGATGCGATCGGGGCCGTGCCCGCGATCCTCGAGGCCTTCGTCGACTTCACGCGTGAGGTCTCCGTGATCGCGGCAAGGGGCTCAAACGGCCACACCGTGATCTACCCGCTGTGCGAGAACGTGCATCGCGACGGGATCCTGCGCTCCACGCGCCCACGCCCGGGTGACCCAGCGAGTGCCTCGGCAGGCGAGATGATCTCGCGGCTGCTCGACGCGCTCGACTACGTCGGCGTTCTGACGCTGGAGCTCTTCGACACGTGCGGCGGGCTCGTCGCCAACGAGTTCGCGCCCAGGGTCCACAACTCGGGGCACTGGACGATCGAAGGCGCGCGGACCAGCCAGTTCGAGAACCACATCCGCGCGATCGCCGGGCTGCCGCTGGGGGAGACCTCGGCGGTCGAGACGTGTGCGATGCTCAACATCGTCGGAGCGATCCCACCCGCCGAGGAGGTCCTTGCGGTCCCGGGTGCGCATCTGCACCTGTACGGCAAGGCGCCCCGCCCCGGCCGAAAGGTGGGGCACATCACGATCCGCTCGACCAACGCCGGAGAGGTGGAGCAGGCGGTCGCGGCGCTCAGTGCGCTCGAGGGAGTGGGCTGAGGGGATGCCCGTGGTCAGCAGCACCGCAGGCGGGAATGGCAGCTCGAGATCGGTGGCTCTCCCGGACCGAGTGACCCGCAACCGCAGAATACTGCGGCTCTATATGGTGCTGTACGTTGTTGTGTCGAGCGCGCTTGTCGCGATCGCGGTGGTCGTCGGCACGTACATCTCGGCGTTCCTCGTCGCGGTCTTCATACGGAGTTACTGGCTAGCCGAGTTCGTCGTCTACCAGCTTCCGATCGCCCCGCTCATCACCGGCGCTTTGTGGCTGGCGTGCGCGCCAGCATTCGCGGTGTGGTGCATAACCGCTACGCGCCGCCCACTCAAGGAGATGCTCCCTTGTCTGCTGGCGCGACCGGTCCAGAAAGGGGAGCTGCGCACAGCGAAATCCGCGCTGCACGATGCGGTCATAGCGTCAGGGATCCCCATGCCTCGGCTGGCGATCATCGACTGCACCGCGCTCAACGCTTTCGTGATCACGAAGGGAGCCGGCCCCGTGTGGATCGGCGTGACCCGGGGACTCACCGAGCAGTTGAGCCACGACGAGCTGCGCGCCGTGTTCGCCCACCTGGTCGCCCGTGTGCGCGACGGGTCGGCCACCACGAAGACCCTCATCGCGATGTTGTTCGC
>DBEG01000059.1 GCA_002293965.1 Actinobacteria bacterium UBA912 | reverse complement strand
TATCGTGCTTGCCCCTGTGTCGAAACTGGTGAAGTCTGGCGTACGCAGCGGTCCTCGTACTCCCCCTGTAGCACGCGCACATGCACCCTAAGTGGCTATCGGAACGCGCCGCGCCGCACTACAATGACTACATGCTTGCCTTACTTCGACAGCGCCTCGAGAACACGTCCCCACTCGCGGTAGACACCGCGCTGGCGGTGGGCCTTGCGCTGCTGGTCATGCTGCAAGTCTGGACCGTTGACTCGTTACTCGCAGGCAAGCCTCCCATGCCTCCTGGTACCCCGCCGATAGGGGCGCAAGTCACGGACGCGTTCACGTACCTGCTCGTCGCGGGCTGTTTCCTCCCCCTCGCTCTTCGACGCACCAACCCGCTAATAGCGCTCGCACTCTCAACCGGTTTCGCCCTCGCTTATGCGTTGGAACCTCGCCCGCCCGCGTTCGCGCTACTCGGCCCTATGATCGCGCTCTATACCACGGCCTCGCTGGCCACACGTAGGCGCCCCCGGTGGATTGCGGCACTCGTACTGGCCGCGGTACTCGCCATCCCGCTGCTAGCCGCTTCGCAGGATATGCGCTGGCTACGCGAATCGGTTTCCGCTGTGGTGCTCATGTCCGCATCCGCGTTCCTGGGCGACAGCGTCCGTAGCCGACGAGAGTACATCGAAGCACTCAAGCAACGAGCCATGGATGCCGAGCGCACGCGCGAAGAGGAAGCATCCCGACGCGTCAGCGAAGAGCGTATCCGGATAGCGCGCGAGCTGCATGACGTCCTCGCGCACAGTCTTTCGATTGTCACAGTGCAAGCCGCGGCGGCTGAGACGCTCGTGAGACGAGATCCCGAGAAAGCAAGCGAGTCTATCCGCCACATTCGCTTGACCGGCAAGCAGGCGCTCGCCGAAGTGCGTTCAGTGCTCGGCGTGATGCGCACTGACGAGGGTGGCGCGCGACTGGAGCCGACCCCGGGTATCACCGATGTTGAGCGTCTGGTCACCCCGATACGAGACGCCGGATACCAGGTCAACCTGATGTTGAACGGCGACCTCGAAGCCATACCCGCATTCGCTTCAGTCTCGGCCTACCGCATCGTGCAAGAGGCGCTCACGAACGCGGTGCGCCATGCATCACCTCGGCACATCGAGATTCACATAGACGCCTCTGATGCGCTCAGACTCCGCATCAGCGATGACGGCCAGAGCACCGCCGCTGTTCTTGACGGCCATGGGATCCGCGGCATGCGCGAGCGGATTGAGGCTCTTGGCGGCACGTTTGCGGCAGGTCCGTGCGATAATGGAGGATTCGAGGTCACTGCGACCATCCCGCTTGGAGGAACCTCATGACGATCAAGGTCCTTATCGCCGATGATCAGGCGCTTGTGCGCGCCGGCTTCCGAGTGCTCGTGGACGCGGCCGACGGCCTGGAGGTTGTAGGAGAAGCCGAGGATGGCGAGAGTGCCGTCGCCATGACGGCACTACTCTCCCCCGACGTGGTGCTGATGGACGTGCGCATGCCGGGTACCGACGGGCTCGAAGCGACACGGCGCATACTCGATGAGAAGCGAGAAGACGGTCCGCGTGTGCTCGTGCTCACGACTTTCGACGCGGACGACTATGTCTATCAGGCACTGCGGGCAGGAGCGAGTGGGTTCCTGCTCAAAGACACAGAGCCCGATCAGCTCATCGAAGCGATTCGGGTGATTGCGCAGGGTGATGCGCTCATCGCCCCAAGCATCACTCGGCGCCTCGTGCGTGAGTTCGCCTCGCGCCCCAGCATCTCCCGCCTGAACCCGACGGCCCTGCATGTACTCACCGAGCGCGAGCGCGAAATCCTGGGCCTAGTCGCCCATGGGCTCAGTAATGGCGAGATCGCCGAGAAACTATTCATCAGCCCGATGACCGCGAAGACGCACGTCTCGCGCATCCTGACGAAGCTCGCCGCCCGTGACAGGGCGCAGCTCGTGGTGATCGCCTACGAAAGCGGACTCGTAACTCCCGGCGGCGCCTGACTGACCGCTTGGGCACCGTAGTCCCCAGGTAGCACCCCTCCGCCCGCTTGCTTCCTGCGGTGTACGCGAAACAGCCACCCACAGCACGACGTGTCTCCTCATCGTGGCCGCTACTGTTAAAGGCGACCTCAAATCACGATAAGGAGTGCACCACGATGAAGCTTTGGAAAATGATCCGCCGACATCGCGTCTGGATAGGCGTGGTGCTACTGCTGGTAACCGCGGGAGCGGTCTGGGCGGTGATGCGGGCGGCCGCGCCACCGGGCGACATCGTGACCTTTCAGACCGCTCAAGTGCGCCGCGACTCTATCTCAGTGACAATCTCGGGTACTGGCAACCTTGAGTTTTACGAGCCTGTAGAGGCGTGGCCGAGCTCTTCTGGGAAAGTCGCCTCCATAGCAGTCGAGAAAGGCCAAGAGGTCTCGGCAGGCGATACGCTCTACACGATGGACTCCGCGACAGCTGATGCGACAGCCGAGAGGGCGCTTGTGACCTACCGTCAGGCCCAAGAGGGCGTCGCACGGGCAGAAGCGGCCCTCTCTCGCGCTCGCTCGGCGCTTGCTGATCTAAGAGAGCGCCGCGAACAGCAACAAGCGACCCTCGCGTCTAGCCAACCCGCGACGCAAACCGCCACAAGCCAGACGGCGACCGTAACCGACGCCGACATCTCGGCGGCCACAACCGACGTCACAGTGGCCGAAGCGGGACTCACCACGGCGAAAGCCTCGCGTACCAGCGCCAAGCGCTCATATGACGAAGCGGTTGAGGCCAAAAACGACCTCGCAGTCACAGCGCCTGCAGCGGGCATCGTCTGGTCGATCGCAATCGAGGAGGGCGACTCGATCAACGGCAGCGGCACCTCGTCGGTCACGAGCGCTTCGAGCGAGACGGCGGGCACGGGGGGCGCAACATCGGGGACGGGCTCATCGGTCCCGATGACACTCGTTGGACAGGGCGCGCTGGGGCTCAAGCTTGCGGTGAACGAAGTTGATCTGCCCACGCTCGCGGTCGGGCAACCCGCCGAGGTGGAGATTGACGCCCTGCCCGACCTTTCCGTTTC
>DBEG01000104.1 GCA_002293965.1 Actinobacteria bacterium UBA912 | reverse complement strand
TGTTTCGCCCTCATCGGCGCCACCGGTTCCGGCAAGACGACCATCGCCAATCTGGTACCCCGGTTCTATGACCCGGATGGCGGTCGGGTACTGGTGGACGGCGTCGACATCCGCGACCTCACCCTGGACAGCCTGAGGCGGCAAATCGGCATGGTGCTCCAGGACACTTTCCTCTTCTCGGCCTCCCTCCGGGAGAACATCGCGTTCGGCCGGCCCGAGGCCGAGATGGCGGAGGTCGTGGCGGCAGCCAGGGCCGCCCGGATTCACGATTTCATCGCCAGCCTGCCCGAGGGTTATGAGACGGTGGTCGGGGAGCGAGGGGTGGGGCTCTCCGGAGGTCAGCGGCAACGGGTTGCCATCGCCCGCGCGCTGCTCATGGACCCCCGCATCCTGATCCTGGACGACTCCACCTCCAGCGTCGACGTGGAGACCGAGCGGCAGATCCGGCTCGCCCTCCGCGAGTTGCTGCGGGGCCGCACGGCCTTCATCATCGCCCAGCGGCTGTCCACCGTGGCGGAGGCCGACCAGATCCTGGTGCTCGAGGACGGTAAGCTGGCCGAACGGGGCACGCACGAGGAACTGCTGGCCCGCGGCGGGCTGTATGCGCGGATCTACTCGCTGCAGCTGGAGCAAGACGAGGTCGCTTGAGAGGACCGATGCACCCTGGCCCACATGTTCCATGAAGCCGAAGGCGAGCGCAAGCCCATTCGGCCCGACCTGCTCCGGCGGCTGCTGACCTACCTCGCGCCTTACCGCTGGCAGATCGCGGCCGCCGGGTTCGTGACCGTCATGGTTGCGTCCTCGCAGCTCGCCGGCCCCTACCTGATCGGGTTGGCCATAGACCGGCACGTTATGACGGGAAATCCCGACGGCCTGGGGACCCTGGCTGCGGTTTACCTCGCCACTTTCGCTATCGCCTGGCTCGGCAGTTTCTATCAGACCTACTTGATGGCGGTGGTGGGCCAGAAAGCCATTTACCAGATACGCGGGGATATGTTCGCCCACATTCAGAAGCAGGATTTCCGCTTCTTCGACGGCCGGCCCGCCGGGGTCATCATCTCCCGGCTGACGGCGGACGTGGGCGCGATCGAGGAACTGATCGTGATGGGTGTAATCCATGTCATCGCCGACTTCCTGCTCCTCGCCGGGATCATCGCCCTCATGCTAGCCCTCGACACCCGCCTGGCCCTGGTCTCCCTGGCCACCCTTCCCCTGGTGGTACTGTTAGCCACCGGCTTCCGCAACCGGGTCCTCGGCGCCTACCGGGAAGTGCGGGCCAAGATCGCCATGATCAACGCCAATCTCCAGGAAAGCATCTCCGGGGTCCGGGTCACGCAGTCGTTCGGCCGGGAGGAAGTCAATCAGGAGCAGTTCCTCCGCACCAACCGGGACAACCTCCGGGCTAACCTGCAAGCCGCCTCGCTCTTCGCCGTATTCGTGCCGATGGTAGAAGGCGTGGGTGCGCTGGGGATGGCGCTGGTGATCTGGTATGGAGGCCCCGCCGTCATCCGCGGCACCCTCACCCTCGGCGTGCTGACCATGTTCCTCACCTATGTCACCCGCTTCTACCAGCCGATCCGGGACCTCAGCGCCGTGTACAACCAGCTTCAGGCGGCGACCGCCGCGGCCGAGAAGATCTTCGAGGTCCTGGATGCCCGCCCGGGCGTGGCCGACCGACCCGGCGCCGCCGACCTCCCCGCGATTCGGGGCAAAGTCGACTTCGAGGGGGTGGGCTTCGCCTACCACGACGGTCAGCCCGTGCTGCATGACATCTACCTTCAGGCGCAGGCGGGCGAGCGAATAGCCATCGTCGGACCTACCGGAGCGGGCAAGACGACCATCCTGGCCCTGCTCGCCCGGTTCTACGAGCCGGCGGAGGGAGTCATCCGCATCGACGGCCGGGACACGACTCAAGTCACCCTGCACTCGTTGCGCCGGCAACTCGGAGTCGTGCTGCAGGACAACTTCATCTTCTCGGGCACCATCGCCGACAACATCCGCTACGGGCGCCCGGGGGCCACTGACCTCGAGGTGAAAGCAGCCGCTCAGGCCGTGGGCGCCCATCCCTTCATTGAGCAATTGCCCGACGGCTATGCGACCGAGGTCCACGAGCGGGGCGGTCGTCTCTCCGTCGGCCAGCGCCAACTCGTCGCCTTCGCCCGCGCCCTCCTGGCCGACCCGGCCATCTTGCTGCTGGACGAGGCCACCTCCAGCATCGATGCGGCCACGGAACTGCTGATCCAGGAGGCCCTCACCCGGCTGATGGAGGGTCGGACGACTTTCATCGTTGCCCACCGCCTGTCCACCGTCCGCCACGCCGACCGCATCTACGTGATGGATGAAGGCCGGGTGGTCCAGGAGGGGACTCACCGGGAACTGCTGGCCGAAGGAGGGCTATACGCTCACCTTCATGAGCAGCAGTTCGCGGAAAACGTGGACCCAAGGGGTTAGGCGTCACTTTGGCTGGACGGAGATAGTTGATCTTGAACTCCGAGGTTACGACTGCTGGACCGAGTGCGGTAGCGCCTGCGAAGGTTAGTGCGTTGCCGGCACCGTATGAAACCACCCCTCCGTGGACGAAGCCATGCTGCTGCTTGACCTGAGCAGTGATGGGAAGCCTCAGTTCCACGCATCCTGACTCAAACGAAGCAATGTCGGCGTTCAGCAAGACGCTGAACGGCTGGGAGCGAAGCGCTGCCTTCGCTGAGTTGAGAGAGAGTTCCATGAGACCGTCGACCTTTCCGCGTGTGACGTCCAACACTTGAGCTAAGCCGCCGCCGCCGGGGTCCCCACACCAAAACCGGTTGCGGTCCGCTTCAGCGTTTTGTTATGCCGCTCCCGCCTCAGAACAGGCCTGCGAGATAGCTCACTACGTGCGCAGTCATATGAGCGATCATCGCCGCTTCCAGGCCGTATCGCCAGAACAGGTAACCGAACAGAACTCCGAAGGCGCTGTTCACACCGACGACGAACAGCACGACGTCGCCCGTCAGCTCCCCGACCAGCACTGCCGCCGCCGGCAAATGACCCGCGCCGAACAGCAACGCGCTCACGACGATGGCGAGCCAGATGTAGACTGCCCGCGGGGCACCCCTCCGACGTTGCAGCAGTCGCCACGCCAACCAAACCAGCGCCGTCATCAGCCCCCACCGCAGAAGCAATTCCTCCGTGACGCCGCCATAGAGCACGCGGGCGAGAATCGGTACGGTAAACGGCTGCTGAACCTCCGCGAGGGCCGCAGGTGCGGCGTAACCGCCGATTGCGAAGAGCCCAGCTCCCCCCAACGCGCCGACGACGAGGCCGGGGAGCAACTGCGGCCGAAGGGCTGATGCGATCGACCGGGCAGTCGCCGCAGCCGCAAACGCGGGCGCGCGGAGGCCAACCTTCGGCGCGAGCGCAACGCCCGTCCACACGGCAAGCGCGACGAGGAGCGCGCTCTGCGCGAGGCTCGCCAGTGAAATCACCCACAGGGGTGCAGGGAGGGTCACTTCACCCAGCAGTTGTGGCAGCACCGTGACCGTGTTGACGACCACGCCGAGCATGCCGGCCAGCCACAGGAGCAAACTGAGTCGGAGTCGCGGTATCCCATCGGTGTCATTCGGCGTCATCGGCGTATCCTGCGGCATAACCCAAGTTCACCCTCCCTGCCGTGCTGAAGTGATGGCTCAAGCCGCAGGGGAAGCCGCCCTGCCAATTGTGTGGTCTCGAACCATGCCCGCGGCCAGGCACGGAGCATCGGGGATGTCGGATAAGGGTCTGCGGCTGAGCAGCGCTGGTCGTGACCACCGAATTCTGGCTCCACGGCGTCCGCTTGAGCCGCTGGTTAGCCGCGCTCATCTGAGAATAGTGGTGTCTCATGTCAATATGTGGGTTCGCCGTAGAGGCGGCGCCCTCCTGTTTCCTACTGGAAAACCGACCGGGACAGTGGCACGAGGGGCTTGTCTGGAAACCCAGCGATCTAGACCTATATCGCAAGCAGTCGGGCTAACGCGCCAGATGAGCCGCGCGCCAGGACGACATGATCGCGCGGGGCGGTTGGCGCGTCGGCTCCATTTGGATGTTAGCCAGCCGTAGTAAGCAGGAGAAGCCGTCCTCTGGCTATCGCTCCGATCGTCTCGACCACGAACTGCTTCTCTCGATCTTGGACTCGACTCTTGAGGTCCTCGACCGAGTCACCCGGCAGCACCGGCACGCGACACTGCTCGACGATTCGACCGGTGTCGTACTCTGCATCAACGTGATGAATGGAGACCCCCGTTTCGGTGTCCCCGGACCGAAGTACCGCCTCAAAGACTCGCTCACCGTACATGCCCTTGCCCCCGAACTTCGGCAACAGCGCTGGATGCGTGTTGAGAATCCGACCCGCGAACGCTGCAAGCACGTTCGGCCCGAGTCGCTTCACGTATCCGACGAGTAGGACGAGATCCACTCTGGCGCCAATGAGAGCATCTCGCATGGCGATGTCCAGCGCCTCGGGGTCAGGATGAGTGTGTGACGAAAGATGCACCCATGAGACACCAGCCTGTCGGGCACGCGCCAAGGCGCCCGAGCCGCCGTTGTTGCTGATGACCACCGTTACACGTCCGGAGATCTGCCTGATTGCACACGCGTCCAGAACGCTCTGCAGGGTCGAGCCTTCGTGCGAAGCAAGCGCCCCGATGTTCATCGTGATCGATCCTGTCTAGCTAACGCTCGGCATGCGGCGGCGCGCAGCGCCGTCCCCTGCATGCTGTTGTTAGACCGCATCACTCGTTGAGCTTCGACTGAAGAACCGCATCTTCCTCACGGTAGTTCAGCGGTTCGATCCTATCAAGCGTTGAGCGCTCCCATTCCACGGTGCGCTGCAAGGCTTCATCAAGAGGAGTCAGTTCAACGTAGCCAAGTTCCTCTCGGATGCTGGAGGTGTCGGTCCAAAGTTCATATCGCCAGTCGAACGGCTGTTTCAGGTGGTTCGGCAACTCGCTTTCCGATACGGCGACGACTCGGCCCCTCCAGCCAACGGCAGCACCGATTCGCTCCACCCATTTCCGCTCGGAGAGCGCGGGCTCGTCGCCCACGTTGAAGATGCGGCTACCGGTGCGGGGATCGGCGACCGCAAAAGCTATCGCTGCCGCGACGTTTCCGACGTAACCCCGGGTCCATCGCCAGGCCGCCTGCTGTTCATGCAGAAGGATGCCCGCTTGCCCGTCCACCATCCGTTGGAGATAGGGTCGAAGGCGGTGCTGCCTGTC
Source organism: Actinobacteria bacterium UBA912 (assembly GCA_002293965.1). Lineage (GTDB taxonomy): Bacteria > Actinomycetota > Coriobacteriia > Anaerosomatales > UBA912 > UBA912. The sequence goes on along the minus strand of DBEG01000104.1, from coordinate 8,386 downwards.
CCCGGGGCCGTATACTGCGGGCAGCCGTAACACGGTCACCGGAAGATCCGATTCAGCCAGCAAGAGCTGCTCGACAAGAATCTTCTCGTAGTCGTGGGCATGCTCGAAGGTCAGGCCAGAGCCGCGATATGGGTAACGCGTGTCGCGGAGCGGCGCATCTTCCGCGAGCGGCACGGCATCGGGCTGCGCCGCCGACTTCCCACGAAAGCCGTCGTAATTACGGTAGACATCCCCGCTGCTGAGCGCGACGACACGGCCCGCATTGCCGCGGAAGGCCCGAACCACCCCTCGCGCCTGCTGTTCGGTGTAAAGGATCGCGTCGAACACAACGTCGGGCGCGAATCGCTGAAGTTCTGCCGTGGCGTGATCCAAGCGGTTGCGGTTGCCGCGAATGCGACGCACACCAGCGGGGAAATCCGCATCGGTGTCGCCCCTGTGGAGCACGGCAACCTCAATCCCCTGTTCGACCAGCAGGGGAACGACATGGCGGCCGATGAAGCCAGTAGCTCCGATGGCTAGCACTTTCATTTTCTCACCTGATGGCGATGTCCTGACGCGGTCTAACAGATTGGGCCGTCAGCCGCCGCCGAAGGCGGTCGGTTGCACGGCCTGGTTATACCGTAGTGCCAATTCATAGGTTCTCCTGAACCCAACTTTGTTGTCCTCCCAGGGGAGAAGTTCCAACGCCTCAGTAGCAGGTCTCTTCGGTTTATGCTACGACCAGCAAGACGCCGCCCGTCTTGAGATGTGCCGCAGCGGTTTGAATGGCCTGCCGAGGATCGTCCAATGACGCCATGTAGCCAATGCTGTCTGGAATGGCTACGGCGTCGAAGTGCCGGTTCAACCGTAGCGTCCGCATATCGCCTTCCAGATATTCGATTTCAGGATGAGCAGCACGCGCTCTATTCAGCATGCTAACACTAAGATCCACACCCGTTACAGCGAATTCCCTCTTGAAAACATGATCATTGCCACCTGCGCCGCTGCCCAGATGCAACAGGGTTTTTGGTGCTTCTTCCGCCGTCCGCTTCATCAGGTCAACGTAAACCTTAACTTCATCTTCGTATTCTGCCGGATCTGCCAGCAAGTCTTCAGTCCAGGCAAGTTCGTTGTAGGCAATCCACGTTGAGGCCAAGGCTATCTCCCCTCTTGATGGCTAACGCTCCGGTTCAGCGGCGGCGCATCAGCGCCGTCCGCTGCAACCGGTTGTTAGGCGCTCCTGCGGATCCATGCAACCGACTCATTTGGGGATTCTGTTGAAGAACTCGTCCACGTACGGGAATCTCATCTCAAGGATCTCCAGCAACGTGATGCCGACCGGCGTGGTTAGCCGTTTGAGATCAAAGCACTCCAAGACCGCACGCAGATGCTCGTCACTGCCCGATGAGAAACCGTCCCGTTCCGCCAAGTACATTGCTACAACTTGCAGCTCGCTCGGGGGAATCTCCTCGAATGATCGTGGGCCCCTAGTTCGCAATTTGATCGGTGGGCTCCCGTTCACTCTGACGACGGAGAACAGCAGGCCCCTCTCAGCCGCCTCATTCTCAGAGGCAAGACGCCCTTGTCGAAGGGCGTGGGCGAGCGCCTTGTTCATAGTGCTCTTCAGTTCGCGGCCCATCCGCCGAATGCCACAGCCCCGCAGGTAGATATCGTAGGCTCGCTTGGCAACTACAGGGCCTTCGACCTCGACGATCCGAACGATGCCTTCGGAAACCACACTCATGCCGGCGCCACGAGGATCATTCCAGGGCGGCCCGGAATACTCGATGTAGTCGCTGAATGGCAGGCCCGCATATCGCGGTCCGATCGGTGGGGCGGGCTGCGGTTCCCGGCTGGGAGGATCACCGTCATTCGCCCGCGGACGGAGTGGCTCTCGTGGCTGCGGCAAGACCTCCCTCGCGGAGATGGATGATACCGGCAGGACATCGGGTCCAGGCGGTTGGAGGCTTATGGGGTCTTCAGCGAGCCACAGGTCGGCTTGGTTCGCCGGGTTGCCGACTGAGGGCACGACGCGGTGCTCCGTATGCACACTCTTCGGCGCGCCTTCCGCCCCAATCGGTTCGATGCCGCGCTCGGCCAACGTCTTCATGAGGTCATCGAGCATTTCCTTCCGGCGGCAGATAAAGACAGAGGCGAAACACCGCCAGAACACCCAGCCGCCAGCGCGCCGCAGATCGCGCTCGCGCCGCGTGTCGTCGACCCACTTGTCCGGGCCGTGGTACTTATCGCCGTCGCACTCGACCGCCAGCCGAGCGTCGTTCTGTCCCTCCACCACCATGTCGATGCGGTACTGGCCGACATGCACTTGTGGCGTCACCCAGTAGCCACGCTGCGTGAGTTCGTCGTACATCTCGCGTTCGAAAGGCGACTCGCAAAGTGTGCGCAGGTCTTCCACGCGCATCTCGTTCTGGGCGAACGGTGTCGCAAAGTGTGCGATGAGACTGCGCCGCAAGCGGTCAGCTTCGCTGAGATGGTCCAGTCCCACCGAACGCACTAGGTACATCCGGTCCCTCGCGCGCGAAGCCGCCACGTTGAAACGCTGGGCGAAGGTGGCGCGAGAGAGCGGCGCGCCAACCTCGTTGGGCGCCGACACCATCGAGAGAAACATGATGTCGCGCTCTTTGCCCTGGAAGGTGCGTGCATCACCACAAGTGATGTGATGGCGCTGCATGACTTCCGGCCCCAGCTCGTCGGTCAGCCAGTCCCATATCAACCGGGCTTGCTTGTCGCCGAGCAGCGAGACGACCCCGACGGAGCGGCCGCCCATGTTCGGGTCGGCCACAATCGCCCTTATTTCATCGACGACGAACCGTGCCTCGGGCCGATTGACGTCACCACTGCGGTAGCCGCTTTCCACGACCACGTCAATGAGCGGTGGGTCGAGACGCTCGGAGGCTTTGGGCATGCGCAGTGGTCGCAGTTCGTGGTTGTAGAACTCGCGTTTGGAATACTCGATGATCGGGCCGACGCAGCGGAAGTGCTCCTTCAGCATCACCGCGCTCCTGGCGAACACTACTTTGAACAGGTCATAGATGGAGCGCTCCGGCGACATTTGCGGGCGATAGGTTTCCACCTGATTGCCGAGGAAGCGACTCATGAGGCTGCGAATCCCCTCCTCCTCGAGACCCACGCCCTCGGGAGAAACCTGCTTGTCGTCGCCGACGATGAGCACTTTCTTCGCCCGTAACAGGGAAGGCAATGCGGTTAGGTCCGATTGCGACGCTTCGTCGATGACGACGAGCTCGAAGCAGCCCAGCTCCGCGGGCAGTGATTCCGACACGCGGTAGTGCGGCATTATCCAGCACGGCACTGCGGGGTTCGCCTGCGATGCTGCCATGCGCGCATCGTGCCGATAGCGCACCGCGCGCTTGCCCGTGCCCTTGCCGATCCTCTGGATGGCGTTGAGGTACGCCTGCAGGGCGGCCCGAATGCTAGGGGAGGCGTTCTCCGCAAGCTTGAGCCACGTGCGCTGCACCACAATGTCGCGGTAGGCGATCGATAAGTCGCTCTCAACGTCGTGGCATTCTCTCGCCAGCTTCTTCAGCTCTTCGTGCGCGTCAATCGACTCGAGGTAAGCGGTGAGACGCCTCAGGCGCCAGGCTTTGCGCCAGCTGTCCGGAAGCAGGCCATCCACGGTACCCGCCATCGGTTGCTTGAGCGCCGCGGCGTACCTCGGCGCCCCGGAGGTCTCTACCTTGTCGCAGACCTCGCGCACGGTGGCGAGATGCGTGCCCAGACGCAGCACGCGTGACAGCTCCGCCATCAGCGCCGTCCACTCAGCCTGCATCCGGGCGTCTTCAATCCCAGGGTTGCCCAGCGTCTCGGCGAGAAACCGGCGAATGTCCTCTATGACGCGGCCCGTGCGGTCTTCCAGTACCTTCTGAAAGCGCTCCTTGTGAGCCCATACGTTGGCGAGCCGACTCTGGGTGAGGTGGTGCCGCAGCGCCCTCTCCAGCTCGGCGAGTCGCTGCGTGTTATCCGCCAGCTCGCGGACATGAGCCCAGTTGGGGAAAACGAGAGAAGCTGCGGCGCAGAGTTCTCTTTCCGCCTTCACTACGTCCTTCACCTTGAGGTAAAGGGCGTAGTCCTGGGCGGCGGCCAGGCCGCCTTCCGGCTTGTCCCCCGGTACGGCTTCAAGTCGCAGCTCGGGGGTAAGAGCGTTCCAGCGCAAGGCCAGTTCGCGCAGGGATTTCGATAACGCCAGATGCTCGGCGACATGCCCCCAACTCTCGGCGTTGGCAGGGGGATTGCCGAGAACGCGAATGCTGTCCAGCTGCTTCTTCTGGGCTGACCTGCCGAGCAGTCCTTTGAGACCAAAGGGGCTCTTGCCCTCGGCAAGATTGCGTACAGCCTTCGTGAGTTCGGGATCCAGCTCGACGCCCGCGGGGGTGGTCACCGGCCGCTCAAGAAACGCTTTGCGCCGGCCGACGGCCTGCTCAAGCTCGGCGCCGAGGGCTTCCAGAATCGGCACCAGGTTGTCGTTGCCGCGGCGCCGGAGACGTTCGCGCATGGCGACCGTCCAATTTCGATCCGCCTGCACTACCTCGTCGCGCTCGCGGTGGAGCGCCTCGATGTGCGTAAGGGCTTGCTGAGCGCGAGCGAGCGTCTCCTGAGTCGAATCGGCGAGCGCCGGAACGTCGCCGTTCTCGACGCCCTGTTTCAGCTTTTCGAAGTGGGACAGATCCTGGTGGACTTCGAGCAGTGCCTTGGAATCGGGAAACTCCACGAGTTGCGGCAGCGACGCATTGAGGTAGTCGATGTCTTGGCCTAGCGCACGCCTTGCCTCCCGTAGCCGCACAACATCCGCGTCCGAGAACTGCGGGGCGAACTCGGGCGTGATTCCAAGCGTGTCGGGAATCCACTCAAACTGGTCGATATCCCCGACCACCTCGCGCGCCGCGTCTTGAGGGTCGATCTCCTCGGTCTCCAATGTGACCTTGGCGAGGTTGCGCTTCGCCCATTCGCTAATCTTGCGGTCAATGCTGGCAAGCCTGCCGTGGAGAGCATCAATGGATTCCGAACGATCCCTAATGGTCCTCTCGGTGCTGCTGCGGTCGAGGCCTTGCACCTCGGAGGCAATCTTCTGGATGGCGTGCTCGAACTGCTTCATACCCTCCTGTTCGCTCGTCAGCAGTGAAATGGCGAGCGGACGGATTTCCTCGGGAAGCTGTTCCTGCAGCACCGCCAATGCTGGATCCTTCATGGAGGTCACGAGCACCCGCTTGCCCTCCGCCAGATAATGGCAGATGATGTTGGCGATGGTGTGCGTCTTCCCGGTGCCCGGCGGCCCCTGCACGACGACGCCATCGGAAACATCCAACAGCTGGATAATTCGGACCTGCTCGTCGTTGAAGGGCTTGGGGAAGTAGAGGTCCCGCGCCTTTTTACCGCTCATGCTGCGCTCGGCGTGATACGAGGCGGACACGCCACGGAACGACGGCAGTTCGACGACCGGGTTGGTCGTATCAGGGTCCGTCACGATGGCGGCCACAGCCGGTGGGTAGACCTCGACTTCTTCAGCTCGTTTCTTCAGCTTTTCCAGGTCCTGCAGAAACAGGTTGTTGGTGCGCGGACGTGCAAAGAGCACCCACGTGTCGGTGACTCTGAGCTTGTCGTCGGACCTTGGCAGCGTCCGGTCCTCCGCGAGCACCTCGTTTGGCCAGTAGATACCGTTCGAGTCGAGGTTGGTAGCCGCCGTACGAAGCAAAGGCTCGAAAGTACCCCGGTCAAACGGCGAAAAGGTTGTAGTAGCTTTCGCGAAGAACTCCTTCGCCGCTCTCTCCAGTTCGGCAACGCCAGGGTTATGGACGGAGGCGTACCAGTCGACCTCAATGCGAGCATCGACATCCCGAGGTCGGATTTCCACTTCGGCCGTCACAGTGTTCAGCGACATTTCGGCCAGCCGTCCTACCAGCGGATAGCTTACTGTGGCGCCATTGGAGTTCCAGATGCCGAGCCCCACGCCCCAGACGAGCTCGAGTTGCGCTTCGACAATGCCGCCCTCCAGCTGCTGCTTCAGCGTGAAGAGCTGGGAATAGAGGCGGATGGCCCTGCGACGACGCTTTTCTTCCTCGGCCCAGGGACGCCACTTCGTTACGAGGTAGGTCTCGAAGTGGGCCCGGACCAGACCGGCCTTCTCGTAGTCGGAAAGCGTGATCGGCGCCTCGGGGTCGATGGCAGGCTTGCCTTGCTCAGGTGTCTTGCCAGATGTACCATGCGTGCCTGCTGCGATCAGGCTTGCGCCATCCGTGGCTTCGCTCAGTCGCGGGTCTTCCGTTGGCCCCTGCGCGATCTGTATCCAAGGTTGAAGTACCGGGCTGGCAACATTGGGCGGCCTCGTCTCGTGCAGCCGCTCAACGGCAAGCCAAATCTCGTCCTCGCTCTCGGGGCCGTTGACGTTTATGCGGATGCCCGGCAGACCTTGGAGTTCGTGCTCGTGCAGAGCGAAGAGAGCGTGTGCGGCGACGGTAGCGGCTGGCTTGCTCCGTAACCGAGCGGACCGATGAGAGAACTCAATGAGGGAGAGAAGCCGCTCTCTTTCGACGCTCATGAGGCTTCCCGAGTCATTGCTGGAGCTTTCAGACCGTCGCATTCTTGTCTGTCACCCTCATTACGCATAGGTGCGCCTAGCGGTCTGCGGCTGCTCGGCGCTGGTCGTGACCACCGAACCCCGACTCCATGGCGTCCGCTCGAGCCGCTGGTTAGCCGCGCTCAACTGAGAATAGTGCTGTCTCGTGTCAATATGTGGGTTCGCCGTAGAGGCGGCGCCCTCCTGTTCCCTACTGGAAAACCGACCGGGACAGTGGCACGAGAGGCTTATCTGGAAACCCACCGATCTAGACCTAAATGGCAAGCAGTCGGGCTAACGACAGGATCACCTGCGGCGCGAGCCGTCAGGTGCATCCACTTGCTAGGGGGCCAGTCCGCAACTGCGCCTTGCTACGCGTATTCTGGCCAGCGTCGCCTCAACAATGGGCTGGACCGCAGATTCGGGATACGGCGCCACGCTGCTGACGTTGATCTCGCAAAGCACGTACGTGTCTTCGCCCTGTTCATTCTTCGGGCCGAGCAGGAAATCGCAGTCCCAGAGAATCGGCAGGGACTCCCTCTCGATATTCAGCAGTCGCTGCACGGCAGGGACCCACTCCTCCTCCAACTTCTTCTTCACGGGCTGGAACTCCGGTTTGGACGGCGGATGATAATACCGATGTCCCGGCTGTGGCGCCTCCTTCGGCGCCGCCCCGGATGGCGCAGGAAAGAGCGCGTTTACCGCCTGGTGGCCGAATCCCGCAACCCGATCATGCACGAGATAGCAGCGGACCATGCCTTCGGGAAGCCTCTCCTGATACTCCTGGTCGACCATCCGACCGTCCACAGTGCGAAAGTACTCCTCGCAACGTTCACAAAACTCTCCTATCGTCATCTCCTCTTCAACCGCGCCCCGCTTGGCATGACGCGCGCGAATGACCGTGTCCAATCCCGGCGGTGCTGCGGCACTGCTCCCATCCTCATTGACGGACGCGTCTCTTGGCAACTGCACGCGCCATACGCCAGTGCCCCCATTTCCCCGATTCTGTTTGATCACGCGCGCCTTGCCCGGCGCCAGTCGCGCAGGCAGTTCCCGGCGCATCTGATCCAGGCTCAGATACATGTGTGTGTCACAGCCCCATCCGACCTCCCGAGTTTGGAACAACACCTCTTTGGTCCCCAGCTTCAGAATGACGTCGGGATGCGTGCTGACGTAGACACCAGCGCGCGCCACATCACGCAGCATGGAATCCAGGACGCTTCGATCTCGTCCACCTTCGATGGGATTAACCCATACCAATACGCCATCGAAATCCAGGATCTGCTGACGAACTTCGCCGCAGAACTCATCGTGATACACCGCCGGTTCGGCTTGAATCCCCTGGGCGGCAAATGCCTTGAACAAATCGGCGAACCGATTGTTCTCAGTAGCCGCCTTCTGCCTGGCCGCGTGATTTCCGGGGTAGAGTATCGCCACTCGCGCTGAATCACGTTGCTTCATGAACTCTCTCCTTGGGCAGAGCTTCTTCTTGGTCCCCTAGCGCTCAGTGGCGGCGCGCAGCAACGTCCGCTGCAACCGGTTGTTAGACCTCACAGCGCGAATGCCAGCATCTTATCACAACGCCTCGAACCAGACCTTGATCTTTTGAGCCATGAGCTTGCGGCGTTCATCCAGGAAATCGTCGTAGGCAGGAGTCCCGCCGTCGAGCAGCGTCTCGGGCAGGCAGTTCATTCGCAGGTTGGCGCGAAGTTCGGATGCGTCGGTGATACCACCGTACTTCCTTTTGCCGCCCGCGCACTGCTCAGCCAGCTCCTTGAAATACTGTTCGGGCGGTTTGTTGCGTATTCCGATGAAATC
>DBEG01000068.1 GCA_002293965.1 Actinobacteria bacterium UBA912 | reverse complement strand
GGACCCACGTAAGCCGGCGGTCTCCGTCGCGCGAGCATGGCGCATCTTAGGGGTAAGTCGTACCGTCCGATCAGGACTGCATCGGGTGGTCCCGGGCGAGAGGGTCGGTAGTGAGATAGTATCAAGCGGAAGCCCCGGTACGCGAGTGTGGGGTCAAAGACCAGGTCAGCCGGGTGAAAGCGCTGATCGAAATCAGGAGGCAGGCTGTATGCGGATTGCAAGAATAACCCTGGTATTGGCGTCGATCTGCGCGCTGGTGTTGCTCGCCGGTTGCGCACGCGAGCCGGAAGTGGTGCAACTCGAACCCAAGATCGAGCCACCCCTGATCGCCGAAGCCGGTGTGCTTCGAGTCGGGGTGGATCTCGAGCATCCACCGTTCGCCGGTGTCGACGAAGGCGTCGAGGCTGGCATCGACATCGATGTGGCATCCGCCGTGGCGGCCGGCCTCGGTCTTGAGCTGCAGACGGTCCAGGTCACGCCGACAGAGGCAGCGTCGGCCCTGGAGGCAGGGCGCGTGGACATGGTGATGTCCGTTCCGCTGGACGATATGGCGGCAGGTGGCCTCAGTATCGCTGGCGTCTACATCACCGACGGCCCGGCATTCTTCGTGCGGGCTACAGATGCCGAGGGGGCTGCCAATGGGCAGCAGGAACCTGCGACATCGGAGACCCCGGCCGCCGGAACGACGACCCCTACCGTTACCGCTGACCTGCTCACGCCGTTCGACTTCGCGGGCAAGAGGATAGGAGCCCAGCAGGACTCTGCAGCATATTGGGCGCTCTACTACGACCTCGGTGAAGGCGGTGTCACTGCGTTTCCCACGATCCGAGAGGCTATCGAGGCGCTTTCGGCAGGCGAGATCGATGTCGTGGCCGGAGGCGCAGCGGTCACTGCCTACATCGTACGTGACTTCGAGGATGTCGTCTTCGCAGGCCAGTACGGTCAGCCGACCGCTCTGGGCGTTGCCGTTGCGCCGGACGCCGAAGGACTCGGCACAGAAGTCAGGGGCGTGCTGGATGATCTTGCATCCGGAGGTGCGATCGAGACCATCCGAACCACATGGGCCGGCACCTTCCCTCGGCTGGCTCTTCCCAGGTGATATTTCCTCGGCAGATGGTGTATCTTTGCGTTGCTGGTTGAAGGATCGGCCCCGGACCGTCCAGGGCCGTGCGTCAATGGAGAATAGGGAGGCGTAGATGGGCAACACCCGTAAGTACCTTTCATTGGTTCTGGCGCTCATGCTGATGGCGACGATGTTCGGTGTCGCTGGATGCGGAACGACCCCAGAGCCGGAACCCCAGGAGCCTGCTGTCGAGGAGCCAGCTGACCTCGGCACGTTGACTCCAGGCAGGATCATCGTCGGCTCTGACACGGCTTATCCCCCGTTCGAGAGCGTTGTTGATGGCGAGATCGTCGGGTTCGATGTGGACCTGATGAAGGCCATCGGCGAGCGGATCGGACATGAGGTCGAGTTCAAGACCTACAACTTCGATGCACTCATCACAGCGATGCAGACGGGTACCGAGTTCGACATGATCGCCTCGGCTATGACGATCACCGAAGAGCGTGCCGAGAAGATCGCGTTTTCGGATCCGTACATCAACAGCAACCAGTCCCTCGCTGTGGACACGGATTCAGCGATCGCCACCGTCGATGACTTGAAGTCCGGCGACAAGATCGGCGTGCAGTCTGGAACCACCGGTGCTATCTGGGCGCAGGAGAACCTGGTACCCAAGGGAATCGAGATAGTGACCTTCACAGACATCCTGGCGGCATTCGGTGCACTCCAGGCCGGTGACGTCGTCGCTGTCATCAACGATGCCCCGATCTCTCAGGACATCGCGAAGGATCCTGCACGTGGCGTCTCTGTAGTTGCGGAGATCGTCACTGATGAGCAGTATGGCTTTGCCTTCAATCTCGAGAACACCGCGCTTCGCGAGGCAGTGAACGGCGCGTTGGCTGAGATCAAGGAGGATGGTACATACGTAGAGATCTACGAGAAGTGGTTCGGCGCCCCGCCGCTCTCGATCCCGTAGTTCTTGAAAGCGAACAAGTCTAGCTAGCCCTCAAGGGACCGGCGCACTGGTCGGTGCGTCGGTCCTTACATTCATGCCAACGATGGTTTCGGAGATTTATTTGGACGCGCTCATCCAGTGGTGGGAAACCAACCCTCTTACCCGCATATTCTTCTCGTTCGATGTGATTGAACGGGCAATACCCATCATCGCCGAAGCGTTTCCCGTGTCTGTCACATTCGGCTTGGTCTCGTTTTTGATCGCGATTCCCTGGGGCCTGGCCCTCGCATTCATGAAGATGTCCAAGTCGCGCCTCTTGAGGTGGCCTGCTACGGTCTACGTGGATATCGTCAGGGGCACTCCGCTGTTCATGCAGGTTATGGTCATCTACCTCGGCATACCTTTGATTCCCGAGTACCAAGAGTTCGTTAAAGCCAACCTGTTCCTCAAGGAGCCGTTCCTCTTCGGCGTCGATTACACCGTATACATGCGAGGACTGTTCGTGTTATCCCTGAACTCCTCGGCGTATATGGCCGAGATATTCCGGGCGGGGATACAGTCCATCCACAAGGGGCAGATGGAGGCGGCTCGCTCGTTGGGGATGACGATTCCCAAGGCGATGATCTTCGTGATCATCCCTCAGACCGTCAGGCGTCTCCTCCCAACAATGATGAACGAGTTCATCCTG
>DBEG01000080.1 GCA_002293965.1 Actinobacteria bacterium UBA912 | reverse complement strand
AGGGCGTCTTTGCTGGCAAGGTAGTAGAGCGCCGGGGTGATCTTGCGTCCCATCAAATCCCCCGTGGTTCCGAAGATCACCAGGATCGTAGGGTCGCTAGCCGAGGGTGTCATCCGTGCCCCTTCCTACTGGATTGCCTCTTGCCCTCCCATGTACGGACGCAGCACCTCGGGCACCACCACGGTTCCGTCGGCCTGCTGATAGTTTTCCATGATCGCCACCAGTGTCCTGCCAACCGCCAGGCCACTTCCGTTCAGTGTGTGCACGAACCGACTGCCGCCGAACTCCTTGGGGCTGCGATACTTGATCGCCGCCCTACGGGCCTGGAAATCGGTGCAGTTGCTACAGCTCGATATCTCCTTATACCCGGCGTAGCTTGGCAACCACACCTCGATGTCGTAAGTCTTTGCGGCGGCGAATCCCATGTCCCCAGTGCACAGTGTGATCACCCGGTACGCCAGACCCAGTTGCTGAAGGATGTTCTCGGCGTCGGCCACCATCTTCTCGAGCTCATCGAAGCTGTTCTCGGGAGCGGCGAACTTGACCAGCTCGACCTTGTCGAACTGGTGCACGCGGATCATCCCACGGGTGTCTCGGCCAGCTGCACCGGCTTCTTCGCGGAAGCACGGCGTGTAAGCGGTGTAGTCCAGCGGCAGATCGCTCGCATCCAGCACTTCGGCGCGATGCAAGTTGGTGAGCTGCACCTCCGCGGTCGGGATCAGATAGAGACCGTCGGCGGCGGCGAACAGATCGTCCTCGAACTTGGGGAGGTTGCCCGTCCCAGTGAGCGTCTCTGTGTTGGCCATCGCCGGCACCGACCACTCGGTGTAACCGCGACCGCCATGAGTGTCGAGCATGAAGTTGATGAGCGCCCTGTTCAGGCGCGCTCCATCCCTGCCGAGAACCACGAAGCGCGATTTCGCGAGCTTGACACCCCGCTCGAAGTCCACGATGCCGAGCCCGGGGCCGAGGTCCCAGTGGGCCTTGGGCTCGAAATCGAAGTCGGGCGGAGTTCCCCAGCGCCGGACCTCGACGTTATCTTGCTCGTTTGCGCCGACGGGAACGCTTGCGTCCGGCAGGTTCGGGATCGTGAGCATCATCTCCTGGACGACCCCGTCGATCTCAGCGAGCGAGCCCTCTGTACGTGCTATGACCTCGTTGACCGAGTGAACCTCGGCCTTCAGGGTCTCCGCTTCCTCGCGTCGACCCTCCTTCATCAGCGCTCCGATGGCCTTGGAGTCGGTGTTTCGGCGAGCCTGCGCCGCTTCGAGCTCGGCCAGAAGCTCTCGGCGCGTGGTATCGAGCTCGAGGTACCCGTCCAGATTCCAATCCGAGCCGCGGTCCTGCAGCGCCTGGCGCACAAGCTCGGCATTCTGACGCACGAATCTGGCATCCAGCATGGTTTTCCTCCGCGAGAGCACGATAGCAGTCTGTCGTGGCAAGTATATCGTACACCCACATATCGCACGCATCGTCTATACTTGGTCTATATGCCGATCAGGGGGTCGAAATGGCCGACATGCAATCGCCCGAGACGAACCAACCGCCAAGCGATGGGCGCGATACTAAGGATCACGAGACTTTACGTCTTGTCGCCAAGATCCTTGTCATCGCTGTCATCGTCATAGTGGTTCTTCTCTTGTGGCGAGGATGCGAGGGGACTAGGCAGGACGATCGCGTTGCCGCGAGCGACCCCGTTGTCCAGACAGTTGAGACGCTCGACGAGATGGACGGGGCGGTGGCCGTGTGGCTTAAGCCCGGTGCCTCGATCACCGAGGTCCTTGAGCGTAACGACCTCAGTGAAGCCAGGTTCATGCCCTTCGGCGAGGGGACGTTCGTGATAGGCACGGAAGGCCTTAACGACAAAGACATCGTCCGCCGACTCGAGGGCGACCCTGGGGTCTATGATGCCGGATTCGTCTACCTGGAGGCGCAGCCCTAAGCTTTAGGCCGACTCACGCCAGCGGCTCAACGCCTCTCTCGGCAAGTACCGTAAGTACAGCGTCTATTGCGGTATCCACCGCGTCTTCGAGCGAGTTTGACAATCCGATGAAGAGCTCTGGCGGATTCATGTCTTCGACCTGCACGCCTATCACATGCCCCTCGATCTCGATTCCGATGAGCATCGCAGCCTCAAGCACGTCTATGAACCGCGCGTCATGGAGCGAGTGCATGACCTGGTTAGGTGCGATGTCCTCTGGTGACATCCGGACGACCGTGCCCGGCGGATAGCCTGTCCCGTCCACCGCGTCGACCACGATCACGAAATCGTACTCGCGCAGCATGTTCAGCAGTACGAGCCCCATGGTCCCGGAATCGACGACGTCCACGCCTTCAGGGAAGTCGTAGCGGTTTTGCAGCTCCTCGGCGATACGGCAGCCGACGCCCTCGTCCTTCATGAGGATGTTGCCGATGCCCAGGATCAGAATCTTCTGCGGTAATCCTTCAGGTCGGTCTTCGTTGTCCCCGGTCATGCCTTGACCGCCCGTGGATAGCTGCCCAGCACCTTGACCCGACGCAGTTTGAGGCGCAGGCAGTCCAGGGCGAGCCGGACGTTCTCGTCGTCGACATGACCGGTCAGGTCTATGAAGAACATGTAGTCGCCCAACGCCTGGCGGGTCGGTCGCGACTGGATCTTGGTGAGGTTGATGCCCGCGAATGCGAACTCCGAGAGGATCATATTCAGAGTCCCGGGTCTATCCGCCTTCATGAACAGCGCCAACGAGGTCTTGTCCTCACCCGTACGCTCGTGCATCCCCCTGCCGACCAGCACGAAGCGCGTCTGATTGCCCGCGTAGTCCTCGATCGAGTCGAAGAGAACCTCTGCACCGTATGTCTCGGCGGCAAACGCACTACCAATGGCCGCGACACCGGGTTGCTCGGTAGCCATCCGTACCGCATCGGCAGTCGATGTGGCAGCGACCACCGGCTTGCCGAGTAAGTGACTCGTGATCCACCGTCGGGACTGTGCCAGCGCCTGCGGATGCGAGACGATCTGCGTGACCTCGGCGAGTGTCACACCGGGTGCCACGCAAAGCGCATGGTGGATGTCGCGGACGACTTCTTGCTGAATCTCCAGCTCGCTGTCGAAAGCCAGCGAGTCAAGTGTTGCGTTCACCGCACCTTCCACCGAGTTCTCGATTGGCACCAAGCCGAACTCGACCTTGCCGCGCTCAACTGCGGTGAAGACCTCTTCGATGGTGGCGCATGGCTCGGTCTCGTCCTCCGGACCGATGATCGACAGTAGCGCCCTATGACTATGAGTCCCCGCTGGACCCAGATACGCGAACCGGCTCATTCCCTCACCCTCTCGTGATCAGCTTGATCAACTGTCTGCATTAACCGGCGCCCCTGATATCTCTGCTTCCGACTGGCCACTCAACGGAGAGCGGACCCTGTTCTTGCCTGTGCTCTTCGCCCTGTACAGCGCATCGTCCGCTATGGTGAGCAGGGACTCCTTGTCTTTCGCATGCGTGGGGAAGGTCGCCAAGCCGATGCTCACCGTCAGATTCGCTCCCCCGCGCTCCGAAAGACTACCGAACAGATGCTGGCTGACCGCCTCACGGATCTTGGCCGCTGTGACCAGCGCACCTGAAACGTCTGTCTCTGGCAGTATGACCGAGAACTCCTCGCCACCATAGCGGCATACGGCATCCACAGTCCTGACGGAGTGGGAGATCACCTCGCCGAGCGCTCTAAGCGCCTTGTCGCCCTCGACATGGCCCCGCGTGTCGTTGTAGCCCTTGAAGTCGTCCACGTCGATCATCAACAGCGATAGGTCCTTCTCGTACCGGGCAGCCCGCTTGAGTTCGTCGTCGAGCCTCTGCTGCAGGTAGCGGTAGTTGTACAAACCGGTCAGGTCATCGGTGATCGCCATGCGCTTCGTGAGCTTGTAGAGCTGGGAGTTCTCGACAGCCACCGCGAGCTGACTTGCGACCGTCTCGAGAACGATCCGGTCATCCTCGGACATCGCCTCGATCTTCTCGGCATCGGCACAGAAGACGACCATCAGGGTGGAGAACTCCACCAGAGGGAGACAGGAGAAGTGATCGTCAAGGGTGTCCCAGGAGTCCATCAGCGTCGCGTCCATCGCGGGAACACTGACGGAGTCGGTAAGCCCGACACTCGCCGAGAACACCGTCTTCGATTCGCTCTTGTCGATGACGAACAGACAGCATGCGGGGACGTTGATGATCTTCGAGAGGATCTCGACAGCTACGAGGCCGGTGCGATCGAAATCGAGCTGGGAGTGGAGGATGTCGCCGATCTTCGAGATCGCACGAAGTTCACTCACTCGACTCTGCAGCTGGTTGTTGAGTTCAGCCTCCTTGCGGTGACTGAGAAGTGTCTCCTGCTGTCTTTTTGCCAACCCCAGCGATGTTCTGTGCAGGATGAACGATATGGCGAAGAGTTGCACCGCTTTGAGAACGATGATCGAGTACGCCATAGCTTCTTGCTGTGCTATGGTCGCCTGGATCGCCAGGAACACGAAAGTGGCTCCGAGGCCGACGATCCATGCGGTGGGGTGTCTGACGAAATGCGCATAGAGTGTGGCGAGAGCGAACAGCAACGAATACGTTGGGTCCTCGTATCCGGCGAACGCCAGTCCGAGCAAAGTGACGTAGACCAGATCAGGAACGGCAAACCACAGTAACGTCCGCCCCGATCGCAGAGAGGGGATGCGCGTGGCTATCGCAGCCACGAGTGTCGTCACCGCGTGTAGCAGGGTGGCGAATGCGGCCAGCGGCACACTGACCACATCGGAGTGAGCCATGGCAGCCCAAACAGTCCACAGGAAAGTGACCGCCAGCATCAAGATTCGCAGGACGAGATACCAGTATCTCGAGCGGTCGAAGCCCTCAATGAAATAGTCTTCGGTCATCCACCGTTCCTTGCTTGTTCCCTCGTCGGCACATCCGACACTGATTATGTCAATATAGTGCCACCTCATAGCCACTACGTCGACCAGTTATCTGGTGATCCGTGAAGGAGAGTGTGTCGATCATGAACTCAGAAGCCCTGCTTTCACTGCTGAAGTCGGTCGCCGTAGGCACCAGCTCTGTGGATTCGGCGTATCGTCAGCTGAGCGCGCCCCTCTTCGTCGATCAGCACGACGCGAAGGTGGACCACCACCGCGCGTTGCGGTGTGGCTTTCCGGAAGTGATCCTGTGTCAGGGCAAAACCCCCGAACAGGTGCGCTCGATAGGCAAGGAGCTCCTGACGCGAGAGGACGTACTTTTGGCCACCCGCGCGAACGTGGCTCAGTACCAAGCACTATCACAGGTCGTGCCGGATGCGCGATACATCGAGACCGCCGGACTGATCGTCGTGGACAGGCGCAAGGAGCCCCGCTCGGTCGGCCAGGTGCTGATAGCGACCGGCGGGACGGCCGATGTACCCGTCGCCGAGGAGGCCGCTATCACCGCCGAGATCATGGGCGCGCGGGTCACTCGGCTGTACGACGTAGGGGTGGCTGGAGTCCACCGCCTGCTAGCCCATGCGGATCTGCTGCTCGACGCCCGCGTCATCGTCGCAGTGGCCGGCATGGAGGGCGCGCTACCCTCGGTCGTGGGCGGCCTGGTATCGTGCCCTGTCATCGCGGTGCCCACCAGCGTGGGCTACGGCGCGCACTTCGGCGGCTTGGCACCGCTGCTCACCATGCTGAACTCGTGCGCCTCCGGCGTTGGCGTCGTCAACATCGACAAC
>DBEG01000031.1:20039-21017 GCA_002293965.1 Actinobacteria bacterium UBA912 | reverse complement strand
AGGACACGCCGCCGAACTCCAGTGGAATCACCTGATCACCGAGAAGGGCTACGATCCACCGCACCGGGCGGATGAAGCGGGTCTCACCTCGGCCCCAGCGCTGGGCTTTGGGCCAGCTCAGCCCTGCGATAAGCGATGTCAGCAGCTCCGGGAGGACCTCGGTGGCGGGTCGGCCGATCTCTTCGATCGATGCCCAAGCGTACTCGCCACCGGCCTCGCTTCGGCGAACAAGAGTGGCCACATCGATCTTCTTCGAGGCTGCGAATCCAATCGCGGCCTTCGTGGGCGCGCCCGATTCGTCCCAGGCGGCCTTGGCGGCCGGTCCTCGGACTTCGAGCACCCGGTCTTCCTGGCTCGTGGCCAGATCCCTGACGATCAACGTGATCCTGCGGGGAGAGCCGAAGGTCTCAACGGTGCTGTACGCGAGTCTATGCGCCGCGAGGGACTCTTCGGCGCTCTGCTTGAGTTGAAGTACAGCATCCGCCAGCGGTTTGGCGGGGACTTCCTCGACGCCGATCTCAAGGAGTAGGGTGCGGTTCATGGCCGACCACCCTCCTTCCCAGTGAGTTGTTCGCTGGGTTCGGGTACGTCCTCCTCGGCACCGCGCACCTGCTCGACGTAGAGGGCGCAGCAGGCTTTGGCGAGGTTGCGGACGCGGCCGATGAAGGCGACCCGCTCTGTGACTGCGATCGCTCCCCTTGCATCGAGTAGGTTGAACACGTGCGAGCACTTGAGCACGTAGTCGTATGCGGGAAGCGGGACCTTCGCCTCCACGAGTCTTTTGCACTCCGCCTCATACATGTCGAAGAGGCGATAGAGCATGTCGGTGTCGGCGAGCTCGAAGTTGTGCTTCGAGTACTGTCTCTCGTTCTCCAGAAAGACGTCCCCGTAGGTGACCGCGGTTCCGTCGGGATTGATGCACCACGTGATGTCGTAGACGCTGTCCACGCCCTGGATGTACATCGCCAGGCGTTCCAG
>DBEG01000031.1:0-19644 GCA_002293965.1 Actinobacteria bacterium UBA912 | reverse complement strand
TAGGTGAACTGCGTGACCTCCATGCCGTTGAGCCAGACCTCCCATCCCAGACCCCAGGCGCCCAGCGTCGGGCTTTCCCAGTCATCCTCGACAAGCCTGACGTCGTGCATGGCCGGTTCGATCCCGATCGCTCGCAGTGAGTCGAAGTACTGATCCAACACGTCATCGGGCGAAGGCATCAGGATCACCTGATACTGATAGTAGTGCTGCAAGCGGTTGGGGTTCTCGCCGTACCTGCCGTCGGCCGGTCGCCGGGAGGGCTGAACGTAGGCGACACGCCAATCCTTGGGGTCCAGCGTCCTAAGCGTCGTCGCCGGATGGAAGGTTCCGGCACCGACTTCACTGTCGTACGGCTGCAAAACGACGCAACCGCGCTTGGCCCAATAATCCGACAGCGCGAGAATGATCTCTTGAAAGGTCATCTGTGGCATATACCCCTACTCCTAGAATGCGTCCGTGGGTCTAGCATAGAAGTCCAGCGCCTTGATGCGCGCAGGGACATGATACTTCACGAATGCCTGCATGAGCTTGAACGATTCGGAGACATGCCGAGGATCGAGCTCGACCGTGTCACTGGCGATCTGCTGCATCGTCATCCCGAAAAGGCGGTCTAGAAGCAATCGGGCTTCTGGAGAGAGCACGGCGGTGTCGTGGAACCGGGGTTTGCACGCCCGGCAGAGCATCCCCCCCTCGGCGAGCGAGAACCGCTGATCTGCGGCGTGGAGGGTATCGCACGCGCATCCGGCGCATGAACCGAGCACGGGTCGATGCCCATGCATCGCCATCGCCTTGACAAGGAAGCCAACGAGTAGTGCCTCGAGTCTCTCGGCAGGTGCGTGCTCGATGGCGGCGAGGCTTGCGAGCCCCAATCCGTAGAGCCTCGGTTCGCCGAGGCCCTCAACCGACAGCTTGTCGAGCACATCAACCACGACCGCCGCAGCCGTGCTCCGGTCGTAATCGCTGCGTATCCCGCGATGAACCTCGACCGTCTCGGCTTCGACGATCGTGTCGAGCGACCGCCCCGAGTAGAGCAACATGTCGACCAGGCAAAACGGCTCCAAGCGCCCGCCGACCTTCGATCCGGGCTTGCGCATCCCCTTGCCCACCGCGCGGACGTTCTTGCCTTCCGAGGAAAGCAGGGCCACGATGGCGTCGGTCTCCCCGAGTTTGGTCTTGCGCAGAACTAGCGCTCTGAGCGGGTACCTCGGCATTGAAACCCCTAGCTCCAGTGGGTTTGAGCAGCGCGGATGATCTCAATGCCTGCCGAAGTGCCGATCCGGGTCGCGCCTGCGTCCAGGAGCTCAAGCACCGATGCGAGGTCACGGATTCCGCCGGAGGCCTTGATGCCGACTTCGGTGCCTACCACAGCCCGAATCGTCTCGATGTCGGCGACGTTGGCACCCCTGGGACCGAATCCGGTCGAAGTCTTGATGAAGTGTGCTCCGGCGAGAACCGCGATTTCGCTGGCGCGGGTGATCTGCTCGGAGTTCAGATAGCCGGTCTCGAGGATGACCTTCAGAATCGCAGTCGAGTGTGATGCCTCGGCGACGGCGGTCGCCACCGCCTCAAGGTCTTTGCGCACGTAGTCATAGTCGCCGTCGATCATTGCGGCGATATTCATCACCATATCGACCTCTTGCGCACCGAGCTCAACGAGATGGCGGGCTTGCGCCTCCTTGTCGGCAGTGTCTTCGAAGCCGAAGGGAAATCCACACACGGTGCAGGTACGCGTCGAAAGGCCCTTCAGGCGCTGCGCTGTCCGCGCTGTCAGGAACGGCGGCACGCAAAGTGCCGCGAACCCGGCACCGGCGCTGTCGTCGATCCACTCGAGGGCTTCTGTCACGTTTGCGCCGGGCTTGAGCCACGTTTGATCGATCATCGCAGCCAAGGTATGCGGGGCGATCATCAGTCGCCTCCGTCGCCGTACCCGAGTCGGCGGATCTGGATGGGATCCCGTCGCCAGTTCGGCTTTACTTTGACGCGCAGGTCGAGATAGACCTTCTCGGCGAGCAGACGTTCGAGATCGAGTCGGGCCTCAATGCCCATCTTCTTGATGGTCTCGCCGCCTTTGCCGATCAGGATCCCCTTCTGCGAGTCGCGTTCGACGTAGATGATGGCAGCGATCTTGGCCACAGACCGTTCGGTCGCAGGCAGGTAGTCCTCGACGACGACGCCGATCGCATGCGGGACCTCATCGAAGGTAGCGCGGATGATCTTCTCGCGGATGAACTCGGCGATCGTGGTCTCTATGGACTGATCCGACTCCATGTCCGGCGGAAAGTACCTCGGCCCCTCGGGTAGCGCCCGAATGACGACTTCTAGGAAGGCCTCCAAATTGAAGCCTTCGACTGCCGAGACGACCAGAACCTCATCGAAGGACAGGAATTTCCGGGCAGAGGCTATCTGTCGCTCAACCGTAGCCTGGTCGACGAGGTCGGCCTTGGTGACAAGTAGGATGCGGTGCGGTTCGGTGGATGCGGAGATGTGTCGCGCTATCCACTCGTCCCCTCGGCCGACAGGTTGGGCACCATCGATGACGAAGCACACGACGTCGGCATCTGAGACTGCGCGCAGAGCAGTCTTGTTGAGCTCACCGCCTAGCGCATCCATCGGTTTGTGGATGCCCGGGGTGTCCACGATGACCACCTGCGCATCGGGCCTGTCGACGATGGCGCGGAGGCGGGTACGGGTCGTCTGCGGGCGATCCGAGACGATGGATACCTTCTTGCCGACAAGGGCGTTCAGCAGTGTGGACTTCCCGGTGTTGGGACGCCCGATCAAAACAACGAAACCGCTCTTGAAAGGTTGGGGGTTCTTAGGCTTGGGCACTACTGATCGTCCTGGTCAAGGTATCCGCGAACGAACGGCTCCGGGAGAAGCTCCTCTAAGGACATCACGATGACCTCGTCGGTCCGACCGCCCATGATTATGCGCATCACGGGGTTGAACTCCGCCAACGCCTGACGACAAGCACCGCAGGGAACCGTCGGGGACTCGGAATCGCCAACCACCGCAAGGGCATCTATCTCCTGACACCCAGCGGTGATTGCGGCAGAGAGCGCGGCTCTCTCGGCGCATAGGGATGAGCCGAACGCTGCGTTCTCTACAGCCACGCCCTGGAAGACCTCGCCATTCGCGAAGACTGCGGCCCCGACCCGGAAGTCTGAATACGGAACCCAGGCCTTGGGCTGAACCTCTCGCGCGAACGCGAGGAGCGTTAGGTCAGGTGATGTAGGATTTCGCACGATTCAGCCCTCCAGGTCCGATTTCTTTGCAGGTTCCACGACCAGTTGCCGGATCCGCGCACCCTGCAACTCGGCGACGCGGAACGTAAGTCCTTCGATGAGCACCTCGTCACCGATCTCTGGTATCCTGCCGGCGGACTCGATGACTACGCCACCGACTGTGTCGGATTCCGATTCGATCGCTGTGCCTAACATCTCGTTGAGGTCGTCGACGGGCAAGCGACCATCAACGATGTGCCGACCGTCGGGAAGCGATTCGACCAGCGGCTGCTCAGAATCGAACTCGTCTTGGATCTCGCCCACGAGCTCTTCAAGCAAGTCCTCGATGGTGACGAGTCCCGCCGTGCCACCGTATTCATCGGCCACTATTGCGATGTGCGTGCGATCGCGCATCTCGACCAGCAGCTGTTGCACGGGTTTGGTCTCGGGAACGAAGTACGGCTTGCGAACAAGTATGAGTGGGTTGACCTCGGAATCCTTAAGTATCGCAGGCAGCAGGTCCTTCGCGTACAGGACCCCACGGATGTCATCGAGGGTCTCGTGGTAAATTGGCAGGCGCGAGATCCCGTGGCTCTGGATGACCTCTACCGCTTGTCGGGCCGTGGCGGTATCAGGCAGGCACGTCATGTCCGTCCGAGGAACCATGACCTCGCGAACAACCTTCTCGGCGAAATCGCTCACAGCCTCTAGGAGCGCCTCCTCGGCGACCTCGAGGTCGGTCTGCGGCTCGTCGGTGTTGAGCGTGCGGGAGTCGGTCTCACTTTGCCAGGCTCGTTTGGAGAGCTTGTCACCGATCACCAGTGCGATGAGTCGCCTCCACGGCCACTCCAGTGCCACGACGACCGGCCCGCCAAGTAGGACGACCCGCGAAGCCATCCCTGCGAACCTAAGCGCGACGTCTTCGGGGTTCTGGACAGCGATGGTTCTGGGGAGCGTTTGAGCGATGGAGAACACGAAAGCCGCCGAGAAGACACCACCTATGAGCAATGCGAGGGTCAGAGGGAAACCCTGGGCGCGGGTGACCCACAGGGCGACCACGGCGGCCACCCCCACGTAGGCGGCCCCAGAGAATAGCGCTGCTGTGGCGCGCAACTTGTGTGGCGAAGCTGTCAGGTCGAGGAGTGCTAAGGCTCCGGGGCGATCAGATTCTGCCAAGCGTGCGACCCTGCTACTGGACAGCAACGAGCTGGCTGCCTCTTCGGCTACCAGAAGCGCGGCCACCAGACTCAGTAACAACGCCAGACCTGATGCGATCATCGATTCCACTACCTGAAACTACCTCCCCTTTTCTAAAGCCAGAATACCTGAAACAACAGGGTCGTGACGAGAAATGCGAGCACGGCACCGAGTGCGGTCTGCGCTATCGAGTGATACCCGGCTTCGATGCGGCTCTGCGCTACGAGCGCTACGAGGAAGAACGCGATGAGCGTGATGCTTCCCGATAGTGTCATGTACCAGATCGATGTGGCGGCTGCCGTGGCAAGCCCGGTATGGCCGCTGGGCCAACCGCCGCGAAGAAAGCTACCCTCCTTGCGAAGTGCTTTGATAACGATGACCGCAAGGCCTGTTGCCGTCAATGCTATGAGCGTCACGTGCACGGGAGACTGTTTGACTAGATGCACGTTTCCGTCCAAAAGCAGAGAGAGGCGGTCGAAGAACACGAGATACGCTATAGCTAAAGCGTTCAGGCTTGCTACCAGGACTGCCCCCGCTGCGATATCCTTCGATATCTTCGCAGTGGGGTCGAAGCCTTCCGTCGCCACATCCACTGCGGCTTCGACAGCCGTGTTGAGCAGCTCTGTTGTGATCACGAAAGTCACAGCGAAAAGCAGCGCAACGAGTTCCCAGCGAGCGACATCGAGCATCAGTGCTCCAGCGAACACCAAACCTGCGGCAACGGCGTGGAGCCGCATGTTGCGCTGAGTCCGCAAGGAGTACACGATGCCGGCAATCGCGTAGTTGAAGCTCCATAGAAGAGAACCGCTTCTCACCTGGGTATCTACCAGTCCTGAAGTCTGGAGTAGGACGTCAGAAGCTCGCTCTCCCGGCTCTGCATGACCTCTGCCGAGACATCATCTTCGTGATCGTAGCCGAGAAGATGCAAGATGCCGTGGATGGTCAACACGTTGAGTTCATGTTCGATGGTGTGGCCGAGTTCACGCGCGTTCACTTCGGCAACCTGCGGTGCGATGAGCACGTCACCAAGAGTGACAGGCTCGTCGCCAGCGACCGGGCATGGATCGTCACATCCGAAGGCGAGAACATCCGTAGGTGCCGCAATCCCGCGATAGCGTTCATTGAGTGCGGACATCTCGTCAGCATCGATCAGCGCCAACGATAGTTCCGCAGAGTCGATGACCTCTTCTTCGACCAGGACGAAGGTCGCCAG
Source organism: Actinobacteria bacterium UBA912 (assembly GCA_002293965.1). Taxonomy (GTDB): domain Bacteria; phylum Actinomycetota; class Coriobacteriia; order Anaerosomatales; family UBA912; genus UBA912. The sequence goes on along the minus strand of DBEG01000031.1, from coordinate 14,010 downwards.
ATGCTCGAAAGCCGCAAGGTCCAGCGGCTCAGGTTCGCGATGGCTCGAAACTCTTATCTGCATACTCAAACCTCACTGCTCTGGGCTCGTAGTAATCGTTCCTTGAATGATAAGCGCACGATAGCATCTTCGAATAGACCTGCACGACCGCCTCGACGTCAGCCAACGTGAGCTGGGAGTCCATCAGCTGGCCGTCGGCCATCTTGACCTCCATGACTCTGCGAACAGCTGCTTCGATTCTGGCGGGTGTCGGCTTCTTGACCGTCTTAGCGACAGCTTCTGCGCAGTCAGCGAGCATAACGAGTGCGGCCTCGCGAGACCGAGGAGTCTGGCCATCGTAGCGGAAATCAGCTTCGAGGACGGGAGCGTCGCCTTCGGTTGCCTTGTTGTAGAAATAGGTGACCAGAGAGGTCCCGTGATGCTGCTGAATGATGTCGACGACCTCCAGGGGCAGACGATGTGAGCGTGCCAGTTCGACCCCTTCCCTGACGTGCGCCGTGATGATAAGTGCCGAAAGAGAGGGCAACCTGGATTCATGAGGATTAGGGCCGGACGCTTGGTTCTCAACGAAGAAGTCGGGTCGCTTGATCTTGCCGACATCATGATAGTAGGCTCCGGCGCGCGCCAACAGAGGGCGCGCACCGATCACTTGAGCAGCCGTTTCAGCGAGATTACCCGTCATCATCGAGTGGGAGTATGTGCCTGGAGCCTTCAATGCGAGTTCGCGCAGCAGAGGATGTGCCGGGTCGGTAAGTTCCATCAGGCTCACATCCGTCGTGATGCCGAAGGCCTTCTCGAGGAAAGGCCTCGACCCGTACGCTAACACCACCGTCAGGACTCCGCCTATGGCCCCGTGTCCAGCCGAGAGGATCGCAGAAGTGAGGGGCGCACCCGTCGATAGGGCCTGCAGGAGCGCAGCCATGAGTCCGGCTAAGGAGAGCATGCCTGCAGACTTAAACAGTGCATGACGCTGCGTCATGAGAGAGGCGGCGGCGACACCGAATAGACTCCAGACCAGAATACCTACCACTGTGGTACCTTCGGCGAGACCGATGAGAGCCGCGGAATTTACGCTGATGACGCCCATCAGCAGTCCGGAGCGCGCAGACACCAGAAGCGTGGCGAGCATCGCAGCCACCGGAATCGGAAGGATGAAGGCAGTAATCTCGGGGAACCACAAGGAGAGCGCCTGCATGATCCAGATAGTTGAGAGCGCGAGAGTCGCCAGCAGGAGCAGAACCCGAGGAGAACGATAGGTCCTGGACTCATGCCAACGCAGTACGAGCCCCGCCCCGATTACAAGGAGGCCGAAGATGACTATGTCGGCGAGCATCCTGTAAATAGAACGATCCCCTCCAAGTAGCGAGACCTCTCCGGCGGAGTCCAGCTGAAGTGAGAGGGGAATCGAGGCCAGAACGAGCACAGCAATCCCGATAGCAACGCGGGACCACTTCGAGTTTGCGACGGCGCCATCTTCGGAAAGCGCGTCGTAGAGTCTTTCAGCCAGATTAGCCATTCGAGCTTCCTGCTAGAGCCTCATCGTAGGCGTGATAGGCGGTGACGATCCTTTGAACCAGCCTGTGTCTGATCACGTCGTCTGCTTCTAGGGTGACGAACTCGATATCAGTCACACCTTCAAGGATTTTTCGGACCTGTCGCAGACCCGAAACCCCTTTGGGCAGATCGACTTGGGTTATGTCGCCGGTGATTACCATCTTGGAGCCAAACCCCAGCCGAGTAAGCACCATCTTCATCTGCTCTGGGCTGGTGTTCTGTGCCTCGTCTAGGATGATGAAGCTATCATTCAGGGTCCGTCCGCGCATGAATGCCAGCGGTGCTACCTCTATTATCCCGCGATCCATGAGTTGCTGGAACTTCTCGGAGTCCATCATGTCGAACAGTGCGTCATATAGTGGGCGAAGATAAGGGTCGACCTTCTCGAACAACGTGCCGGGCAAGAACCCGAGTGACTCCCCTGCCTCGACTGCCGGCCTGGTCAGGATGATCCTTCCGACCTCCCGGCGGCGCAAGGCATCGACAGCCATCGCCATAGCCAAGTACGTCTTACCGGTGCCCGCGGGTCCGATGCCGAAGGTGACTGTGTTCGACCGAATCGCATCGACGTACACCTTCTGACCAGCGGTCTTGGGGCGGATCGGACGGCCTTTGTGGGTCAGGATCACATCCGAAAGAACTGCCGAAGGGCTGCATTTGCCGGCTTGTGTCATGTGGATGATGCGCTCAACGACGTCGGTGTCCAGGCGTTCGCCACGTTCGGCTAGGGCTATCATCTCTGTGAGCAGCGTCGAGATTGCTTGCCCTTCCTCGGCGGCGCCCTTAATGCTGACATTGTTGCCGCGCACTAGTATGTCTGCATCGAAACTCTTCTCCATGAGCTTGAGGAGTTCATCGCCTTCGCCGAGGATGTCGGCCATATGTATCTCTGGAGGTATGACGATCGATATCTGAGTGGACTCTGCCACAGGCGAACCTTCTACAGTGTTGGGCAATTCGACTTCTTCCTCGCAAACGAACAGCGGTGACGTTCCTGGGTTGGCAGTCTAGGCGTCAAATGTCTGGCTTGTCGCTCTCATCGATTCTACCACGCAGGGCAGACAACTAATCTTTGCTTAGAATCTTTCCCTTCAGTGCATGATCGATAACGCCGGTGACCGAGACGTCCACAATCGCGCCGGGGACAAGCACTGCCGAGGAGCTGACAATCATCTTCGAATGACATACCGTGGTTCCCTCGAAACGCCCGTCCCCACGCTGCTTCTCTATGCAGACCCGCTGAATCGTACCGACCGTGGCCGCAAGGAAAGACTGTTGCATCTGCGTCGCAAGCGCTCTACCCTCCCGCGCACGATCAGCGGCACGCGAAGGATCAACCCGAGCCGGCAGTGTTGCGGCTCGTGTGTACTTCCTCGCTGAGAAGCGAAACACGTGCATGCCCGAGAAACCTACCTCCTCGCAAAACGCAATCGATTGCTTCCAGTCATCATCGGTCTCGCCTGGAAAGCCGCACATCAGGTCGGTGGTCACCGAAAGTCCGCTGATTGCCGAGCGCGCAGCCGCGATCCGCCTGCGGTACTCCTCGGCGGTGTACCTGCGCCCCATAGCCTGCAGCGTGCGGGTGCAACCCGACTGCAGCGGCACATGCAGGTGCGGGCAGATCGAGTCGGTGGTTGCCATGACCTCCAGCAAGCGCGGAGTCAGATCGAGCGGCTCGATACTAGACAGCGCTACCCTGGAGACACCGGTCGCCGCTATTGCGGTAAGCAGGTCGGCTAGCCCGGTTTCGCCGTCTTGATACCGGCCGATGTTGATGCCGGTAACCACGATCTCGGGTGCCCCCGCCTCTACCGCACGGATCGCAGCGTTCATGACCTGCGCCAGTGGAACGGACCTAGCGCTCCCCCTGGCGAGCGGGACCACGCAGTAGGCGCATCCCGCGTCGCAGCCGTCCTGGACCTTGATCGGCGCGCGAACTCGGCTTGAGACAGGCGTTGGAAGTGAACCGGATCGACTCGCGGGTACCAGGTCCAAGATGCGATCGCGCACAACGTCTTTGTCGGCGATTACCTCGACCTTTGGCCCAAACGCTGTGGTCAGCGTGTCATCCATGTTCGCTAAACACCCGGTGACAAGGACTTTCGTGCAGCTCTCGGAGTCGACAGCGCGCCTTATGTACTTGCGAACCTTCCGGTCGGCTTCTGCGGTGACGGTGCAAGTGTCGATGACGATGACCTGGGCGACGGATTCGGGTGTGAGCATGACGCCCTCATTGAGCAGCGACTCTGCCAGCGTGCGTGACTCTGCTTGATTGACCTTGCAGCCCAGCGTCTTGATGAACACGCCGCCCAAGCGGTTAGCGTCATCCACTGACGTTCCCGCCTTCAGCCGAGTCGCCCACACTGAGTCGTCGGCCCCAGAGGTGGTACGCAACGAGAGCCGAAGCGACAATCCCGGCTGTCTCGGTTCGAAGAATATTGGGCCCGAGTGTAACCGGGACCGCCCCAGCAGCGAGAAGGTGGTCGATCTCGCGATCGGCAAAGCCGCCTTCGGGGCCAATCACGATCGCGACTGAGTCACAGCGACCTTCGCTAGCGAGGGCCGATTCAATGCGCGTGACGAGCCCATCTTCGAGACCGAGCAGAGCCGTGTCGTACTCGGCGAGCATCGGGATCGCTTCGGCGAGTTCGATGGGGTCTGTCACAGTCGGGACCGAATCACGCCTGGATTGCTTCGCCGCAGCCAACGCCACTCTTCGCAGTCGCTCTCCGCGAGCCACGCGCTTTGGCGCAGACAGCTCGACCACCGAGCGCTCGAAGATCACCGGCACGATCGAGTCGATGCCGATCTCGGTGGCCTTGGCGACCACCAGATCGAGTTTATCGCCCTTGGGCATCCCCTGAAAGAGTGCAATCTTGGGACCTCGGCGTGGCTCGGCGATCGAGATCGCCACACCGGTAAGAACCGCCGAAGGGGCCGAATCGAGTGTCACGGTGAGAACCCGACCGCTTGGCTCGACAACCTCGACCGCCGCACCGGGCGACAGACGCCGGACACGATGGGCGTGATGGATGCTGACCGGGTCGAGCGGCACCTCCACACGATCGCCAACTAGGCGGGCCGAGGATTCCTCCTCCACGAACAGCCGCAAGAGGCCCATCGTCAGCCGGTGATCCACTTGTGGAGCTTTTGCAGAGTCGACTGCCTGTCGGGATCGCCGAGGGTCTCACCCAATTCTGCCAACAGCTCCTTCTGGCGCTTGCTCAACTTGCGGGGAATCTCAACCGCTATGTGCACGATGAGGTCCCCTCGGCCGGAGCCACGCAGTCGGGGCATACCCTTGCCGCGGACCCGGATGCTATCCCCGTGCTGCGCGCCTGCTGTGACGGCAACCTCTACCTCGGAGTCGATGCCGTTTACGGGCAGATCAGCACCGAGCGCTGCCTGGGATATCGAGAGCGCGACCCTGCAGTGCAGGTCGTCTCCCTGGCGATGCAGGAACTCGTGGGGAGCTATCCGCACGTTGATGAGCAGATCGCCGGAGGCAGCCCCCCGGATGCCGGCTTCTCCCCGGCCACGCATCCTGATCTGCATGCCCTCGTCGATCCCGGCAGGAATGTCGATATCAACATGGTCGCGGTCGGGAACCCGGCCCTGCCCAGCGCACTCCTCGCAGGCGTTCGCAATCACGTCACCGCTACCAGTACAGGTTGTACACGGAGTCGATGTGGTCATCGTGCCCAGGAACGTCTGGCGGTAGCTCTGCCTCTGGCCGGTGCCGTTGCAGTCGGTGCAACGCTGCACCCCGCTGCCGTCGACGCTTCCCGATGCCGAGCACTCCTCGCATTCGACCATGCGGTTCAAAACGACCTGCTTGCTAGCCCCGGCAGCCGCCTCCTCCAAGGTGATGTCGAGTGTGACGGCGATGTCCCGGCCTTCGGTCCTGCTGCGCCTTGACCCGGCCGCCCCGCCAAAGAATGCGCTGAACAGGTCCTCCATGCCGAACCCGCCGAAGATGTCGCCTAGGTCAGGCCCGCCCGTCATCCGCGGGTCGACAGTTCCGTACTGATCGTACATCGCCTTCTTCTGCGGATCCGAAAGGACATCATAGGCCTCGTTGACCGCCTTGAAGCGCTCCTCGGCATCGGTCTCGGTGCACACGTCGGGGTGCGTTTCGCGCGCTTTACGGCGAAATGCCTTCTTTATCTCGGCCTCGCATGCTTCGCGTGACACACCCAAGCACTCGTAGTAGTCCTTCGTTCCCGTCTTCACTTGTGTTGGATTCCTCTCATTGGTTCCTCTTGACGCGCACGTTCGCGAGCCGTTCCGTTCATCCGAGCTTGTTCGTCAGATCGTTGGCGGCAACTCTAACTGCCGAGATCGAACGTTGATAATCCATCCGTTTGGGGCCGATGACTCCGACCACGCCGTCGACCCGCGACGCGCCATAAGTCGTCATGACCATGCTCATCACGTCGAGCTCCCTGCGTGTGTTCTCATGGCCGATTCGCACGACGATACCGCGGTCACTCATAACCTCAGCGAGCGTATCGAGCATGGCGATCCCGTCCTCTAGCAAGCCAAGCAACGGCCGAAGTCGAGCGCTTTCGGCGAAATCGGGTAGCGATGCAAGCTCGCCAATGCCGACATGGTGCACCCTATCGCGGTCGCTCTCTTCGACGATGGCTAGGACCTCTTCGAAGATCCGCCTGGTCAGTCCGCCATCGAGGCTCTCCGGGACAGCAAGGCGGATCGTAGCCCTGGCTTCATCGAGAGTGTTACCGGCAAGCGAGTCGCTCGCCCACTGTTGGACGCCGGACAGGTCCGCCGGACTCACATCCTCGGAGGTGATGATGTGGCGGCTGACGACCTTACCGGATTCGAAGATGAGCAGTAGCAACAACCTTCGTGCATTCATCAGCACGACGTCGACCTTGTGGATCCTCGAGACTTGGATCGGGGGCGCAAGCACGACTGCGACGTAGTGCGTCAGATTCGCAAGAGCAGTCGAAGTGCTTGCGATCAGCTCCTCGACAGGTACGCTGCACTTGGTCGCGCGCTCAAGATGGTCGTCTTCGTGAGATGGCGGTGCATCTTCGGCGTAGCTCTCGATCTCGAGGATCCCGTCGACGAACTGTCGATAGCCGGAGTCGGTGGGCACCCTACCTGCACTGATGTGCGGCTGGTGTACGTACCCACTCTCCTCGAGGGCCGCCAGTTCGTTTCTGACGGTAGCCGAACTGCAACACAGCCCATGGCGGTCGACCAAGTGCTTGGACCCGACCGGTTGACCCGTCGATATGTACTCCTGTACCAGTGCCTTGAGCACCTGGTGTCGTCTACCAGAAAGCATCCTGACTCCAAAAACCGCGTGATTGGCACTCCATTATAGCGAGTGCCAGCGATCGGCCAACAGCAATCTTGGGACCACCCGGCCAAGGACCCCTACCGCCCTATCGCCCCACCGCACGACCCAGCGGACTCAGTTTGCGTTCCACACCCGCGAGAAGACCTCGTTGCCGAGAAGCCAGCCGTCCCGCGTGGTGCGCACCCGGGGGCCGTCCTCGGCGTCGAAGGACTCTAGCAGGCGCTCGGCGAGCAGCTCGTCGAGTACCGGGGCGAGCCCCGCGTGCGCGAAACGGTCAGCAGCCACCCCTTCAGTCAGCCGAAGACCCATCATCAGATCCTCCCGAGCGGCCTCCAGTTGGTCCAGCAGTTCGATCTGCGGAAGCCCCCCGTCCAGCCATGCGTCAATCGAATGGGTTTGGCAGTATCTGACCCGTGCAACATTGGTGGCAGCGTCAGCGTGGAGCATGCCCGCATGCAAGGCGGTCTGCGAATCGAGCATCCCGCAGGCGGATGGCCCCAGCCCCAGGTACTGCCGCCCTTGCCAATACGCGAGATTATGGACCGATTCCCGGCCAGGCAGTGCGTAGTTCGCCACCTCGTAACGACGCAGTCCACTCTCGGCCAAGAACTCCTCGGCGATCAGCATCTGATCCGCGGCAGAATCAGGATCGCAAGCGTCGTGATCCTCGCCGCCCGCCAGCGAGCGTTCTGGCTCCAAGGTCAGCGGATAGACCGAGATGTGGCCAGCCCCGCTGCTCACGGCGAACTCGAGGGTGCGTCTCCATTCGTCGTCGGAAAGTCCCGGCACGCCGCAAATCAAGTCGAGGGACAGATCGATCCCGGACCTCGTGATACCGGTAGCAGCCTCTAGGGTCGCCTCGGCACGATGGGTCCTGCCCAACAGGTGCAACGTTGTGGGATCGAAGGACTGTGCACCCAGACTGACCCGCGTGACTCCCGCGGACGCAAGGTCCTCGACGAAGGCAGCTTCAAGCGAGTCTGGATTAGCCTCGACCGTGATCTCAGCATTCGCTGTGAGCGGCAGCACCTCTTGCGCCCGCCGAAGAAGCTCAGGGAGCCGTTCGGCAAGCAGTGTGGGTGTCCCTCCGCCGAAGTAGACGCTTCGGATCTGGCCCGGCAAACCGGCAGACCCCCAGAGGGCGAGTTCGAGTTCGAGTCTGGCGCCCACCGCATCGAGCAGGCTCTCGTCAGGCGCGACTACCGAGAAAAAGTCGCAATAGCTGCACTTGGAACGGCAGAACGGGACGTGGACATATACGTGGGCCGGCAGCGCGGGGCCAATCACTCATCCACCTTGAGAATGGCCATGAATGCCTCTTGGGGAACCTCGACGTTGCCGACGTTCTTCATCCGCTTCTTGCCCTTCTTCTGCTTCTCGAGCAACTTGCGCTTCCTGGTGATGTCACCACCGTAGCACTTGGCTAAGACATCCTTGCGCTTCGCGCGGACCGTCTCGCGCGCCAGAATCCGTCCGCCGATTGCAGCCTGGATTGGAACCTCGAACATCTGCCGAGGAATGATATCGAGCAATTTCTCGGTGAGGACCTTTCCTCGGGCATACGCCTTGTCCTTGTGGACGATGAACGACAGCGCATCCACAACCTTGCCGGCCAAAAGGATATCCAGCTTCACGAGAGCTCCCTTGGCGTAACCCGAAACCTCATAGTCCAGCGAGGCGTAGCCCTTCGTCCGGCTCTTGAGCTGGTCGAAGAAGTCCATGATCAACTCCGAGAGCGGCATCTCGTAGTGCATGTCCACGGTGGTCTTGGACAGGTACTGCATGTCCTTGAAGGTGGCACGGCGACTTTCGGCAAGTTCCATGACCGCGCCGACGTATTCCGGCGGGACGATGACCTGGACCTTTAGATACGGCTCCTCGATCGACTCGATTGCTCCGGGCTCAGGCATGTCCTGCGGTGAGTGGATCTCGATCGTCTTGCCCGCCGTGGTGGTTACCCGATAGGCAACACTTGGGGCGGTGGCCAGCAGGTCGAGATCGAACTCTCGCTCTAGGCGCTCCTTGACGACCTCCATGTGAAGAAGTCCGAGAAAGCCAACGCGAAAACCGAAGCCCAACGCATGGCTGTTCTCGGGCTCGAAGACAAGCGCAGGGTCATTCAGTTGTAGTTTCTCGAGGGCGTCACGTAGATTGGGATACTGATCGCCGTCTATCGGGAAAAGCCCGGTGTACACCATGGGCTTGACCTCACGGTAGCCGGGCAAAGGGGTTGTAGCACCGTGCTTCGCCAGGGTGATGGTGTCACCGACCTTGACCTGGGAAGGGTCCTTCAGTCCAGTGACGATGTAGCCTACCTCACCGGGACTCAGAACAGGAACCGGCGTATTGGCGGGACGTCGCACACCGACCTCTTCGACCTCGGTGACTGCTCCGGTGGCCATGTATCGAACCTTCATGCCCTTGCGAATCTCCCCGTCAACGATCCTTACCAGCGCGACGACTCCTCGATAGGTATCGAAGTAGGAATCGAAGATCAAGGCTTTGAGCGGGCCCTTGGAGTCGCCTTGAGGCGAAGGTATCCGTTGCACCACCGCCTCGAGAGCGTCCACGATCCCTTCGCCGGTCTTCCCGCTCGTCAGGACCGCTTCATCCGCGGGGATCGCGAGACCCTCCTCTATCTCGTAGCGAACGCGCTCTGGGTCAGCTGCGGGAAGATCGATCTTGTTGATGACAGGGATGATCTCCAATCCGGCGTTCATCGCCATCAGCGCATTGGCCACAGTCTGGGCCTCAACACCCTGGGCAGCGTCAACAACGAGTAGTACTCCCTCGCAGGCCTGTAATGATCTTGAGACCTCGTAGGTGAAATCGACATGCCCGGGCGTGTCGATCAGGTTGAGTTGATAAGTGTGACCATCCTTGGCGTCGTATGTGACGCGTACAGCCTGAGCTTTGATGGTGATACCGCGCTCACGCTCGATGTCCATAGAGTCGAGTACTTGGTCGACCATATCCCTGTCAGCCACGGTATGGGTGAACTCCAGCACCCTGTCGGCAAGCGTCGATTTGCCGTGGTCGATGTGCGCAATGATGGAGAAGTTTCGGATATACTGTGGATTGCTCATAAGGCACGATTCTAACAGGGCGGACTGTAAGCGGGGCAACGAATTTCGGAACGGTCACTCCTCATAGCTTATATGATGCCTAGAATCCGCCCGACCGTTGTGATAACATCGCCAGGTTCGCCAGCGTCTTCGTTCTTGTAGGGCGAACCGAAAACGATCATTACCGAAGGGATTGTTGAAGTGGCAAACATCAAGAGTCAGAAGAAGAGGATACTAACCAGCGAGAAGGCTCGGCTGCGCAACAAGGCTGTCAAGTCTGAGGTGAAGACCGCGATCAAGAAGGTCGACGCTGCTATCGCTGCAAACGACATGGATACAGCGAAGTCAGCTGCCGAGCAGGCCGCTCGCTTGCTGGACCGTGCTGCCAGCAAGGGTGTCATCCACAAGAACCAGGCTGCCAACCGCAAGTCTGGCATCTCTAACCGCGTGAACAATAGCGAGTAGCACCTGATCGATATCGTAAGTGCGATCAGCGGCTATGCGGGCAGACTTCGCAAAGCCAACGCTCGTAGGCGAGCCGGGCATCCCGGCTCGTTTTCATTTCCTGTTCCGTTGACGCTAGTCGCCTCAGGGCGTCAACGAGTTCCTCTCCAGTGTACTTTTTCGCTTGGGCTATCAAGCGCTTGGCCTGCCAGGCCTGCAATCCCCCACCGATGGTACGCGCCACTCCCTCCGGACCACGCGCTCCGTCCGAACGATCCATGAGGGCCTTAACTGATATCAGGCTGCGAACGTGTCGCGAGGTCATTGCATGGACCCCGTGTATCGATTCGCCGGATCCGAGCAATCGCGCAAGAAGTGCCAGCGCCCCGCGTAGATTCCGTTCACCTACGGCGTCCAGAAACTCGAATATTGAGGTCGGCGCAGTCTGGGAGACGACCTGCTCGATATCTTTGCGGGACAGAGTGACCCGATCGCCTGTATAAGCGATGACCTTACCAATCTCCGTGTCAATGTGACGCAAATCGTAACCTACGGCACTGACGAAGACTTCTGCAGCCTCGATCCCCATCTTCTTGCCACGCTCGGCGAACATCTCGACTACGAATTGGGGGAACTGGTGCTTGGTCGGCGGCTTGTACTCGGCTACCCCGCCGAGAGCGTCTACTGCCTTGTAGATTCTGAGGTTCTTCGCAATCTTCTTGAAGACGAGGACCAATGTGGACATCGTATTGGGGTTTGTTGCGTAATCAGCTAGGGATCCCAGCTCTGTTGTCGACAGTTTGTCGGCTCTACGTACGATAACTAAGCGTCGTTCTGCCATGAAGGGCAGGAGATCAGCGGAGGCCAGGATCGTTTCTACGGAGGCGTCATCCCCGTCAAGGATGTCGATATCGAACTCGGATCCACCCGAGTCCGCTATCCGCTTGACCAACCGGTCGAGTGCCCGCTGTAACAGCAGCTCCTGTTCCCCATATATGAGATAAACAGGCTTGAGCTCATTGACCTTCGAAGGCATCTATCCAGACTCCTGACTTCGCGCAGTTGCGATTCAACACTCTATGATTCTCGCACAGTGCCTACTTGCCTTGTATCCCCACCTTGCCGGTATCTAGGCAAACCGTCACATCCCCGTCTTTGTCGGTCCGGGCAACCTTTGTGCCTGCGTCACGCAAGAGGCCGAGAGTCGATGTTGTCGGATGTCCGAACCTGTTGTCGGGTCCAACGCTGATGACTGCAAGGGATGGCTCCAAGAACTCAATCACCTCCTCGGGAAGCGCATCGTTGCTTCCATGATGCGGAACCTTGATCACGCAAACAGGCTCCAGTGCCCCTGCTGCAAGTAACGACAGATGCGGCCCTGACTCAGCGTCTCCGGTAAGCAACAGAGACCGCCTCGGCCCTTCGACACGCATGATCACGCTCGAGTCATTGACGTCATCCCCTCGCCAGCCTGCAGGAGGCCACAAAACCTCGCCGACAAGGTCACCGACTTTCAAGGTCTGTCCGCTCGAGAGTTCGGCTACCTGGGCGTTCAAGCGCTTCGCAAGGGCGGGCAACCACCCGAAATCGGCCTTGTCGGCAGTGGCAGGAATCAATATACGCTCGACACCAACAACTCCGATGAGCCCCTCAAGTCCTCCGTGATGGTCGAGGTGATCGTGGGTGATGATGACGGCGTCGACAGCGCGCACCCCATGTCTAGCAACGGCCTTCCGAAGGGTCTTGGGGCACTCGCCGGCATCGACCAAGACGGAGGCATTGTCGCAAACGAGGAGGATCGCATCCCCTTGACCGACATCCAGAAAGATCGCCCTCGAACTCGACGAAGTTGTCGGCAGAACCACCCATACCACAGCAGCCAAAAACAGAACGGTGATCGCCACGCGTGCAACACGACCATCCTTCGGCTTGGGCCACCAGCACCACACGATGATGGAGATAATCCCCAGCCCCAATCCAATCACCGACGCCGAACCGTGCAAAGCTATTGCCGCATACGGCAATGAGGCCAACCAAGCCGCCATCTCCACCGAGATGGCCATCGGAACGGTTGCCGCCTGCAGAATGACAGTTCCAGTTGGCGAGTGGATCAAGAAAAGACCCGCCCCCACCAACCCCAAGGCAAGACTTGCAGTGACAAGGGGCAAGGCCAAGACATTAGCGACGGGTCCGATCAGTGAGAGCATATTGAATGTCGGAATGATTACGGGGGCTGTGATTACTTGCGCAACGATGGATGTGGCCAGGCCCGTTGTAATCCACTCTGGAGACTTCGGAGCAGAGCACCTCGCCCATTCGGCTGCGAGCGTCCCGAAGACGATCAATCCAGCGACCGCGACCACCGATAGCGTCAATCCAATGGAGAATGCCCACGAGGGACGAAACATCAGAAGACAGATCACGCCCAGGGACAGCGCACTTAGGGAATCACCCCTTCGGCCGACTAGTGGCGCCGTTCCCGAGATGATGCTCATAACAAAGGATCTAACCGCCGAAGACTGAGCACCGCTTAGTCCTACGTATGCGCCGCAAACAACAAGAACTATGAGCGCCGCCGTTCGCCTGGGCACGCCGAGTGCGCGCGTCGCTAACCCGATCAAGTAGGCGACTATCACGAGATGCCCTCCAGAGACCGCAATCAAATGTGAGAGCCCGGTGGTGCGAAAGTCCTCTTCGGCGATTGATCCACGCAATCGGGTCTGATCACCGAGTAACATTCCCTGGAGCAGCATCGCGCCATCCCCAGGGATCCTGTCGATGCCTTCGTAGAGACGCTGTCGTGTTGAGGCCATGGCACCAACCAATGTCGATGCATAGGGACCTGTCTCTGCCCCATAAGCTTTCAGTCGTCCTACTTCGCCACGCCTGTGGGTTCTGCGTGCCCACTCGTCACGTGCCGAGGAGCTGTCTAAGCTGCCACGAACGACAACCCGCTGCCCGGCTCTGGGGATGGCGGTATCGCTCGGCCAACTCACCGACAACTTAGAGCCCTTGTGCGGGCTTTCATCGAGTTTGATTCGAACCGTGACCCGGCCCTCGTTGGAAGTCGGATCTTCTGTGACGACTCCGCCGATCTCAATCGACGACCGGCCGCTCATGTCCTCCCGAGCCTGATCAACATCGCCCCAGTACAACGCTCCCGATAGCAATCCCGCTGCCGCACCGATGACAACCAAGATGACAGTCCATTGCTGTCTGCGTCCGAGTGCCAGCATCAGCACAAACAAACCGAACATTCCCAAGGCGATGATTGACCATGAGCCGCCTCCCTCTGGGCCGGCACCGTTCCACACGAGGTACTCAGCCCAGACCACTCCGAGCCACTGGCAGCCCGCACCCCAAGCCATCACCGGTATCGACGGCCTGAGCACTCCGTAGCGCGCATCCTCTTGTGCGACGTCGACCGGAAGGGTCACCGCATCACCGGGCGCTGATCATATCTTTGAGCGAATCGAATCGTTTCTGTCCGATGCCTGAGACCCGCATCAAATCCTCAGGGCTATCGAAGGGTCCGTTGGCCTCCCGGTCAGCGACTATCCTCGCAGAGATTGAAGGGCCAATCCCTGGCAAAGATTCCAGTTCCTCGGCTGTCGCACT
>DBEG01000019.1 GCA_002293965.1 Actinobacteria bacterium UBA912 | reverse complement strand
GCGCCTGAAGAGCGAAACCCAGCGGGTGGTCGAAGATGTTGATTGGGACTCGGCCTACGATGGGTCTGGCGTGATGGTGCAGTCACACGACTTCACTGGTACCCCTACCGGGAAGGACGGTGAAGGGGTCCGCAAAGTCATCGAGTGGCTGGAGGCCAACGGCAAGGGCCAGGGGGCTATCAACTTCCGTCTGAGGGATTGGCTGATCTCTAGGCAGCGCTACTGGGGCAACCCTATCCCGGCGATCCACTGCCCGGTGTGCGGCCTGGTTCCGGTTCCCGAGAAGGATCTGCCGGTAATCCTGCCGCCTGATGTCGACATCACCAAGGGCGAGACGCTTGCGGATCATCCTGAGTTCTACCTGACCACTTGCCCGGAGTGCGACGGTCCTGCTCGGCGGGAGACCGACACGATGGACACGTTCACGTGCTCTTCGTGGTACTACCTGAGGTACTGCGATGCTCGCAACGAAGACGAGATATGGGACCGTGCGAAGGCTTCTCACTGGATGCCGGTCAACCAGTATATCGGTGGGATCGAGCACGCCATCCTGCACCTACTCTATTCGCGCTTCTTCACCAAGGTTTTCCGCGACATGGGGCTGATCGAGGCCTCCGAGCCCTTCACCAACCTTCTGACTCAGGGGATGGTCAAGAAGGACGGCGAGACGATGTCCAAATCCCGAGGCAACGTAGTAGCCCCCGAGGAGATTATCGCCCGTTACGGCGCTGATACGCTTCGCCTCTACATTCTCTTCATGGCGCCGCCGGACAAGGACCTCGAGTGGTCCAACGAGGGTCTGGAGGGCATCTATCGTTGGCTTGCCAGGGTCTGGCGTCTGGTAGAGGCGATTTCGGCCGAATACGCCGACAGCGGGTCGCAACTAACGGTGACAGGCGAGGCGCAGGCAGTGCTGTACCGAGAAATCCACAGGGTCATCCAGAAGGTGACCGATGATGTTGCTCGCTTCTCCCTGAACACCTCGATCGCTGCGATGATGGAGCTCACCAATGCGGCGTATCAGTACCGCAACGCGTCTGAAGGTGACACTCGTAACACCGGATTGCAACTCGAAGTCGCGAAGGTGCTCGTGAAGCTGCTAGCTTCGTATGCTCCGCACATCGCCGAAGAGATGTGGCAGGAGCTCCTCGGCG
This sequence comes from Actinobacteria bacterium UBA912, assembly GCA_002293965.1. Lineage (GTDB taxonomy): Bacteria > Actinomycetota > Coriobacteriia > Anaerosomatales > UBA912 > UBA912. Next base: position 1,512 of record DBEG01000019.1, on the reverse strand, counting down.
GTACGGGTTCGATTCACCTCGAGCCGTGGCCCGAGTTCGATCCAGCCGCGGTCGTTGCGGACACGGTCGAAATGGCAGTTCAGGTGAACGGCAAGGTCAGAGCTAGGATCAGCGTGTCTGCAGATGCCTCTGAGGAAACCGTCAAGGAGCTCGCCTTGTCGTCGGTTTCAGACCAGACCGCGGGTGCAGTCATCAAGAAGGTAGTCGTGGTGCCGCGCAAGCTTGTCAGCATAGTGATGGCTGGCGGGTAGCGTCCTTCAGTCTTGCGGTTGGATTCGGTTCAGACACAGGTAAGGTTCTGGTTCGATGGTCATGGTCTAATCGGATGCATCGCCGATAATGCGATGATCGACTGACCGATTTTCAGCCTCCCCTCGGCTGCAAAGGCTTCTGCCTGTGACGCCTGAGGGGGCTTGTAAGTGAACCATCCTACTCGCCGAGGAAGCCTCGACGAACTGCTCGCACGTGCCGGGTTGGCGCATGTGAATCGCTACATCGTGTATGTCGGAGCGGCAATCTTCATCTGCGGGATTGTTTTTGCTCTCTTTCGCTGGTGGCCAGGGGGACTGGCCAGCGATCAAGAGTTCTCGATAGATGCGCCTGTGACCGATATCGCTCGGCCAGAGAACTCGCCAGGATCTGCAACTGAGACGGTGTCTGCTGCTGTAGAAGCAACGCTTGTTGTACACGTTGCGGGTGCTGTTTTGCGTCCAGGCGTTGTGGAATGTCCCCCTGGAAGTAGGGTTCAAGACGCGATATCTCTCGCTGGCGGGCCTTTGGGCAACGCTTCCACTGACGCTATCAACCTTGCCCGTCTTTTGACCGACGGGGAGCAGATATTCGTTCCGACCCATGATCAGGCATCCACAATGCAACAGGGGAGTGGCGGGCGTGCAACCGTCGGCTCTTCTGACCCCGCGGTGATCGACTTGAACAGTGCGACAGCCGAGGAACTGCAATCGCTACCAGGGATCGGTCCGTCGATCTCGGAGAGGATAGTCGCTGATCGTGAGGCCAATGGGCCATTCGGTAGTCCTGAGGACTTGATGCGGGTCTCGGGAATCGGACAGAAACGATTTGATTCGCTCAAAGAGATGATCTCCGTTAGGTGACTCAGTGACCCTACCGCTCGACATCGAGCAAGAGGATGCGACCGGCGGAGCAGTCAGACCGTCCATACCGGTGCTGGCGTGGGGGGCGGGGTGTCAGTGGTTCGGTGTGGTTTTGGCCGAACACTTCGCCTGGAATGGCGCCAGCGTGATCCGAGAAGAGGTGTGGTGGATAGCCTGCGTTGCGATTGTTGCAGCGATCCTGGTGTCTGTGTTGCTCGGCGGTCGGCGACAATGGGGAGTCGGTCTGGCTGTCATCGGGTTGACCGCAGGACTGGTATCCGGGGGATTGTACTGGGGTGATGTAGATCAGGCTCGAGAGAACCTCAAGGAGCGAGGTGCTATCGAAATCAGCGGGGTCGTTTCGGAGGATCCGACCTCTAACGAGGGCCGGGTCACGGTT
>DBEG01000108.1 GCA_002293965.1 Actinobacteria bacterium UBA912 | reverse complement strand
CGGGCTCCTTTCGGCTAACATATCCCTATCTGCAAGCTAGCAGTCAGAGGAGAAGGGGTAGCCATGGGTTTCTTTGAGGGTTTCAAGCGCGGGGTAGCGGGCGATGACACGCAGCACTACAGCATCGCAGGAACGCAGGTGCGCTGCGCCCACTGTGGTGGCCAGGACTTCGACACCGGGAAATCCCTGCTGAACACCACGGGGCTGTCGTTGCTCGGACTCGACTGGGCGAACCGCGAAGCCACCGTGCTGATCTGTACGAACTGCTCCCATATCGATTGGTTCTTGGAAGCCCCGGAGCGGATCTGATGCCGAACAAGCCCCTCATCGACGAAGACGCTCTTGTCCGGGCGCAGCGCTTGTGCGACACGGGCGAGCAGTTGTCGCTCGGCGACGGCCCTGCCAATCTTGTTCTCGGAGGGATATATTCGCTCAGGGACGATGGGATTCCAGTCGGAGTTTGGTTGCAGCAGCAGGTCGAGACGACGCTTCGGCACCATGGACTCTGGTGTGATGGTGCAACTTTGGCTGTGGACGTTACCTATTCGGGTGCGGATTGGGACGACGATTCAAACGCAACCGCATGGGATGTAGAACTTGAATTCATCCTATGGGGAGACGAAGCCTTGTATTCCGGTACCGTCACTGCGCGGCTGATCATGGTCGGATCTCCGCCTCCTCGACACGAAGATGACGAGTCATTCTTTCGGGTGGAAAAAGCGGTTCTGGCGATCACTCGGGTTGGTCGTCAGGCGGCACTTCCAATCGAGTCCCCGCAATTCATCGACTCGGAAGAGGGCCTGGCGGAATCCGAGAGCTTTCGTGACAAGATACACACACTCGGTTGCCTGTTAGCGGTAGTCAGCTTCTGTGCCCTAGCGATCCTCGGACTCGTGGTCAGTGTTGATTGGATATTGGGTCGACTCATCTCGTAGAGAGAGGCGTGACGAGTTGAACCCTGACGGTTCCCCGCCTGCGACTAGCTCCACGGCCCCCGGGCTGCGTATTGTACTCGGAAGTCGTTGTGCTTCCGACACTTCCGAGTATAATGCCGAGTATGGATTTCACCCGCCTCATACGCTCGCCTGAGGGCAAGACGCTCGAATTCAAGCGCGACCTCTCGTCGGCGGGTCCGATCGCGCGCACCGCATGCGCCTTCGCGAACACCGCCGGCGGCACGCTGCTCATCGGGATCGAGGATCGCTCCTCGGCGGTCGTCGGTGTGCAAGACCCGCTCAATGCCGAAGAGCGTCTGGCCAGCATGATCGCCGACAGCATCACCCCGCGCATCCTTCCCGACATCGATATCATCCCGTGGCGCGACACGCACGTCATCGCGCTGCGCGTGCATCCCGGGCCATCGCGCCCGTACCACCTGACGCAGGCGGGACCGGAGGCGGGCGTGTACGTGCGCGTCGGGTCGACCAACCGCCGCGCCGATGCGCAACTGACCGCCGAGCTGGCACGCGGCGCGCGCAACGAGAGCTTCGACGAGCAGCCGCTGCGGGACCACGGGGTCGACGCGATCGATCGACAGGCGGTGCGCGATGCGTTCGCAGGCGTCCGAGAGGTTCGCGCCCGCGACTTGCGCACTTTGCGTCTGACGACCGAGCACCAAGGCCGAGAGGTGCCGACGATCGGCGGCCTCCTGCTCTTCGGTGAACAGCGACTCGAACACTTCCCGGATGCGTGGGTGCAGGCCGGGCGCTTCAAGGGGGCCACCAAGGCTGCGATCGTGGATTCGGCAGACATCCGCTGCCATCCGCACGCGGCGGTCGAGCAGGCGTTCGCGTTCGTGCGGCGCAACACGGCGCTCGCGTTCGCGGTGCACGGCGGCGCCCGCCGGATCGAGGTGCCGGAGTACCCGCCCGAGGCGGTGCGCGAGGCGATCATCAACGCCGTGGTGCATGCCGACTACTCGCAGCGCGGAGCCCCGGTGCGCCTGGCGATCTACGACGACCGGCTCGAGGTCGAAAGCCCCGGGCTACTCGTCCCCGGGCTCACGATCCCCGACATCCTCGGCGGTGTCTCCAAGGTCCGCAACCGCGTGATCGCGCGGGTCTTCCGCGAACTCGGGCTGGTCGAGCAGTGGGGCAGCGGCATCGGCCGGATGCGCGAGGCGTGCGCGGCGGCAGGCGCGGCCCCTCCGCTGCTCGAGGAGGTCGGCACTCACTTCCGAGTGACGCTCTTCTCGGCACGCGACGGCGGCCCCCGCCCGATGGACGCGCTCGACTCTGCGACGCTCGAGGCGCTCAGATCCGCCGAGGGACTCACCACGAGCGAGCTTGCCGCCGAGATTGGCCGGACGCCGAGGGCGACTCGGAATCGGCTGCGCAGGCTGGTCGAGCTGGGGCTTGTGGTCGAGCTGGGCAGCGGGCCCAACGATCCGCACAGGCGCTACTTCGTCGCCGAGGAGCCGGGCAGGTATGGGAGGTAGTTGGCAATCCAGGGTATATGGGACTAGAGTTACTCAGGGGTAGTCGGTGGTCGGATGCGAAGGAATCGGTCGAGGGGTGGTCGCATGACAGGGCGGTTCATGATGGTAGCGGTGTTGATGGCTGCGCTGCTATTTACGAGCGGTTGCGAGCCGACGCAGGGCGGCGCCGACGCGGTCTACACCCAGGAGGTCCCGCCTGCGGGGGCACCACATTTGCCGCCTGGCACCAGCGTCGAGGCGACTATCGTCGGAACCGGAGATGCAACAGCCCTGCTCGAGAGCCGACCGGAGCTGGCAGAGGCGGTGATCTTGGAGCTGCCCGGATACCTCGGTTCGATCGGTCTTTCCGGCAGCCACTTCACTGTGGCGACGGAGGTCCTGGGCGGCAGAGAGAGTGAGGGCGGAGCGGAACTCTACATCGACGGTGTCATCCATTGGTGGACCCTGGAAGGAGGACGACTGGAGTACCCGAGCGCTGGGGAATTCATCGGCCGGATGCGCTTTGAGGAGTCAGCCGACAAGCTGGTCTTCTCGGCATGGGATCAACCCCTCGACGGCGCACTTCTGATCCCGGGGATCGAAACCCTCTTTCCGCGACCCTACTCGGATCGAGCGATCTCAAGGTTAGGTCCCAACAGGGCGGAGATGTGGAGGCAGGGCCAACAGCTTGGCCAGAAGTGGGCGGCCAGCCAAGTGGCGAACTGAGACCAGGAGGCCCTTGCGCATGCGACCTTCCTGCGTAAGACGATAGATACTCGTTGACCTCGTCGGCAAGGCACGATAGACTACCGGTTGCTTTGCGGATTACCTGATGTGTGTCCGGAAACGAAGCGGGTCGTTAGCTCAGCTGGTAGAGCAGGGGACTTTTAATCCCAAGGCCATAGGTTCGATTCCTATACGACCCACCAAAATGAATATGCCCCCATCGTCTAGTGGCCAAGGACTCCGCCCTTTCAAGGCGGCAACAGGGATTCGAATTCCCTTGGGGGCACCACATTTCCTCAGGTCAAAGACCTGGAATTCCCTGTTTTGGAGACGCGGCATTCGGCACCGCTCGTTTCCCGATTCGTTGTCCAAAAAGGGAGCTGGCATAAAAACTACCACAGTTGTTGATAACTGTGGTAACTTATATGCCATGAGGACACCTTCGGACATGGAGATCGCACGCGCAACAGCCGCATTCGAGCGTGCTGGCGGAGTTCTCGGCACCTCTGAAGCACTCGCCTCGGGCATCGAGGAGCGCACGCTGTACTGGATGCGTGACACAGGGCTCGTCGAATCGCTGTCCCGCGGGGTCTACCATCTTGCCGCATCGCCGCTGCCCGCATACCCCAGCGTAGCCGCGGTCTTGAGGCGCGCCCCCCGCGCTGTCCTGTGTCTGGTGAGCGCGCTCGAGTACCACGGCATCGGGACGCAGATCCCGGCGGCGGTTCAGATTGCGCTACCGAGGGGAGTCAAAGCACCGAGGATCGCCTACCCGCGTATCGAGCGGTTCTCCATGAACGCCGAGGCTATGACGGTCGGCATCGAAGAGCACGATATGGACGGGACGCCTATCCGAGTGTTCGAACTGGCCAAGACCGTCGCCGATTGCTTCAAGTATCGCAATCGCATCGGGCTGGACGTAGCCATCGAGGCGCTGCAAGAGACGATCCGCTCTCGTCGCGCGACGCCCGCGCAGGTGATGCGTTACGCCAAGGTCGACCGGGTGGAGCAGGTCATACGCCCCTACCTCCAGGCACTGATGTGAGCGCCCAGACGCCGATCGAGATACGCCGCCGACTGAGGGCTCGAGCGGCAGAGCTGGCCTTGGACTTCCAGCAGGCGGTTCTCTACTACGCGATGGAACGGTTCCTCTTCCGACTGTCGCAGACGCAGTGGTCGGATCGTCTCGTGGTCAAGGGTGCCGTCATGCTGCGTGTTTGGGATGCCGCCGTCGCACGCCCGACTCGCGACATCGACTTCCTCGGGCGTGTCGACAGCACACCGGAGGCGATCAGAGGCATCGTTGCCGAATGCCTCGCAATGCACTTCGACGATGGCCTCGTGTTCGAATCGAAGATTCATGCCGAGCCCATCACGGTTGAGGATCGCTACTCCGTGGTTCGCGTGAAGGTTGCTGGTGACCTGGGCGGAGCTCGGTTCGTCCTGCGCCTCGACGTCGGGATCGACGATGCCGTCGTGCCGGATCCTGGTTGGGTAGACTACCCCGCGCTACTTCAGGACGAGCCCCCGAGGATCCTCGCCTATCAACCCGCTACCGCCATTGCCGAGAAGTTCCAGGCCATGATCGAGATCGGGCTCGCTAACAGCCGGATGAAGGACTACCACGACATCTGGATGCTCTCGCGCACCCTGGAGTTCGACGGCCAGGATCTCGCCGACGCTATCCGCGCGACATTTCAGCGGCGCGCCACGAAGTTGCCAGCCGAGACACCCGCAGAGCTTACGCTCGAGTACACGAGGCAGGCGGAGACGTCACGGATGTGGGACACCTATCGGAAGGGGTTCTCTGCAGCGGCGGACGAGCTACCTGAGGATCTTCAAGACGTGGCTGACGCCATCGCTGCGTTCTTGATGCCCGCCTCCATCGCGGCAGCCAGCACCGGTGCCTTCGTAAAGACATGGACTCCGAATATGGGATGGGCACAGGGGCACCAGATATCTACGACGGCGACTCTTTTGGGTCGCCGTTAGTTTTTGTTTAGGTCGCCATGCCACAATGGGTATAGACCGTGCATGGACCATAAGATTCTCGTGATCAACTCCGGCAGCTCGTCAACCAAGTACAAGCTGCTGGCGATGAACCCGCGAAACGTGCTGCGCGAAGGAAGGGTCGAGATCGGCCAGGCGTCCGGTGACACCGTGGCGCAGGTCTCCGAGCGGCTGCGTGTGGCGGCTTCGCAGATCGCGGGCATCACAGCGATCGGGCATCGGGTCGTCCACGGGGGAAGCCGGTTCACTTGCCCTGCCTACCTCGACCAAGAGGCGCTGGAGACGATCGCCGCGCTTCGGCGGTACGCTCCGCTGCACACCGACGCGGTGCTGGCCGGAGTCCGCGCGACCGCAGAGCTGCTCCCCGGGGTCCCGCAGGTCGCGGTGTTTGACACTGCGTTCCATGCAACGCTGCCGACGCACGCGAGCGCATACGCCTTGCCGCGTGAGATCGCAGCCGAGTTCGACCTGAGGCGCTTCGGGTTCCACGGCATCTCGTGTCAGCATGCGCTGAAGGTCGCCGCCGAGGCTCTCGGGCTGCCGCCTGCCCAGTGCAACCTGATCGTCGTGCACCTGGGGGCTGGGGCGAGCGTGACGGCGATCGAAGCCGGGGCAAGCGTCGACACATCGATGGGGCTGACCCCGCTGGAGGGGCTAATCATGGGCACTCGCTGCGGCGACATCGACCCGGCGGTGCCGCTCTTCCTCCAGGAGGATCTGGGCATGACCGCTGGCGAGGTATACGAGCTGCTCAACAACGAGAGCGGGCTTCTCGGCATGTGTGGTGTTGCGGACATGCGCGACCTGCACTCGCTGGCAGCATCGGGGCACGGGCCCGCGACCCTGGCCCTGCAGGCTTTCTGTTATCGCGTCAAGAAGTACATCGGCGCGTACTTCGCGGTGCTCGGGCGGGTGGACACGCTGGTGTTCACCGGCGGCATCGGCGAGAACGACGCGCGCGTCCGCGAGCTGGTGTGCGAGGGGCTCTCGCCGCTCGGCATCGAGCTGGACGGGACGAAGAACACCGCGCCGGGCAACGGCATGCGCCCGATCTCGACCACTGGATCCCCTACGAAGATGCTCATCATCAAGGCCGATGAGGAGAGCGAGATCGCAGAGCAGGTACTCCGATTCCTCGGTAAGGAGACAACCGCATGAAGACCTCGAACGAGAACGAGCGCGCGAACGCCGCCCCGCTCACCCAGCAGCAGCGAGACACGATCGACGCGTGGTGGCGGGCGGCCAACTACCTGTCTGTCGGGCAGATCTACCTGCTGGACACCCCTCTGCTCGACGAGCCGCTCACCGTCGAGCACATCAAGCCGCGCCTACTGGGGCATTGGGGCACGACGCCCGGCCTCAACTTCGTGTATGCGCACCTCAACCACGCCATCAACCAGCGAGATCTCGACGTCATCTTCATCACCGGACCCGGCCACGGCGGACCGGCCCTGGTCGCCAACACCTACCTGGAGGGCACCTACACCGAGTACTACCACGACGTGTCGCTCGACCGCACGGGAATGGGCCGCCTGTTCAAGCAGTTCTCCTTCCCCGGCGGCGTCCCGAGTCACGTATCGCCGGAGGTACCCGGGTCGATCCACGAGGGCGGCGAGCTCGGTTACGCGCTCTCGCACGCATTCGGTGCGGCGTTCGACAACCCGGAGCTGATCGTCGCCTGCGTGATCGGCGACGGCGAAGCCGAAACGGGCCCGCTCGCCGCGTCCTGGCACTCCAACAAGTTCCTGAATCCCGTCCTAGACGGGGCCGTCCTCCCCATACTCCATCTCAACGGATACAAGATCGCGAACCCTGCGATCCTAGCGCGCATACCCCGCGAGGAGCTGCGCAGTCTGCTCGAGGGCTACGGCTGGAAGCCGTACTTCGTCGAGGAATCGCCTGGCACCGACATCCATCAGGTGATGGCCGCAGTCACGGATACGGTCATCGGCGAGATCCGATCGATCCAGGAGCACTGCCGAAAGACCGGCTCCTTCGAACGCCCCCAGTGGCCGATGATCGTGCTTGCGACCCCGAAAGGATGGACCGGTCCCGACGTGGTCGACGGCAAGCAGGTCGCCGACTACTGGCGCTCGCA
>DBEG01000133.1 GCA_002293965.1 Actinobacteria bacterium UBA912 | reverse complement strand
CGACCAGCCGTACTCGGTGACCCCGCCGAAACGGCCGAGGTTGACGACGAGCACGCGCAGCGGGCGGTCCTGAGGGCGGACGTGTGGGCGGCTCATCGGCGCGCTCCTCGGGCGAGGCCGACGCGCCTGAGGGCAGCGAACACCCACACCGCCGCAAGCGACTTGAACATCACCAGGTGCTCGACTGTCGGCGCGGCACCGTGGGCGATGCGGATGTCGCGATACTCGGCGGCGGTTCGGGCCTTGAGCGTGGAGCTGATGCCGCCCAGCCGGAACTCTGAGAGCACCGCATCTGTGAGCGCCTCTTCCGCGCCTGCCTCGCAAAGTCGCAGGTAAGCGTCGTAGTCGGCGGCTATCGGCCACCGCGTGTAGAACCCGCCGATCGCGAGTAGTGCCTGCCTGCGGACGTATATCGACTGATGCCGCGCAGGAGCGCGCTTAGGGATGTGCGCAGCTCGAAACGACCGCGGCGACTCGATGAAGTCGGCTCCCTGGCCGACCACGCGCGTCACCCCGCACACGATGCTGGCCCCTTCGGCGTTCGCAACACACTTCTCGACCGCCGCAAACGCACCCTGGGCGAGGCGATCATCAGCGCCGAGGAAGACGACCCACTCGGCAGATGCCATCGCAAGTCCCTTGTTCATGGCGTCGTAGATGCCTGCGTCGGGTTCGGAGATCCACCTAAGGCGGTCGGCGAACCGCGGCTCGTACTGGGCGAGCACATCGGTCGTGGAGTCACTGGAGTTCCCGTCGATGACAATCACCTCGCAACGGGCCTCACCGTGAGCAAGCAATGAATCGAGTGCTTCGCCAATGTGCCGCCCCGCATTCCTGCTCGCGATGATCACCGAGAACATCGGGTCCTGCGACACGCCCATCGACCCTCCGCTGGTTCGCTCGGGCATCTAGGTGCCCTGTCGGCCGTCATTTCAGGAATCGAGTATGGCACAAGGGGCGGCGTGCTGTACCATTCTCTATATACATGGAATCACTTACCCGCCGAAATGGACTCGCCTACATGCCCCGATCCGCCCTCTTCGTGACGACGGTGCCAATCACGCTTGAGATCTTCTTGGCACCCTTCGTAACCCACTTCCGGCAAAACGGCTGGCGGGTCGACTGTCTCACGAACGGCGCGACGAGATACCCCGGGATCCACGGCTCTTTCGACACGGTCTACGTCATCACCTGGAGCAGGAGGATCTTCGCGATTGCCGATCATTTCGACACGTGGACGCGGGTACGCCGCGTGGTGGTGGAGGGCGGTTACGACATCGTGCACGTCCACACACCGATCGCTGCCTTCGTGACCCGGCTGGCCCTTCGAAAGATGGGGCAAGCTGATCGCCCAAAGATAATCTACACCGCGCACGGCTTCCACTTCTACGAGGGCCAGTCGCCGCTCGGGCACTTCATCTTCCGCTCACTGGAGCAGACCGCAGCTCCGTGGACCGACTACCTGGTGACGATAAACGCCGAGGACCACGAGGCCGCGCTAAGATTTCCCGGTATTCGCGCCGAGAGGGTCAGGCACATCCCCGGGATCGGAGTCGACACCGACGCATACTCACGAGATAGGGTCTCGCCCGAGGCAACCGAAGGCATCCGCCGAGAGCTCGATATCGCCGAGGATGCCTTCGTGATCGCCATGGTCGCCGAATTCTCGGCGGTTAAACGCCACGAGCACCTGTTTACGGCGCTGGCGCAGATTACGAACCCCGATGTGGTGGTCGTGCTTGCCGGGTCTGGCGAGTTGGAGTCGCACCTTCGGCGGCGGGCGGACGAACTCGGGGTCAGCGACAGATTGCGGTGGGCGGGTTTTCGCGATGACATCCCGGCGCTTCTCGCTGCGAGCAACGCGCTCACGCTAGTGTCGGCACGCGAGGGCCTTCCCCGCTCGGTGATGGAGGCGATGTCGATGCAGGTGCCGGTGATTGGCACCAGGACGCGCGGAATCACCGACGTCGTGGGTGACACCGGCTGGATCGTCGACAAGCATGACGTACAGACTCTCGCTTCGGCGATCGACAGCGCTGCTGGCGACCGGGCGGCGACGGCAGCCCGGGGCATGACCGCCCGCATCCGCATCGAGCAGAACTTCGCCTTTCCTGATGTGTTAGCCTCTTACGAAAGGCTTTACGAGGAGGCTGCAAGTGAGAGTGTCTGATCTGGGTCGAACTGTTTCGAAGGCCACCGGCGTGTCGAACTGGATACTGCTCTCCTTCGATGCGGCGATGGTCGTCCTGATGACCGTCCTCGCCTACTACGCTAGGTTCGAGGGGGTGGTCCCCGAATTCTTCGCCGTGTGGATGCCTGTTCTCGCGATTGCGGGCGTGTTCGCCTACCTCACGATGTTCGGAGTGTTCGGACTCTACAAGGTAATCCTGCGCTACATCGGGATCGACTCGCTGTTGCGACTGCTCGCTGCAACCGGGATCGGCTTTGCGCTGCTGGTGATCGTCAACCTGTTCATGCCCATCGAACAGGACATGCGCCCGGTTCCCATGGGCGTGCTGTTCATCCAGGCTACCCTGGTCCTGATGGGAGCCGCCGGGACGCGACTTGCGGTGAGGGCCGTTCTCCATCTGCATGCAAGCCGAAGTGGCGAGAGGCAGCGCACGCTCATCGTTGGTGCCGGAAGCTCAGGTCCGTTGCTCCTGCGCGAGATAAAGGCTCACCCCGACCTCGAGATGAAGGTCATCGGCTTCCTTGATGACGATCCCGTGTTACTGGGGCGCACCATCGACGGCGTGCCGGTACTTGGAGCCATCGGAGATCTTGGGATCGTTGTGCCCGAGCACGGGGTACAGGAGGTCATCATCGCAATGCCTTCCGCACCCGCCGAGGTCATCAGTCGCATCCTTGAGGCTGCAATTGCTGCGAACGTGTCGGCCAGCGTGATGCCGCAGTTGATCGCGGCGCGCGGATCTATCCGAACAGACCGGTAGCGCTACGAGGACTGGGCCGCCAGTTTGTCCTTCACCATCTCGATCAGGCCACCCTTCTCGATGATCTCCTTGATGAACGGCGGGAAGGGCTGGGCCTGATAGGTCGCACCTGTGGTGAGGTTCATGATCAGTCCGGTGTCGGCGTCCACTTCCACCTTGTCGCCGTTGGAGATACCTGCGACCGCCTCGGCAGATTCCATGATGGGAAGTCCCGTGTTGATGGCGTTGCGATAGAAGATGCGGGCGTACGACTTGGCTATAACGACGCTGACTCCGGCCGCCTTGATCGAGATCGGCGCATGCTCCCTGCTGGAGCCACAGCCGAAGTTCTCCTCGGCGACTAGGATGTCACCCGGTTGCACCTTCTTGACGAACTCCGGATCGAGGTCCTCCATGCAGTGTTTCGCCAGCTCCTCGGGGATGCTGGTGTTCAGGTAACGTGCCGGAATGATCACGTCGGTGTCGATGTCTCGGCCGTACTTGTGGGCTGCGCCTTGGAATTTCATCGGACTCCTCTTTCCTCGGTTCGTGTGAGGGATTCTAACATGTAACGCGCCAAAGACGGATATGATACTTCACTAGCAGTAGCATCCGCTCATCACTGACGACGACAGCAGGGAGCATCCCGATTTCTGGCCACAAAGGAAGTGTCTTGAACACAGACGAACAACAATCGCCTACACACGACGCCGAGGAACCCTCGGAGCGCCGCACGAGCGTCTTGGGTGGCTCCTTCACGATGGGTCTGGCGACGCTGATCGCTCTGGCTGCAAGCGTTGTTGTAACCCTCCTGGTGGCACGCCTGCTGGGACCCGAGGTCAAGGGTCAACTCACCCTGCTGCAGACGATACCGCTGATTGCTGCGCTGATCCTGAGTTTCGGTTTCGAGGGTGCCAACGCATACTTCGTGGGCAGACACGGTCGGTCGCCTCGGTATGCCGTGACCGATTCGCTGGCTCTGACTGCCGGGGTCTCGATCGTGGGAGTCCCTGTCATCGCGGTCATCATGAGCGAGTTCATGCCGGCTTTGTCGGAGGTCGACCTGACGACGATCCTTTTGGCGTCGGCCACGTTGCCACTCATAGTGGTGACCAGTCTGGTTTCGGGCGTGCTCACTGGGCAGGGCCGGATCACAGGTCAAGCGGTGTCCATGATCCTAGCTTCTATTCTGTTTTGTGGATACGCGCTCATCGTACTGTTCCTGGATAGCTTCGACCTCCAATCGTTGATAGTCGCCACGCTCGCCAGCGCGGTCACTGGCGTGATCATCAGTCTCGTAGCCACTGGCGTGATGTCGCTTACGCGCCCGTCCTTGAGTCGCATGCGAGAACAATTGTCCTATGCGGGTCGAAACCATATCCAAACAGTCGCTGGCTTCCTGGAGATGCGTCAGGACCTCGTACTCTTGGGCATTTTGGGTTCGACCGCTGGCGTGGGGGTCTACTCGATTGGCGTGTCCTTCGCCGAGCTGGCTTTCTATGCGCCGGCAGCAATTGCAGGTGCACTGACCGCACGTACCTTGCAGGAGGACGCCGCCACAGGAGCCGAGATCACCGCCCGCATCACTCGGCTGCTCGTCGCGATCCTGGCAGTGATGTCGATCGCACTGGTCGTGATCGCAGAACCGCTGGTCACCCTGGTCTTCGGCGAACAGTTCGCCCGCGCTTCGATCGTCATCGCCATCCTGGTTCCCTCGATTACCTTGTGGGGTGTGGCCAGTCAGCCAGCAGCTTACCTATCCGCCCACGGCGTGCTCTTCCCCAAGCTGAGTATCTTCACGCTGATATTGAATCTGGTACTCAATGTTGCGATGATCCCGACCCTGGGCATCCTGGGAGCTGCCATCGCGACGGCGTTGTCGTACTCGGTGAGCACGTTCTACGTCATCGGTGTGTTCATGCGGCGCACCGGGGTACCCCTATCCGGCCTCATCCTGCCGCGGGGCGAGGATGTGCGATACGCGTACTCGGCAGTTCGTGGGCTCATCAGCCGAAAGGGCCGCGAGCAGCAGACCGACGCCTAAGTCGGGCGGAAGAGGAATCCTCGGATGTCGGTCTTCTCGGCGGAGTCTTCGAGTTCGGGGCCGAAGTCGAGGAAGAACTCGCGCACGAGTTCCATGTTGAGCGTGCGGGCCTCGGCGACCAGCTCGTCGCGATTCAAGAACCAGCCGAGAAGCTCGTCGTTGAAGCCGAGCGAACCCGCATACTGGCGCACCACTACCGAGGGGCCGCCCAGCACGACCGGAAGCCTGGCGATGTAGAGGTAGCCGCCCGTGG
>DBEG01000034.1 GCA_002293965.1 Actinobacteria bacterium UBA912 | reverse complement strand
TCCCCGCAAGGCGAGGCGATCGTGACCGCCGCGCGTTTCCTAGGCGCCGACGCGCTCTACACCCTTGCGCTACCCGACGGCCTGGGACTGCACTCGCTCATGTCTTCCACCAGGCTGATCGCCGAAGGAGCCCGGGTCGAGATCGTATTCGACCCCGCACATACGGTGTTCTTCCCGGAGTAGGCGGACGCATTCGCTGCGCCCGCCCGGCTCGCGCTCCCCACTCGCGGCTCTACCCCGGAGTCCCCACCGGGATTATGTAGAGCGGGTCCTCCTCGGCAGGTGCGCCTAGCAGGCGCCGGATGTCGGCATCGATGAACGCACCGATCATCACGGATCCACGCCCCTGGTGCACCGCCATCAGCGAGAGGTTCTGGGCGGCGTGACCGACCTCCATGTGGACGTAGCGCCGCCCGCGATCGCCGTACCGACCTTCCGTTCGCGCGTAGACGGCGTTGATGACGAAGACCGCCGGTGCCTGCGCGATGAACATCTGTCCCAGCGAGGCCACGGCCAGCGGCCCGCGGATGTCCGAGTCGCCCGCTGCCTCGAGCTCGTGTCGGCGTGGGATGTAGCGACGCACGCCCTCGGTGGTCGCCACGTAGGTCTCCAGAGGATACAGCGCACCTGCCGAAGGGGCGGCTCGGAACCCAGCGTCCTGATGCGTGATGCCTTGGGCGGCCCAGAGCATCTGCAGGATGTCGGCGTCGGGGATCGGGTCGTCGGCGAATGCGCGTATCGACCTGCGCCGATCGATCGCCGAAAGCAGCGTGTCTTCAGCGCCCTGGCCCGCGGGGTCTTGCGCAACGCCGTCTGGAGCAGGGGTAGCAGGTTGTGCGGGCCCCGGGTCGGCCTCGCCGGTGCGGTCTTGCGGTGCGCATCCGGCGAGCGCTAGCGCCACTCCGCCCAAGGCCATCAAGAATGCTCGCCGGTCAGGGGTAGCAGCGGCAGCGGATCCGGCCTGCGGGCCGTCGCCATCGATCATCTCGAGAGTCACTAGTACACCTCCTGTTTCACGAAAGATTTATCGTGGTTCGTATATCCCCACTTTGTTTACGTAAGAAACATCGTGTATCATCGGACAAATTTCTCGTTAATCAGCGAGCAACAAGAGAGGGCAAGAAACGATGTCTAAGAGTCAAAGCCCGACTTCAAAGAGTGGAATCGAGCCAAAGGGAACAGCATCCGGCGAAAAGCAGTGGCATGTCCTGACTGCCGAGGAGGTCGTCGGGCTAACCGAGACCGATCCTGACGGACTGTCAGAGGCGGAAGCGGCCAAGAGGCTTGCAACGTACGGTCCCAACGTGATCTCGAGGGGCAAAGGCGACACCGTCCTCGACCTGATCTGGCGGCAGATCAACAACCCACTCATCTGGGTGCTGATCGTCTCGGCGTTCGTGGCGATGGCCGCCGATCCTACCGGTGGCATCAAGAACGGTTTGGTAATCCTTGCCGTCGTCATCATCAACACGATCATCGGATTCATCCAGGAGTACAAGGCGGGCAAGGCCATCGAAGCCCTCTCGCGCATGGTGCCTGAGAACGTCTCGCTGATGCGCGGCGGCAAGAAGGTCACCCTTCCTGCGACCGATCTGGTGCCAGGCGATGTGGTGCTTCTCGCCAGCGGGGATCGGGTTCCGGCGGATATGCGCCTCATCCAGTCCCGGACGCTGCAGATCGAAGAGGCGGCTCTCACAGGGGAGTCGGTTCCGACCAGCAAAGAGCTTCCGCCTGTCGCAGCAGAGTCGGGGATCGGAGATCGCACCTGCATGACATTCGCAGGCACGCTGGTGACGTACGGCACCGGTACCGCAGTCGTGGTCGAGACCGCCGACAACACCGAGCTCGGACGCATCTCAACGATGCTCAAGGAGACCACTGACCTGGAGACACCGCTCACCAGGGACCTCCACAAGATCGGCATGATCATCACGGTAGCGATCGTCAGTATCTCGGTCGTCATGCTTGCCGTAGGTACCTGGCGGACGGTGAACGAAACGGGAGCCGATCTGTTCATGGCGTTCCGCGAGACCGTCATCTTCGCGATTGCGCTGGCGGTTGGAGCGATCCCGGAAGGACTCCCCGCAATCGTCACGATTGCACTCGCAATCGGAGTGCAGCGCATGGCGGCGCGTAACGCCGTCGTCCGCAAGCTGCCCGCGGTCGAGACCCTCGGCTCGACGACCGTGATCTGCAGCGACAAGACCGGTACGCTGACCCGCAACGAGATGACCGTCCAGGAGCTGTGGACCCCGGCATCAGGCGCGGTATCGGTGACTGGAGTCGGTTACGAGCCTACAGGCCATATGGTGCGTAACGGCGACAAGTTCGCCGACCTGTCGGCTGACTTCAGGGAGCTTCTGATGGTCGGGGCTGTCTGCAACGACGCATCACTCGAGAACTCCGAGGGCGCATGGAAAATCAACGGTGACCCCACCGAGGGCGCCCTGCTCGTCTCGGCAGAAAAGGCAGGCATCAGCGCTGACGCCCTACGCAAAGACTACGACCGCCTCGATGCGATACCGTTCGAGTCGGAGAACCAGTTCATGGCGACCCTCAACGCACATGCAGGAGGAGTGCTCCTCATCAAGGGCGCGCCTGAGGCCATCCTCAGCCGCTGCAACACTGCAACTGGAGTCGAGCTAGATCACGCAGTCGTCCTGCAAGTAGTTGAAGCCCTGGCGGCTCGCGGCATGCGGGTGCTGGCCTTCGCCTCGAAGGCGGTGCCCGGCATGACAGCGGTCGAGATGAGCGACACCGATGGCGACTTCACCTTCGTCGGCCTTCAGGGGATGATCGATCCGCCCAGGCCGGAAGCTATGGCCGCGATCAAGCTCTGCCATCAGGCTGGCATCGTAGTGAAGATGATCACCGGTGATCACAAGGGAACCGCCCAAGCGATCGCCGACCAGATCGACATCCTGCCCAAAGACCCAGATGCCCCCAGGGTCTACACCGGTGTACAGCTTGCCGAGATGTCCGAGGCCGAGCTCGTCGAGGCAGCCAGCTCATGCAACGTATTCGCCCGCGTGGCGCCCGAGCACAAGCTCAGGCTCGTGAACGCCCTTCAGAGCCGCAGCCAGATCGTCGCAATGACGGGTGACGGCGTCAACGATGCGCCGGCGCTGAAGCAATCGAACATCGGTGTCGCCATGGGCATCACCGGCACCGCTGTCTCCAAGGAAGCATCGGAGATCGTGCTGGTCGACGACAACTTCGCTTCGATTGCTGCAGCTGTCGAGGAAGGCAGAAGGGTCTACGACAACCTCATCAAGTCTCTGGCCTTCGTTCTGCCAACGAACCTGGGACTGGCACTCATCCTGATCTGGGCGGTGATCTTCTTCCCCTTCGGCGATGTGACCAAGATCGTTGACGGTGTGTCTGTGACAGTGAGCGAGCTCCTTCTGCCGATGGGCCCGACGCAGCTACTTTGGATCAACCTGATCGCAGCGGTCGCCCTGGCACTGCCGCTGGCGTTCGAAGCCAAGGAGCCCGGTATCATGAAGCGCAAGCCTAGGGATCCGGATGCGCCGGTACTGAGCGGCTTCGTGATCACTCGCGTGGTTATCGTGGCTGTGCTGATGACCGCAGGTGCTGTAGCACTGTTCAGCTACGTGTACGCCAACTCAGGCGGCAGCCAATCGGAGGCGCTGGCTACTGCTCAGACCGCTGCAGTGACCACAGTAATCATGTTCCAGATCTTCTATCTGCTCAACTGCCGTTCCCTCAAGAACTCGCTCATGGAGATCGGGGTCATGTCCAACAAGACCGTGTTCCTCGGCATCGCAGCGATCCTGGTGCTGCAGGCGGTATTCATCTATGCGCCGTTCATGAACAGCATCTTCGGGTCGGCGCCCCTCGAGGCCGGACAGATTCTGATGGCGGCCGCAGCAGGGACGATCATCCTGCCGGTGATCAGCTTCGAGAAGTGGCTGCGTAACCGTAAGGGCGCATAGGTACCGCAGGAACCTGACTCAAGAAACCAAAGGCACCCGGTCATCACTCGATGGCCGGGTGCTAAACTTTACCCAGACGACCGTGCAACGGATTGCGAGAGCCAAGGGGCGAGACCGATGATGAACATCCCACGCTGCATGAGCACCCAGCACCCCGACAATGCTGCGGTGCCCTTCTTCTCCTCGACCTCAGTGCTAGCGGGCGAGGATGAGATCCGAGAAGCCTTCTATGCATACTCCCACCTGGGCTGCGACGAGCAGATGTGGGATGCCGAAGGCAAGGAGATAGACACCTACGTCGTCAAGAAGCTGCTCTCTTTCTACGAGGACTACTTCCGCGAGAACGTGCTCGGTGAGGATCTGCGACTCACGCTGCGGGTTCCCAACCCCACCGTCGAGACCGCCGAGGCCAAGATCCTCCTGGAAACGCTTGAGAGCATACCGCGCTCACACGATGCGGCCCGTCTCTTCTACGACCGCGATGTCTCGCCGATCTTCGAGGTCATCTTGCCGATGACCACCTCGGCGGCGGACGTAGACCGCGTGTACCGCTACTACCGTGACTTCATCGCCGGACGCCAGAACCTGCGGTTCAAAGACGACGACATCACGATCTCCGAGTGGATAGGCGAGTTCGCTCCCGATCGAGTCGACGTGATCCCGCTCTTCGAGGACCTGCCCAGCATGCTGGCGGCCGCAGACATCGTCGAGGAGTACCTGAGCGACAAGGAGGTCGCCGACCAAAGGGTGTTCCTGGCGCGCTCGGACACGGCGATGAACTACGGCTTCGTCTCCGCGGCGCTCTCGAACCTGATCGCGCTACATCGCATCGAGGAGCTATCCGCGCGCCGTGGAGTGCGCTTGCACCCGATCATCGGCATGGGTTCGGCGGCCTTCCGAGGCGGGCTGAGTCCGCGCACCGCCGAGCGCATCGGGCGCGACTACCCCAGCGTCGTGACGTTCACCATCCGGACCGCCTTCAAGTTGTAGAATCCGCCTCACGAGGTTCAGGATGCCATCACG
>DBEG01000043.1 GCA_002293965.1 Actinobacteria bacterium UBA912 | reverse complement strand
ATACCTATCCGCATAATACTCCAAGCGCTTTACCTTGCAACATGAGTACGAGTCCGCCGACGCCCCTCTCTGCGACTCGCAGCTCCTCTTGCGTATTCATCACAATCGGCCCGCGCCAAGCGAGCGGCTCACGAAGCGACTTGCCCGACACCAGCAGGACGCGAGCGCCTTCCTCGGCAGATGAATCTCGCTCACCACCCGCAAACCGCAGCCGTATACCCTCAGCTCAGATTGCCTCACCGCCGCGGTTTATCGCGGTGGCTCCGGGGGTTGGATCCTGACGATATCGCTGATCGCCTTTGCACCACCCCAAGAACAGCTGAGTGTCCCCAGGTACGTCGGCGCGAGATACGCGACCGATTCCCGCATTGACGCCGAGAAGTCCGGCGAACTCGGCGAAGTCGTCGAACCGGTGATCGGTGGGGCTGAACGAGTGAACCAGCATCACGGCGGCAACACAGTCGAACTCCTCGGCTATCAGCAGGGCTGACGCTGTGCGGTGCAGAAGCTGATAGCAGATCGGGTCCGGAGTCCGGCCTAGACCCAAGCGATCCTCGAGCCATGCGATGCGCTTGGCGACTCCTGGCGAGGGATCGCTTCTGCGCTCTCCGACCGTGGGGCCGAAAGCCTCATCCACCTTGCCCTCAACGGCGACCGCGATGAGCCCGCCGGAGGTTCGAACAAGCGCGAGTACATCCGTCTGACTGGGGCGGCTGCCCCCGGGGATGTCGACTTGGTACTCCGGCACCGCAAGCACGAGCCGCGGATCGATGAGCACGGGGTCGCCTGCTGAAGTGAGGGCGTCACTCACTTCCGGGGGAAGCCCAGGATGGGCGGATTCCCATGACTGGGCAAGCGACATCGCCGAGAAGCCGGGCTTCCAGTGGTACGGCTTGGCAAGCAAGCGCTTCCAGTCCAAAGCCGATCCAGTCGATGCCACTATCCGCTTCACGGAGTCTCCAACTCTGTGCGATGGATCTGACGTGTTTGCGCATGAGCGGCGGCCCCAAGCCCTCTATTCAACGTAGCAGCTTGCGCCGTCTGCTTGATGCCTCTGTTCAATGCCGCTAGGCCGCTTCTGATTCCTGCGGTTTCAGGAACCCCAGGAACTCCTTGAATGTCATGGCGTCCACTCCTGTGACCGCGGGCGCGCCCTTCCTCGAGTTGACGACCAAGATGGCCTTGGTTGCGCCCTCCTCCTTCATCGCTGCAGCCAGCCGCAAGGCAGTCGACCGCTTTGTGCGCCCTGACTTCAGCTCAACCAGAGTCAACTGGCCGTCTACCCAGATCTTGTAGTCGTATCCGTCATTCGGTCCTCCCACCCGATACTTGAGTTCGTACCTATCAAGCAGGTCTCGCAGCGCATGATCTGATTGCCGCTCATAGCCGTGGATACTCTCGAATCTGACATCGCCACTGCGGAATCCAATCAAGAGGGACACCACGACTACCGCAACCATGGACGCGAGCAGGGATAGAAGGATTGCCTCAAAAGCCGCTGGAGCCGTCTGGGATGCTACCGAAGCGATCATCACAGTAACGAGGCCGCCGGTGACGGAGACAAAACCGGTCATCAACGCGAACGACCTATCACGCCAACTCGCACCCCGCCATACTTCGGTCCCCGTCGCAGATTCAAGGACGTCCCGGGGGGTCTGCACTAGTGCGGCAATCAACTCGCTCCTGTTCGCATTCGGGACATATTCGAGCAGCACCAGTCGCGTCAGCAAGACTCCACGCAGCTGATCTGTAGTCGGCATGAACCCGGGGCTCACCCTGTGTCGGCGAGCCTGCGCCTCCAGCATCGCTCTGAGGTCGTCTGCAGCGGGTATGGCACCCTCACCTATGAGCAGTCGCGCAAGCCCGGAAGCAAGTTCGTCGGTCGCCGCCCTCGCCCGCTCCCTATTCGCCCCCCAAGTCTGCCTGTAGGTGAACAGGAAAAGGCCAACGCTGACCAGTATCCCAATCCCCGTCTGCATCCATATCTCCATAGCGGCTACCCCCAAGAGTGGAATACGCGACCAAGCTCTGGTGCATAGAGCAAGGCTTATGCTTATCCGCATGATACTCCAAGTGCGTTAACTCGCGACATACACACGGAGTCGCCGTCTGGCCCTCGCTGAATCGATCGCTCAGAAGGATGGGCAGCTCGAAGATGTCGTGCCACTTGTCAGCCAGTTCCACCGAGCGCCTTGTCCATCAGTCGCTCACTGCGCCAGACGCGCACCACCCGAACCGTGTTCACATCGTGGCGATAGACGATCCGGAACGGGGGATGAACCAGCTCGCGAAGCCAGGCCGCATCGAACTCCGGCACGATCCTGCCGCTGTCCGGATAGTGCGAAAGCTGCTCAACCCGGGCGACTACCTCGCGAATCAGGCGCTCCCCGACAGCGGGTACCTGCCGTGAGGCATAGTAGTCGCGGATGCCCTCAAGGTCACGGAGCGCAGACTCCGCGAACGAGATCTCACAACGCTTGGTCATCAGCCGAGCCCCAGGTGGCGCTTCACATCCTCGAGAGGAACGACGCGGCCCTCTTCGAGATCAACAAGGCCGGCGACGACCGCGCGCATGAAGTTGCGCTCCTCCTGTGCGGACTCGAACTCAGAAAGGCTCTGCACGACGGCGACTCCGCGTCCGTGGCTCGTGAGAAGGACGGGGCGACGGGCCTCGTCGGCGTGACGAACGACCTTGCCGGGATTCACCTTCAGGTCGCCAAGAGAGACGACGTCCTCCGAGAACTTCACCGTGCGGCTCATGGCACCTCCAAAGCAGACCAGAATACTGGTTCAGATTATAGCACCTGATATGCCCTCGCCGGAACTTGTTCGACCAGTCTCACTCAGAGCCAAGAGCCTGAAGAGCCTCTCCATATTTCCGCAGCAGCCGTGAAGCCGTACCGTGATCCAGTCTGAGGAGCCGCGCGGGGTCGAGGTTGTCATGTACGTCCGCAAGCTTGACCGCAAACGCGAGTGGGTTCATGCGTATGCGCTCGTAGTAGACGGCCGACGGGACGTCCGCTGAGCGGGTCAGCAAGACCACCGCAGTTGCCACCTCCTCGCCGAACTGGGCCCGAAGCTGTGATTCCGAAATGTCAGCGTCTTCGAGCGCATCGTGGAGGAGCGCAACCACCACTTGGTCTGGGGTGGTCATCTTGGCGGCAACGCGCAGAG
>DBEG01000143.1:501-5676 GCA_002293965.1 Actinobacteria bacterium UBA912 | reverse complement strand
GGGTCCTCTTGCAGCAACGCATCGGCGTCTTCTCGGCCGGTGAAGCCACCACCGACCTGGGCGACTCCTTGCAGCTCAAGCTCGCGGCCGTAAGCGACCAGGGCCGCAAAGACCGCGCGACGATGTTCTGGCTCGCCGACCTCAGGGAAGTCTGGGACCATTGCGAAGGAAGAACACGCAGAATCTGCAGTTGTCTTTCAGGGCGACGCTGCGGTCCACATCGGGATCGAAAACCAGTTCCGGATCCGTGGTGATCTCGTGTTGTGGGTGATCGCATGTGGCGAATGCGCACTTCGTAGGACAGTTGTCGTTCAGTTCATTCGGATGAGGGCAGACTGCCTGCATCTCCTCATCGCAACCCCTTTGCTCCCAACACTTGCTCATGTATTTTCGCCTTCCCAGTGGTTGCCGGATACATCCGATGATACTATGACGAGGCAATCCGAGGTAATACGGTCCGGCAGCCGTTCGTCCAATAGCAGACACCGCGCTTCTGGCAGCTGTGCTCTGACACGGGAGGTGCTGGTGCGGTTGGATTCTGAAATCAGGCCCGAATTCGAGACGATCGTTGCGGGTGCCGGTCCGGCCGGTATCATGGCCGCAATCCAAGCCGCGCAGACGGGTCGTGTGCTGCTCGTCGACTCCTCGTCATTACCACGCGACAAGAGCTGCGGCGGGATGATCCATGAGCACGCCCGCAAGGGACTCGACCGCATCGCCAAGGTGCCAGACGAGCTCCTTCTCGACCCAGGTCACGTGAACTTCCGCTACTGGGACTGGGATCGAAGCATCAAGAAGACTACGGCCCTGCGCTTTCTGAACGTGAACCGGATCGCGTTCGACGACTGGATGCTCTCGCTGCTTCCCTCCAACGTCGAGGTCGTCGGTTCGACGTCGCTCGTAGACTTCTCGCAAACGCCGAAGGGCGTGACCGTCTCACTAAAGAGCAACGGCAGCACTCAAGAGGTGCCGTGCGCGACACTTATCGGTGCCGACGGGGCTCGCTCCGCGGTCAGACGCGGCCTGGGCGTCGAAAACGTGGCGACCTACGTGACCCTTCAGGACTTCGTGACCCTCGACGGCGCTATCGAGCCGTTCTTCGACTGCATCTACATGCGAGACATCGGCGACGACTTCGCCTACGCCTACGTTGTGCCCAAGGGCGAGACCGCTATCATCGGTTCGGTGTTCTACCCTAAGACCAGACGCCCTCACCTCAAGCAGGACCAGTGCATCGACATCCTGCGCACAAAGCTCCCCCAACTCGGCGATAGCGTCAAGCGGGAGGCCAGCGTCGCGCTACACGTCCGCTCCGTCGCCGATGTGGCACCCGGCCAGGGCCGGGTGCTTCTCGCGGGCGAGGCTGGCGGCTTCATGTCACCGACCTCTGGCGAAGGGATCTCGTACGCCATCAACTCCGGATACTGCGCGGGCCAAGCGGTTGCAACCTCGGGCCCTGACGATCGCCTTGCCGAGTACACTCGGTCGACATCGGCAATCGCAGGGAATATCCGCCGAAAGCTCCGCTGGCTGCCGATAATGGAGTCCAGGACCGGTAAGTACGTCGCCGGATTCGTTCCGACTCCGATTGTCAGCAAAATCACAGAGGGTCTGTAGAGTCCTTCGGCGTCAGAAGTTCAGATGCATTTTGCTGGGAGCAGTATCGCCCTGGCCCTGATACTTGCTGTTCAGTCCGGGTGTTCCGTAAGGCCGGTCTACCGGCGATGTCATCGTGGAGAACGAAATCTGCCCGATAGGCATCCCGGGCATGAGCACTATGGGTAAGTTCGCGACATTCGAGAGCTCGAGCGTCAAACGCCCATCCCAACCCGGATCCACATAGCCGGCGGTGGAGTGTATCAGCAAGCCGAGTCTCCCCAACGAACTCTTACCTTCCAGCCTGCCGACGATGTCATCTGGCAGGACCACCCGCTCGATCGTAGTGCCCAACACGAACTCGCCCGGGTGTAACACGAACGGCTCTTCGGCAGAAGCGATCACCGGCTCCATCAAACCGACCTGCTCCCGACTCGGGTCGATGTACGGATACCTCGAATTCCGAAACACCTGGAAGCCCTCGCCCAGGTGAAGGTCTACGCTAGAGGGCTGGATATCGTCAGGATCCAGCGGCTCGATCCTGATGCGCCCTGCCAGCAACTGCTCCTTGATTGTGCGATCCGAAAGAACCATCGTTTCCTCTCATGCTTCCTCACTCGACAGGATGCTCCCTGCCGAGAAACCCGATCTTGACTGCGGACGCTTACGCTGTCATGAACACTTGCTGAACCCGCAGGCGCGACAGACTGCACAACCGCTCTCATGCTCGAGCGATCCACCGCACTCCGGACAGGCTCCAGAGTGATAGTCCATGCTCTCCGACGACTTGACGATCTTCCTCTCGGTGTTGCCGGTGCGCATGAAGTCGACAGCATGCTCCATGACGATACCGATCGCATCAGCGCAAGACAGGACCTTGCCGCCCTCCGCCCAACTAGGGCTCGGGCAGCGGATGCCGCGCAGATGCTTGGTGATGGCCTCAGGGTCCACTCCGGCCCTTAGCGACACCGAAATCATCCGAGACAGCGCCTCCGACTGACTAGATGCGCATCCGCCTGACTTGCCCATCTGGGAGAACACCTCACACATGCCTTCTTCGTCCCAGTTCACCGTCACATAAAGATTGCCGCATCCCGTCATGATCTTCTCGGTACGGCCCTGGGTCACAAGAGGGCGCGGACGGGGCTCGATCTCACCAGCACGCAGCGGCACTGGTGATTCAGTTCCCTGTGAGGTCTTTCCCGTGGAGAGCACTTGTCCCGACTTGGAGCCATCGCGGTAGATGGTGACCCCCTTGACCCCTGAATCCCATGCAAGGTCGTAAACGTGCCTGACGTCATCGACAGTGGCATCGGATCCGAAGTTGACGGTCTTGGATACCGCATTGTCCGTATGTGTCTGGAAGCCTGCCTGCATACGAATGTGCCACTCGGGCGCGATATCGTGTGCGGTGACGAACACTTCCTGGATGTCGAGCGGAACATCGTCGATTCCGCTGACAGACCCGTGGTCTGCAATCAGCGCCATCAACTCCGGTGAGTAGAAGCCACGCTTGACTGCCATCTCCTCGAAGATCGGATTGACCTCGATGAGCCTGTCGTTGTCCATCACGGTGCGGACGTAGGACACAGCGAAGAGCGGCTCGATGCCGCTGGAGCAGTTAGCGATGATGGACAGTGTCCCCGTCGGCGCGATGGTGGTGACCGTCGCGTTCCTGATCGGCGCTGCACCCGGAACATCGTAGATCGATCCCGCATAGTTGGGGAACGGTCCACGCTCCGATGCAAGATTGCGCGATGCGGCCTTTGCCTCGGCATCTATACAACCCATGACCTTCTTGCCGAGAGCCACGGCCTCATCGGAGTCGTAAGGTATCCCCATCTTGATCAGCATGTCCGCCCATCCCATGACGCCGAGTCCGACCTTCCGGTTCGCACGGGCGAGCTCCCCTATCTTCTCCAGCGGATAGCGATTGGCGTCGATCACATCGTCTAGAAAGCGGATAGCACGATGAACGACGTCGCTCAGCCGATCCCAGTCGACCTCGAGGCCGGATTCGCGCGAGACAACGAACCTGGACAGGTTGATGCTTCCCAGATTGCATGCCTCGTACGGAAGCAACGGCTGTTCTCCGCAGGGATTCGTCGACTCGATCTCGCCGATGGCAGGCGTGGGGTTGTCGCGATTCATCCTGTCGATGAAGATGATCCCTGGGTCGCCAGTCGCCCAAGCCATCTCGATGATGAGATCGTAGACTTCGGCGGCGTCGAGTTGGCCCGCTATCTCCTTGGTGCGTGGATTGATCAGATCGTATGACTTGCCTTCGCGAGCGGCGTTCATGAAGTCCTCTGTCAATGCCACCGATATGTTGAAGTTCTCGAAGTCTCCCTCAGCTTTGCATTTGATGAACTGCAGAATGTCAGGGTGATCGACGCGCAGCACGCCCATGTTGGCACCCCGGCGAGTCCCGCCCTGCTTGACCGCCTCGGTCGCTTGGTTGAATACTCGCATGAAAGATACCGGGCCACTGCTGACCCCTTGGGTGGATTGCACCTGGTCTCCACCAGGACGAAGCCTGGAGAACGAGAATCCCGTTCCGCCTCCGGACTTGTGGATCAGCGCGGTATCACGAACAGCGCCGAAGATGGACTCCATCGAGTCGTCGATGGGCAGGACGAAGCACGCTGACAGCTGCTGGAGCTCTCGCCCGGCGTTCATGAGTGTCGGGGAGTTGGGCAGGAAATCCAGTGAGGTCATCAGATCATAGAAGTCCAAGGCGCACTGGGCGACCGTGGCGTCATCAGCACCGAAAAGCCTCTCGGTCTGAGCGATGTTCTCGGAAACACGGATGAACATGTCGCTTGGGTTCTCGACCGGCCTGCCGTCTTCGTCCTTCAGGAGGTACCGCTTCTGCAACACCTTCAGGGAGTTGACGCTGAGCAGGTCGTCTATGACCCGCGAGTAGGTGTTGGTGCCCGTAGCCTCAGATGACATGACCTTGACTCCTCGCTCCACAAACAGTGTGGCTCTCAAGCAGATCGGACAGGTGAACACAACATATTGCGCTCGATCAGTGTACGCCATGCAATATGTGGGGCTCAAGTCCAAAAGGACGAGCGGTCTAAACTTTCGAGCGAAGGGGACACTTGCAGCCCCTGTGCGGTCCTCCAGGGAAAGCAAAAAGGGTCGACACGAGGCCGACCCTTCCCAAAAATCACAAACCGTAGGCTGGAAGCAGTGTCGCCTAAACCGCTTCCACGCGCACGACCTCAGGAATCTCCTCCTTGAGAACACGCTCGACCCCGTTAGTCAGGGTGAGTTGGGACATCGGGCAGCCTCGGCATGCACCGGTCAGGCTGACTTTGACGACACCGTCCTCGGTGACTTCCACGAACTCGACATCGCCGCCATCTGCCTGGAGCGCCGGGCGGATCTTGTCTAGCGCACTCTCGATTCGTTCACTTGCGATCATTGCAAGTCCTCCTCTGATTCGGACTGACCTAACACCATCTAATTGCCGACCTAAGCCGGTAACAAAGGATTCTAACACAGCTCCGAACATGCGACAGTCGTGGATTAAAGTGTCCTCCAAATGCAAGAGCCGTTGGATGTGTTCAG
>DBEG01000143.1:0-300 GCA_002293965.1 Actinobacteria bacterium UBA912 | reverse complement strand
CCTCCTCTGATTCGGACTGACTTATCACTACCTGATGACCGACTCTAGCCGGTAACAACGGATTCTAACACAGCCTCGCACGCAGGATCGCGCGATGCGAACTAGCGCACGATGATCGCTCGCGCAGATACCACACCCTGGGCCTCCATCTCCGAGAACACCAAGACCGAGGCACCCGCGGCGAGTGCAGGATCGCTACCTTGGACGGACGCGACCAAAGTCTCACCATCGATGCCGACGACGTTCGATCCGCCGTCAGCCAGCGCTATGGTAAGCGAATCATCGGCTACCTCGACGATC
>DBEG01000148.1:6146-6645 GCA_002293965.1 Actinobacteria bacterium UBA912 | reverse complement strand
CCGAGATGCGCGCGAGGTGCACGATCTCTGGGGGGCCGAAGCCGTGGATGTGGATCGGGTGGCAGCGCTTGATGTTGCGCAGCATGTCCTCGTACCACGCTAGCGGCAGCCCGGGATGCATGCCGCCTTGCAGCAGGATGCCGGTGCCTTCGAGTGCCAGTGTCTCGGCGACCTTGGCTTCGATTGCGTCAGGTGTGAGGACGTACGCGTCGGGCGCGCCCTCGTCGCGGTAAAAGGCGCAGAAGCTGCAGCGGCTCTCGCAGACGTTGGTGTAGTTGATGTTGCGGTCGACGATGAAGGTGACGTCGTCGGTGGGGTGCAGGCGGCGTCGCATGTGCGCAGCGGCCGTGCCGAGCGCCAGGATGTCGGCGTCACTCAGCAGCGCGCAGGCTTCTTCGGGAGTCAGTCGGCGCGCGCCTTTGGCGACCGCGAGCAGGTCTTCCGGCGCCAGACCGCCGCCGGTTGCGCTCTTCGAGCTCATTCGCCGAGCACCTCGATC
>DBEG01000148.1:0-5739 GCA_002293965.1 Actinobacteria bacterium UBA912 | reverse complement strand
TACTCGGGCCCGAAGCGGAAGTGCAGCGCGTCGAAGTAGCTGCGGAACTTCGTGGCATCGAAGTGCTCCCACACGGCAGCGTGCTCCGAGATCTCATCGAGGTGCCCACGGCACCACGCGAGCGATCCGCCAAGCGCCTCGGCCACGATGCCCACGGCCGCCGGGTGCTCGCGCGCGAAGTCACGGCGTACCGCCCAGACCGCGTACACCATGGGAAGACCTGTCCACGCCGTCCACTCCGCGCCCAGGTCGTACAGGTGCAGCCCCGCAGGCGGATCCCAGTAGACCCGCAGAGCCTCATCGCCGATGAGTAGCGCCGCATCAGCGTCGCGTAACATCGCTGGCAGGTCCGGGGGCATCTCGGCGAATGACGGCGTCACGCCCCAGCGTTTCGCAAGCAGGATCTGCGTGAGCACCTGCGAGGTGCGCGAGGTGTTCGTCAGCGCGACGGTGGCACCTGAGAGCTCCTCGGCGGGTCGCTTCGAGATCAGCAGGATCGACTGCACCTCGCCAGCCGAGGAGATCGCGATGTCGGGCATCAGCAGGAGCTCCTCGGCGTGTCGGGCGTACTCGATCGCGGGGATGGGTGCGATGTCGAGGTTGCCTGCGAGCAGTTCGCGCGCCAGCTCGGCGGGGTTGGCCTTGACGAGGTCGATGTCTAGCAGTGCCTCGCGCTTGACCATGCCGTAGTAGAGAGGCATGCAGTTGATGAACTGGATGTGCCCTAGGCGGGGGCGATGCATTCGCAGGTCCCTTCGCAGGCGGGGTAGACGCGGAT
The DNA here is from genome assembly GCA_002293965.1 of Actinobacteria bacterium UBA912. Taxonomy (GTDB): domain Bacteria; phylum Actinomycetota; class Coriobacteriia; order Anaerosomatales; family UBA912; genus UBA912. The sequence continues at coordinate 4,961 of DBEG01000148.1, read as the reverse complement.
CGTGCGGTAGAGCGTGTCGCGCTCGACGGCAGTGTTGCCGGTCTCGCAGATCATCGCGATGAGTTCGTCTTTGGTGAGGGCCTCAGGCGTGGTCGCGCCGGCCATGTGGGTGATCTTCTCCTCGACCACGGTGCCGTCGATGTCATCGACGCCGAATGCGGTCGAGAGCTGCGCGATCTTCAGGCCCACCATGATCCAGAACGCCTTGATGTGCGGTATGTTGTCGAGCATCAGCCGAGCGATCGCCAGCGTCTTGAGGTCGTCGAAGCCGGTCGTGCCCGGGAGCTTCTCGAGCTCGGTGTTGGCGGGATGGAACGCGAGAGGGATGAACGCGAGGAACCCGCCGCTGGCGTCTTGCTGTTCGCGCAGGCGGATGAGGTGGTCAACGCGCTCCTCGGCAGTCTCGATGTGCCCGTAGAGCATCGTGCAGTTGGTCGCGATGCCCAGCGAATGCGCTTCGCCGTGGATCCGCAGCCATGCGTCGCCCGAGGTCTTCTTCTCCCACGCTTCGGCGCGGGTGCGCTCGCTGAAGATCTCGGCGCCGCCGCCGGGGAGTGCGTCGAGGCCGGCCTGCTTGAGGTCGCTAAGGACTTCGAGCGTGGTCTTCTCGGCGATTATCGCCATGTGCTCGATCTCGACCGCGGTGAACGCCTGGACGATCACGTGGTCGGGGACGGCGTTGCGGACCTGGCGCACCATGTCGACGTAGAAGTCGTAGCTCCACTCGGGGTGCAGGCCGCTCACGATGTGGACCTCATACGCGCCGTCGGCTGCTCCCTCGCGGGCTGCTGCGGCGACCGCGTCGAGCGTCATCTCGTAGGCACCCGGCTCGCCGGCGTCGCGCGCGAAAGCGCAGAACTTGCAGCGGTTGCGACAGATGTTGGTCGGGTTGATGTGGCGGTTGACCATGAAGTGCACCCGGTCGCCGTTGATCTTGTGCCGGACATGATCTGCCATCTGCCCGATGCCGAGAAGGTCCCTCGACGCATACAGCGCGATCCCGTCGGCTCGATCAAGGCGCTCACCTGCGATTACTTTGCGGGCAATGGGCTCAAGCGCCGGGTCGTGAAGGTGGAACGATGTCACGGGCTCATCTCCTCACGGGCTCGAAGGATTCAAGCATCATCTCGTACATTTCGTTGATGTTGTCTGATTGGTCGAAGTGGACATCAATCTCGCGCAAGCCCACAACATTGCCTACGTGCACGGAGTTCACTGTGATTCTTATGTAACGGGCGTTAGCTCGATTAGTCCCGTACTTCCGTATCGCCGTGAAGTGGCTGCCGGTCTGGTTCGATCCAACGGCCTCGGGTGTCGCGCCATCCACATCCAGGATCTCTGTCCAGTTGCGGCGATCGTTTGAGACGCTGACCGTGAATGAGCGGGGTGATGTTTCCCTCGAGGTGCCGAAGAAGACGACGGCATCTATGTCGCTCAGCGGCTCTTTGGCATCCAGAATCAAAGTCACCGGCAGTCGATTGCTGGACCACAAGCCATAGTATTTGGTGCCATCGTAAAGGTTGGTGGGTCCATGGTTGTCGGGATCGATCGAGCTATCGGCGGTCACCCTCTGGATGAAGCCGGTGTCGTAGTTGAGCCACTCTCTTGCATGAGTGAAGAAGAGTTCATCGCCCGTCGCATGGAACAGCCATAGCATCTGTCGGATGTGAAGAGTGTGGTATCCACCGGCAACGGTGTTACTTCGGTAGTACTTGTCGTAAAGTGAGGTGTAGCCGACGTCGTATTCCGTGATGCGCCTTCTTAGGCTGTCAACACCCGACTCGAATAGCTCCTTGGCTTGGGGGTCATTGGTGGCCAGATAATAGTCGCGCAATCCGGCGAGCGCGAAAATGAAACCGTTCAACACATGCGAGTTCTCGATGCTCGGGTACTCTTCGTACCAAACAGTTCCATCAGGTCTGGCAGATTTGACCCCGCCATTTTCAACGAGTACTGCGAATGAGTTTACAGCACGTCTGGCAATCTCTCTGTACTCTTCTTCCCCGGTCACATCCCAGGCTTGAAGCATGACGCTTATCCCCAAACCTTGCGAGAGCGCTGATATCCAAGGAGGCACGGCACGCCACTCGGGGAAGGGGAAATGATAGTTCCAAACACCGAAATCTTCTCGGGGTTCAAAATTCTCGCGTAGCCACTCGGCGTGGCTCAAGAATTTCTCCAAACTTTCCTCTGATCCTGTCTGGTAATAGTCCCTGTAGTGAGTCAGGGCGTAGAAGCCAATCGTTGTGGGGTTATAATGCAGCTCTTCTCCGTATCTTGCGAGAATTATGCCCTGTTCGTCTAATTCTGAATCATCGTACCGACTGATTTTGTCTACAATCAGTGGGTAGGGTCGTTTGAGGCCAGGCGTTGCGGGATCCACGGCCTCACTAGGCGTCGTCTTCGGCGTGGGAATCTTCCCTTCACACAGTGTTGGTTCAGGCAGAAGTACCGGTTCTTCACGTGGTATCAGCAGCGCCATAGACAGCACAAGCAAGGATAGAACCACAACAATGGTCGCTATTCTTTTTCCCATTGATCCTCCATGAGTGTGGTGATGAAGTGTGCGCAAGCTGGTACCTTTTTGGTGTTGCCAATACACTCTAGTCATTGTGGCGGCAAATGTTAATCTTGAGGTGCCGATAAAACCGGCTTATACTTCGATTCAATATCACGCAGGACTCAGCGGTTCGACCGAAAGGGGTACGTTCGAATGCGAAGCAGTAAGTGGTTGCTACTTGGATTGTCACTGGTGCTGGCACTCGGGTTGGTCGGTTGCGCCCAGAACGAGACACCGCCCGCCGACACACCTGCCGAAACACCCCAGGGCCCTGATGTCAGGGTCGGATCGTTCCTGGACTCCGAGGGTGCGATCATCGGCAGCATGATCATCCAGATGCTCGAAGCCAACGACATCCCGACCGTCGACAACACGCGGCTGGGAACGCCGGACATCGTCAGGCGTGCGATGCTCGAGAACGAGATCGACATGCAGGTCGATTACACGGGCTCGGGACAGTTCTATCACGACGGCGAAGAGGGCAAGGACCTGTGGAGTAACGCACAGGAAGGCCACTCCCGCATCCGCGCACTCGACCTCGCGACGCACGACCTGCACTGGTTGACCCCGTCGCCGGCGAACAACACTGAGCTCATCGCCACGACGCGTGCTTTCGCCGAAGCGAACAATCTGCAGACGATGGAGGACTTCGCGAGGTTCATCAACGAGGGCGGCGAGGCGAAGGTGATCGGCTCGGCCGAGTGGATGGAAAGCTCGAAGGGGCTCGCCGGCTTCGAGGAGGCGTACGGCTTCGAGATGGCTCCCGAGCAGCTACTTGGGCTAGCCCACGGAGTGACTGCCGAGATGCTCAAGGCCCTCTCGGAAGGTACTGATGGCGTGAACTTCTCGCTGACGTACGGCACCGACGGCCAGATCGACGACTTCGACCTGGTGGTCCTGGAAGACACGAAGGGCGTTCCGCCGATCTATCTGCCCACGCCGGTCGTGCGCGGTGAGATAATGGAGGCGTATCCGCAGATCGAGGAGATCCTGGCCCCTGTCTTCGAGGGTCTGGACCTGGTCACGTTGCAGCAGCTCAACAGGCGGGTTGCGCTTGGCGGAGAGGATGCCTCGGCGGTTGCAAGGGAGTACCTGACGGAGAATGGCTTCCTCGAATAGCAAACGGGATCGAGAACCCGGACAGATGAGGATTGGAGCGGCAGGGGCCTTCTTGGGGGCCCTTGCCACCGTTCTCGGCGCTTTCGTGGTCCTCAGACCCTCGCGCATCCAGGCAGGCGAGGAGCTCAGCGCGCTGGAAGCCTTCGGGGGCGGAGGCTGGGTGCTGCTCGGGCTCTGGATCGCGGCCGCAGTGCTCGCCCTGCTACTCGAGCGCGGGCTGGCGCGGGGCCGGGCACCGGTCGCCGCTGCGGTAGCGGTTCTGGCTGGCGCGACGCTCCCGCTCGGGCTGCTCCTCGCGGCGCAGTCGGCCGCCGATCACGCCGCCACCGCCGAGTGGGCGCGCACCTCGCTCGGCTTCGGCTTCTGGCTGACCGCATTCGCCGTCTACCTCGCGATTTCATCCGCATTCGCCGAGATACGCGGCGCCGCCTCCCGCGCAGTGCTGGCGCTAGCCGCCCCTTCGGCAGTTGTCGCACTGATCGCGACGGGCAGGCTCGACAGCCTCTCGATCATGATCGAGTACCACAACTTCGCCCAACCGCTCACCGAGAACCTCATCCAGCACATCGCATACACGCTGGGAGCCTCGGGCGTGGCGCTGGTGCTCGGGCTCGCGCTCGGCGTGCTCGCGTCGAAACGCGCGTGGGCCGAGAAGAGCGTTTTCGGCGTCCTCAATGTCGCTCAGGTCATGCCGGCGCTGGCGTTCATCGGCTTGGTGATGCCGCTCATGGGCTGGCTGCGTGAGAACGTGCCCCTCGCCGAGGAGTTCGGGATCGGCGGGATCGGTTGGGCGCCCGTGTTCATCGTGCTGCTCCTGTACGCGATGTACCCGATCACCCGCAAGACCTATGCGGCGGTAAAGGCGCTGGACTGCGGGATCACCGACGCCGCGCGCGGGATGGGCATGGGTCCGCTTCGCAGGGTGTTCGAGGTCGAGCTGCCGCTGGTGGCTCCGGTCGTGCTCGCCGGCCTTCGCATCGCGCTGGTGCAGACCGCGGCCGGCGCTATCGTTGCCGCGCTGGTGGGCGGCGGCGGACTTGGGCGCATCGTGTTCTACGGCCTCGAGCAGACCGCGCAGGACCTCGTGCTGCTTGGGGTGCTTGCGATCGTCGGCTTAGGGCTGCTCTTCGACATCACCCTGCGGCTCGTAGGGGCAGCCCTTGAGCGCAGAGGCGGGCTAGGCGTCAACACCACCGCGGAGGTCGGCTCATGATCGAGATCATCGGCGTCACCAAGCGATTCGGCGACACTGTGGCCGTCGACGACCTGTCCCTGACCATCG
>DBEG01000035.1 GCA_002293965.1 Actinobacteria bacterium UBA912 | reverse complement strand
ACCCTTGGAGGCCTCGATCCTCGGTATCGCTCTGAAGCGCGGCGTATACTCGGCGCACGTGCACGATCTCAGAGAGTGGGCCAGAGACAAACATCGCTCGATCGACGACTACCCATATGGCGGTGGACCAGGGATGGTGCTGCGCCCCGAGCCGGTATTCGACGCCGTTCGCGCCATCTTGGCCATGGACAGCAGACCGCCCCGCGTAGTGATCATGAGTCCTCGGGGCACTCGATTCGACCAGAAGACCGCCGAGCGGTATTCTCGGATGGAACGCATCTTGCTCGTGTGCGGTAGGTACGAAGGCTTCGACGAGCGCGTATACTCCTTGGCCGATGAGGTCGTTTCGGTCGGGGATTACGTCCTGACCGGGGGAGAGATCCCGGCGTTGTGTGTCATCGATGCCACCGTGAGACTCCTGCCCGGTGCGCTTGGCGATGAAGACTCGGCTACGCTCGAATCCTTCACGACCGGATTGCTGGAGCATCCGCAGTTCACGCGGCCTTCTGTTTTCGAGGGCATGCAGGTCCCAGAGGTTCTGCTCAGCGGAGATCATGCCCGGATCGAGCGATGGAGACGAGAGCAGGCTGTATTGATGACCGTCCGGCATCGGCCGGACCTTATTGAGACGACCCAGATGTCCGACACTGACCGCGCCGTCGTCGAGGACTTTCAGAAAAGGAGCGACCTGAAGTGAGTAATCCCGCAGACGAAGCGCAAGTGACAACCGACTCCCGACCGGTTGAGTCAGGACCCATCGTGGAAGAGACTAAGGCGCACAAAGAAGGCCCTGGCCTCGGGCGCTGGATCGTTGAGACCGTTGTCATGGTCGCCCTCGCCTTCGCACTTGCACAGGGAATCAAGACATTCGTCGTCCAGCCCTTCGTGATCCCCACCGGGTCCATGGAGCCCACCATCCTTGTCGGTGATCGCGTCCTCGCCGAGAAGATCACGTATCGCTTTTCGACTCCTTCGGCAGGAGACATCGTCGTCTTCGACGATCCAGCAGGGGTATATCCGCAGCTTATCAAGAGGATCGTCGCTGTCGGAGGTCAGACGATCGACATTCGCGATGGAGCTGTCTACATCGATGGCGCGTTGCTTGAAGAACCGTACACCGCTGCAGCGATGACCGAACTCGTCGGCCAAGGACTACCGATCACCATCCCTGAGGGCCACGTTTGGCTCATGGGCGACAATCGTCCCAACAGCTCGGATAGCCGGATATTCGGCCCGCAGCCTGTGGAATCCATTGGGGGACGCGCTGTCGCGATCTACTGGCCCCCAAGTCGAATCGGTGGTCTATAAACGGTTGCACACCAGCAGTCGTTTTAGCTATACTTCCCATTTGTGTCCCAGTGTGGATATGATACTTGTACAAATACTAGCCTGGACATCGAGGTAAACGAATTGGATATCATCAGAGCCATTGAGCAGCAGCAGATCCGTGACGACCTTCCGGCCTTTGAGGTCGGCGACACCGTCAAGGTCCACTATCGCGTTGTGGAAGGTACCCGCGAGAGGATCCAGGTCTTCCAGGGTGTGGTCATTTCCCGGCATGGTTCCGGTAACCGTGAGACCTTCGCGGTTCGCAAAGTCTCCTTCGGGATCGGTGTCGAGCGGAAGTTTCCCGTCCACTCTCCCAAGATCCAGAAGGTCGAGATCGTCGGCAGAGCCAAGGTCCGCCGCTCCAAGCTGTACTTCCTCCGCGACAAGATCGGAAAGGCTGCACGCCTCAAAGAGCGCGCATACTAGACCGACTATCTGCTCTCCGTGATGCAGGGCCTCACCGCCCTGCATTCTTGTGAATGGGTGGTTGCCGTGATGCTTCGATGATGCCCGATGAGGTCGAGCTTCTAAGGTTGCGGCGACTATCGTCGATGGAGGATTCACTCCGAAGTGCAGGGGCTACCTATATCGCAGGCGTGGATGAAGTAGGCCGAGGAGCCCTAGCCGGTCCTCTCACCGTCTGCGCGGTGGTGCTTCCTCCGGGCTGCCTGATCATCGGCCTTGATGATTCCAAGCGACTCTCGCCTGCCAAACGCCGTCGGATAGCAGCCGAAATCGAGCAATGCGCTATCGATTACTCAGTAACCCACATCGGACCCGCGCTCATCGATAGCGACGGATTGACTGCTTCACTCAAAGCCGCCGTGGTAGAGGCGATTGCCACTCTCAGGGTAACGTGTTGCCACATTCTTCTGGACGGCCCGCCACTCTCGGTCCACCCAGCTGAGACATCGGTGGTTCGTGGTGACTCGCAAGTTGCCGCTATTGCTGCTGCGTCCATTGTGGCCAAGGTCCATCGTGACGCTCTGATGCAAGAGCTGGATAGCATGCATCCCGTTTATGGATTCGCTGCGAACAAGGGATACGGGACCGCCCATCATCTGGAAATGATCCGCAGGCACGGAGTCACATCAGTGCACCGACACTCCTTTCATCCGTGCTCCATCCACCAGGAATCAGTCTAGTCAGGAATCCGATAGTCTTTGGTTGGAGCTGGACTATACCCTCGATTTGCCAATACAGCTTCTCGAGGGGGAAATATGGAACAAAGGCGGATCGGTGATCGAGGTGAGGACGCTGCAGTAGCATATCTGGAGCGCTCTGGAATGACGATCGTTGAAAGGAACTGGCGATGTCGCCATGGAGAGCTGGACATCGTATGTTTCGATGATGAAGTCTTGGTGCTCGTCGAGGTCAAGACGCGGACAACCGCGCGTGCTGGAACAGGCGAAGAGGCGGTTTCGACGCAGAAGCAGCGAAAACTTGCCCGCTTAGCACGCGAGTATGTCCACACTAATGGCCTCCACGAAACACCTATGAGATTCGATGTGATCGCCATCAGGGTCATTGCCAGTGACCGAGCGATGATACGGCACCACAAAGATGCTTTCGCAGTCTCATGAGAACGGGTGGACAGGCCAGAATCGCGACAGGAACGATTATCGGGACAAATGCGGTTGCAGTGGAGGTACAAGTGGATGTCAGCCCCGGACTCCCGGCTTTCCACTTGGTCGGACTTGGTGACACTGCGGTTCAAGAGGCAAGAGAACGTGTCAGGGCCGCGATCAGGGCTACAGGATTCACTTTTCCGAACGCACGTGTGGTCATCAATCTCGCGCCATCTCCGCTGCGAAAACACGGAACAGGATTCGACCTTCCCATTGCTGCTGGCATCTTGCTGGCGACAGGCCAGGTCGACTACTCAACCATTGAGCGATCGTACCTGGTGGGGGAGCTGTCACTAGACGGTCGACTTCGTTCAGTTCCCGGAATCCTAGCCCACGTCATGGGAGCGCGGGGTTGCAACAGGGTATTGTTGGCGCCTGCCGACGCCGGACTGTACTGCTCTGCACTGAACACGGAGTTCAGGCCTATTCCATCTTTGAGGCATCTCGATCCCGCTCTTCCAGTGAATGGAGACGCAGAGCAAGTCGCTAAAGTGCGAACCGAAGAGGTCACCCCATTCGATCTTGCCGATGTAGTCGGTCAGGAGCTTGCGGTACGCGCCCTGATGATCGCCGCCGCTGGGGGACATCACACTATGTTCATCGGTCCGCCAGGGTCGGGAAAGACCATGTTGGCAAGAAGACTCCCCGGACTTCTTCAACCATTGAGCGAGGCAGAGGCACTAGAGACTGCACTCATATACTCTATTTCTGGACTGGATGAAGAACCATACGTTCGAGGAACCAGGCCGTTTCGTGCGCCGCACCATTCATGTTCGTTGGCAGGACTCATCGGTGGAGGTTCTCCGCCGAGGCCCGGCGAAATCTCGTTAGCTCACAACGGAGTTCTCTTTCTCGATGAGCTGACCCAGTTTCCGCCATCGGCGCTACAGGCGCTTCGTCAACCCATGGAGGATGGGGCGGTAACCCTGGTTCGCGCAGAGGGCAGGATCACCTATCCCGGGAAATTCTCATTAGTGGCAGCATGCAATCCGTGCCCATGCGGATATGCAGGTGATACTCAACGTCTATGCACCTGCACTCCGCAGGCGGTACATCGATATATGAATCGCATCGGTGGACCATTGATTGATCGGATGGACATCCATCTACGTGTCGATAGGGTCGACCCTACCCGACTACTGTCTTCTGGGGGAGCGGCACCAACCGCTGATGTTGAGCCAATCATCAGAAGAGCCCGTTTGGCGGCCATCGCCAGACAAGGGAAGCCAAACTCTATGTTGACTGGAAAGGAGGCTCGCTCGGCGTGTCGACTGAAGGGGCGCGCCGAAGAGGCACTCGCCCAACACGCTGCACGATATCACTCCTCAGGTAGAGCGATTACCAAGATCCTACGCGTCTCAAGAACCTGTGCAGACATTGCGGATTTGCCCGATGTCGAGGTTGAGCACGTGCAAGAAGCCTTGATGTTGCGCGTCTATGAAAGCAGCGATCAATGAAGAGATTCTCCATGGAGTTGGGCAGTGAGTCATATCCGGAGTCGTTGTTACAAAGCGATTCCCCACCGAGGGTGCTTTATGGAATCGGGGACAGCGGCCTACTATCCACACCCACCATCGGGATAATCGGTGCGAGAAAGGCCACGCCTTATGGGATTCGCGCGAGCAGACTGTTCGCCGAATGGATCGCTGCGAGCGGACTCACAGTGGTCTCAGGTGCGGCCATAGGATGCGATCAGGCAGGTCAAATGGCGGCACTAAGCGCCGGCGGTAGAACCATAGCTGTGTTGGGTTGTGGATGCGACGTTGACTATCCATCGGGGTCCTCGGCAATGCTGAAAACCATCCGAGAGAAGCACCTTGTGGTCTCGGAACGCGAATGGGGGGCCAGGCCGACACGGTGGGCACTGCGTGTCCGCAACAGAATCATCGCGGCACTGTCGGATCACCTCTTGGTTGTGGAAGCCGGACTGCCATCGGGGACCTTTTCTACCGTCGATTACAAACTCAATGGCACCGGTCTGGTATTCGTGGTTCCAGGTTCGATTTTCTCTCCGAGCTCTCGTGGCTGTAATCGTCTGATATCCCAGGGTGCCATCCCGCTGTGCGACGTTTCCGATCTAGGGATTCATCTTGGCCTTTCATGTTCTAACAAGTTCGAGGATACTCCCGACAGGGACGTAGAGTTGTCTCCAGTGCATCGTGCGCTACTGGCTGAGCCCATGAGACCGGACGACATAGCCTATGAGCTCGGCCTGGACATCCTCTCGGTTGCGCGGATACTGTCCGAGATGGAATCGGTCGGTACAATATACAGGCATCTTGATGGCCGTTATGGACTGCGGTGATTCCAGACGAGCGAAAGGACATTAGAACTGAATGCACACTTCACTTGAAGGACATCGTCCACTTACTGAGGTGACAGTTATTGGTGCAGGTCTCGCAGGATGCGAGGCTGCTCTACAGCTTGCCTCCCGCGGAGCTCCGGTCGTATTGTGGGAGATGAGGCCCCATCTGACTTCTCCTGCGCATTCGACAGGGTTGTTCGCAGAACTTGTTTGCTCGAACTCCTTCAAGAGCCTTGATCCAAGCTCGGCAACAGGATCACTCAAGACAGAATTGGGTTTGCTGGGATCGTTCTTGCTACGGATCGCACATGCAGCGTCCATTCCGGCGGGCGGGGCTTTAGCCGTCGATCGCTACAGATTCGCCAATCTCGTCACCAAGACAGTCGAGGCCCATCCGTCGATACGCGTTGTTCGGGATGAGTGCATAGTTGTTCCCGATGGACACAGCATCATCGCTACCGGTCCTTTGACCAGCGAGTCTATGGCAAACTCACTTTTCGAGTTAACGGGTACTAAGGGTCTATCGTTCTACGATGCAGCTGCACCGGTGATCGATACCCTGACCGTTGACACAGACATTGCGTTCCTTCAGTCGCGATACGACAAAGGAACTGGAGCAGACTACCTGAACTGTCCTATGGACCGGGATGAGTATGAGCACTTCATCTCGGCTCTTGTTGGGGCCAAGAGAGTCGTCCACAAGAACTTTGAGACGAGTGAGTTGTTCGCCGGGTGCCAGCCCGTCGAGGAGATCGCTCGCAAGGGAGCTGACTCCCTCAGGTTCGGTCCGATGAAACCGGTGGGGCTCACCGATCCGCGCACAGGCAGGAGGCCCTGGGCAGTAGTTCAACTTCGCCCCGAGAACGCATCCAGAACCGCATTCAACATGGTTGGTTTTCAGACCAACTTGACCTTCTCGGAACAAAGACGCGTGTTCTCGCTCATCCCCGGACTGAAGGATGCGGAATTCCTTAGGTACGGGGTGATGCATAGGAATACATTCGTCAACTCTCCGGTCATGCTGGATACAACACTTTCCCTGCACGCAAGGCCTGGTGTAAGGATTGCAGGGCAACTCAATGGCACCGAGGGTTACCTTGAATCCATCGCTGGAGGAGTCATTGCGGGGCTCAATTGCTTCTGTGCCATCAAGGAACTTCCAAGTCTTGTCTTGCCGGTCACTTCGGCACTCGGATCGTTGATCGCTTACATCACTAACCCACAGACCCAAGAGTTCCAGCCGATGAACGTCAACTGGGGTCTGGTCCCCGAGCTCGATGAGAGAGTCCGCTCCAAGCGGTTACGCTACGAAGCATATGCTACCCGCGCCAAGAACTCGGTTTCATCTACCCTGAGCCGTCATCCATTGTTTGAGGGATAGGACATGACTTCGATCGAAGAGCTTCAGGAAGAGTTCGTCGTGGACTTAGCCGAGCATAGAGGACTTTCGATCAACACTGTCAAGGCCTACGCGTTCGATGTCGCCCAATTCACTGCATGGGCACAGGCGAATGAAGTCGATGCATTAGCACCAAATCATCGCCAGATTAGGCACTATCTGGCCGAACTTACCGCAGCTCAATACTCCAGAGCCACGATAGCAAGGAGATTCTCAGCACTACGATGTTGGTTCAGGTTCCTGGTACGACATTCGACAATCGACTCCGATCCTTCGGTCATCACCACCACACCTAGGAAATACAAGAAGCTTCCAAAAGTTGTTTCCGAGAACATCATCGATGGGATAATCCAGGCTATACAGCCGACAGTTCCGCTGGGGCTTAGAGATATTGCAATGATCGAGTTGATATATGCCAGTGGAATCAGAGTGTCAGAGCTTACTGGACTCAGTTTGTCCGATCTGGACCTGGAAATGGGCAGCATAAAGGTTATGGGCAAGGGATCCAAGCAGCGCATAGTCCCGATCCATCCAAACGCGTGTCGTGTCGTAGAAAGCTATCTTGCCTCGAGCCGGCCGTTATTGTGTCGAAAGTCCACCGACGCATTATTCCTAACCAAGTCGGGTAAACCCATGACTCCAGATACGGTCAGACTCAGGCTGAATGTAGCTCTTCGGCGATACGGGAATTCCATTGATATCTCACCGCACACACTAAGGCACACATTCGCAAGTCATCTGCTATCCGCCGGAGCCGATTTGCGTACAATTCAGGAACTCTTGGGCCACGTTGCGCT
>DBEG01000063.1 GCA_002293965.1 Actinobacteria bacterium UBA912 | reverse complement strand
AAGAGCAGGTCTATTTTTTTGTGGGGGTGTGCCCGAGTGGCTAAAGGGGACGGGCTGTAAACCCGTTGGCTACGCCTACCCAGGTTCGAATCCTGGCGCCCCCACCACATGAAGATCGAGTTCCGCTAGTTGGTTTCTGCCCACATAGCTCAGTCGGCAGAGCACTTCCTTGGTAAGGAAGAGGTCACCGGTTCAAGTCCGGTTGTGGGCTCCACGCACCCCCTAGCCCGGTTAGGGCCGGGCGGCACGGCGGTGTAGCTCAGTTGGTTAGAGCACACGGTTCATACCCGTGGAGTCGCTGGTTCGAGTCCAGCCACCGCTACCAAGGCTAGAGCGCGGCATAGTCGCGAGGTCAGACAGTAGTGATTGCAAGAAGTATGTATCGACGGTTCGACACAGGACATCAGGTTTCCGATAATCCACTAGGTGTCCGCCATTCCCGTTAGGAGGACTAGTATGGCCAAGAAGAAGTTCGAGCGCACCAAGCCGCACGTCAACGTCGGCACCATCGGTCACGTCGACCATGGTAAGACGACACTGACCGCAGCTATCACCAAGACGCTTTCCGAGAAGGGATGGGCGGATTTCACCCCGTTCGATCAGATCGACAAGGCACCTGAAGAGCGCGAGCGTGGTATCACCATCGCTATCGCCCACGTAGAGTACGAGTCCGAGAACCGCCACTACGCTCATGTCGACTGCCCCGGCCACGCCGACTACGTCAAGAACATGATCACCGGTGCGGCTCAGATGGACGGCGCGATCCTGGTCGTCTCGGCAGCTGACGGCCCCATGCCCCAGACTCGTGAGCACATCCTGCTCGCCCGTCAGGTCGGTGTGCCCCACATCGTCGTCTTCCTCAACAAGGTCGACATGGTCGATGACCCTGAGCTGCTCGAGCTCGTGGAGCTAGAGGTACGTGAGCTTCTCAACGAGTACGATTTCCCCGGCGATGACATCCCTGTCATCAAGGGCTCGGGACTGAAGGCTCTGGAAGGCGATGAGTCGGCCAAAGAAGCGATCTGGGAGCTCATCGCAGCTGTCGATGAGTACGTACCGCTTCCTGTCCGTGAGATCGACAAGCCGTTCCTCATGGCCGTAGAAGACGTCTTCACCATCACCGGTCGTGGCACCGTTGCCACCGGCCGTGTCGAGCGCGGTATCGTCAAAGTCTCAGACGATGTCGAGATCGTCGGTATCCGTGACACCCAAAAGACCGTCGTCACAGGTGTTGAGATGTTCCGCAAGCTCCTCGATGAGGCCCAGGCCGGAGACAACGTAGGCGTGCTGCTGCGCGGAGTGTCGCGTACAGACATCGAGCGCGGTCAGGTGCTTTGCAAGCCAGGCTCGATCACACCTCACACCGAGTTCATGAGCCAGGTCTACATCCTGACCAAGGAAGAGGGCGGCAGGCACACCCCGTTCTTCGACGGATATCGCCCGCAGTTCTATTTCCGCACCACAGACGTGACCGGTGTCGCCCATCTTCCTGAGGGCACCGAGATGGTCATGCCTGGCGACAACATCGAGATCCGTGGAGAGCTCATCGCCCCGATCGCGATGGAAGAGGGCCTCAGGTTCGCTATCCGTGAGGGTGGACGCACCGTCGGCTCGGGCCGTGTTACCAAGATATTGAAGTAACGGCTGTCATTCGACACGCCTCGATGATTACGGAGGGAAGAGAGTTGACCAAGCAGAAGATTCGGATTCGACTAAAGGGCTACGACCATGAGATCGTCGACCAGTCCACGAAGATGATAGTCGACACCGCTCAGAAGACCGGAGCCAAAGTCTCGGGACCGATTCCGTTGCCGACGGAGCGCAACCTGTACTGCGTGATCCGCTCACCTCACGTCAACAAGGACAGTCGCGAGCATCTGGAGATGAAGACGCACAAGCGGCTTATCGACATCATGGAGCCGACTCCGAAGACCGTCGACTCTCTGATGAGACTCGACTTGCCGGCAGGCGTTGACATCGAGATCAAGCTTTAAGGCAGCATTTGTACTAAGGTGACCGTTCAGTCCGCTGGCACATGCGCGTATGGGACGCGCCAGAGGAGCCAAGACTGATGAAAGAAGTGGAGTAGTTCGGTGATAGAAACGATTCTTGGAAGGAAGCTGGGCATGACCCAGCTATGGAGTGACGATGACAGGATTATCCCGGTCACAGTCATTCAAGCAGGTCCTTGCGTGGTCACGCAGGTGAAATCCGTCAAGCGAGATGGATATTCGGCGGCTCAGATCGCCTTCGGTGACGTCAAGGAAGCTAAGGTCAACAAGCCCACCAAGGGGCACTTCGACAAGGCCGGCGTCGCCCCTAAAAGGCACCTGTCCGAAGTTCGGCTGGCGGACGACCATTCTGTGAAATCCGGTGACGTATTCACCGTTGAAGGATTCGAGGTCGGTAGCAAAGTCCATATCAATGGCGTGAGCAAAGGTAAGGGCTTCGCCGGCGTCATGAAGCGCCATAACTTCCGAGGAGGCCCTGGTGGTCACGGTTCGCACTTCCACCGTGCCCCTGGCTCGATTGGAATGTGCGCCACTCCGGCTCGTGTCCTCAAAGGCACCAAGATGCCAGGTCAGATGGGCAACGAGAAGGTCACCGTCAGGAACCTTGAGGTCGTCCGAGTTGACGCCGAGCAGAATCTGCTCATGGTCAGAGGCGCCGTTCCCGGTGGCAAAGGTGCTTTACTGACGATCCGCAAGGCGTGACAACGCAGGTCACGGTTACTTGATCGATGTAGTGTGATTCGAGGAGCAACAACAAAATGGCAACGATAGATATCAAAGATCCAGCAGGAAAGAAGCTCGGTGAGCGTGAAGTCGCAGACAGCGTCTTCGCTATCGAGCCGCATACCTTTGCGATGCACCAGGTCGTAAGGAGCCAACTGGCCGCTCAGCGTGCCGGAACGCACAGCTCCAAGGGCCGCAGCGAGGTATCGGGCGGCGGCGCTAAGCCGTGGCGGCAGAAAGGCACCGGCCGTGCCCGCCAGGGAACCATCCGGGCTCCCCAGTGGAAGGGCGGCGGTGTGGTCTTCGGCCCGACTCCGCGAGCTCATGGCTTCAGTGTGCCGAACAAGGTCGTCAAGTTGGCGATGAGGAGTGCGCTTTCAGCAAAAGCGACCGAGGGTGTGCTGCACATCGTAGATGACTTTGGATTCACCGAACCGTCGACCAAGAGAGCCAAGGATATACTGGCTAAACTTCAAATCGATGGACGCGTCACAGTCGTGGTAGCCAATGACGATATCGACACAATGCTTTCATTCCGCAACATCCCCAAGGTGCTTGTGATCGCAGTCAGTGATTCCAACACCTATGATCTTGTGAACAACAACCATGTGCTGATGACCAGCGCCGCTGTGACATGGCTAGAGGGGGTGCTTGTGTAATGGCAGATGCACGCTCGGTAGTCATAAGGCCGATAGCTTCTGAGAAGGCATATGAGATGGCCTCAATGAACCGCTATACTTTCGAGGTCGCTAAGACTGCGTCGAAGCCGCAGATCGCGGATGCGGTGTCCGAGATATTCGGAGTCACCGTAATCAACGTGAATACTATGAACGTGTCCGGAAAGCCCAAGCGGTTGAGGAATCGCAAGGGACTCACTCGGAGCTGGAAGAAGGCCGTAGTGACCCTGAAGGAAGGCGATTCGATCGAGTTGTTCTAGGAACCTGCCGGAGCGACATTTGTCGTAGGTGCTCTTCGATAGAGCCACCCGGCACCGTGGTAGACAGAACCCCCTTAGGACAAGGATGTGTGATTCACCCAAAGGCGAAAGGCCGATGGGTTTGGAAGGAGAATCGATGGGAATCAAGAAGTACAAACCGACATCGCCTGGCCGCAGATTCCAGTCGGTCTCGGATTTTGCCGAGATCACTAGGAGCGAGCCTGAGAAGTCGCTACTGGAGCCGTTGCACCGCAAGGGTGGCAGGAACAACTATGGCCGGATTACCACGCGCCATCAGGGCGGCGGACACAAGAGGCGTTATCGCCGCATAGACTTCAAGCGTGATAAGGACAACATCCCAGCCCGCGTTGCATCGATCGAGTACGATCCCAACAGATCCGCTCGTATCGCGCTGCTCCACTATGCTGATGGAGAGAAGCGCTACATCCTTGCGCCGAAGGGATTGAAAGTCGGAGCCGAGATCCTGAGCGGTCCGGATGCCGATATCAAGCCGGGCAACGCACTGCGCCTCAAGGATATTCCCACGGGTACAGTCGTTCATGCTGTAGAGCTACACCCGGGGAAGGGTGCATCGATGGCTCGTTCGGCAGGCACTTCGATCCAACTAATGGGCAAGGAGGGCGACTACGCGATCTTGCGGATGCCCTCGAGTGAGATGCGCAGGGTTCTTTCGATATGCAAGGCCACAGTCGGCGAGGTCGGTAACTCCGATCATGCGAACATCACAATCGGTAAGGCTGGACGCGCCCGCTGGAAGGGAATCCGTCCCAGCGTCAGAGGTACTGCTATGAACCCGGTCGACCACCCTCACGGTGGAGGCGAAGGGAAGAACAAGACTGCGGGGCGTCACCCAGTCACCCCGTGGGGTGTTCCCACAAAGGGACATCGCACAAGATCCAAGAACAAGGCATCTGACCGTCTCATCATCAGGCGTCGCAAGAAGTAGCCATCAGGCAAGGGAGCTGATAGATAACTATGAGCAGGAGTCTCAAGAAAGGTCCGTTCGTTCAGCCCAGGTTGCTGGCGCGTATCCATGCGATGAACGAGGCGGGCGAGAAGAAGGTTGTAAAGACATGGTCGCGGTCGTCGACGATCTTCCCGGAGATGGTCGGACACACTATTGCGGTCCACGATGGCCGTAAGCACGTACCGGTCTACGTCACGGAGTCCATGGTCGGCCACAAGCTCGGAGAGTTCTCTCCGACCCGCACTTTCCGTGGGCATGCCGCCGACAAGAAAGGCAAGAGGTAGGTAGATGGAAGCGAAAGCAACAGCACGCTATGTGCGGATAAGTCCGCGTAAGGCTCGCCTTGTCGTGGATCTCATCAGAGGAAAGTCCGTTGCAGAGGCTTCCACGATTCTCAAGTTCACTCCTAGGGCAGCTGCCGAGACTGTTGAGAAGGTACTGAACAGCGCTGTAGCAAACGCCGAGAAGAACCTGAGGATCAAGGCGGACAACCTTTTCGTCGCGACCACTTTCGTCGACGAGGGCCCGACTCTCAAGAGAGTGAGCCCACGCGCTCAAGGTCGCGCATTCCGAATCAACAAGCGCACCAGCCATATCACGATCGTTCTCAGGCAAGGAAGGGAGGCGTAGACCATGGGGCAGAAAGTCTATCCGATAGGGATTCGACTAGGGATCACAGAAGACTGGCGTTCTCGCTGGTATGCAGGTAAGGGCTACAGCGAGTTGCTGGCGAAGGATCTTCTGATTCGTAAAGCTGTCCTCAAGCGCCTCCGTAAGGCAGCTGTATCGCGTGTTGAGATAGAGCGCAAGGGCGACAAGGCGGCAGTCACTCTGTGGACCGCCAGGCCCGGGATCGTCATCGGCAAGAAAGGCGCCGAGGTCGATGTCTTGCGTAAGGAGCTCGAGAAGATCGCCGGTGGGCCGGTGACGGTCAACATCGTCGAGATCAAGCGCCCGGAACTGGATGCGACACTGATCGCCCAGGGTGTGGCAGAGCAGCTCGAGGGTCGCGTAGCTTTCCGTCGTGCGATGCGCAAAGCTGTTACATCTGCGATGAAGGGCGGAGCCCTCGGCGTCCGTGTCCAGTGCTCCGGTCGTCTGGGTGGCGCTGAGATGAGCCGCCGTGAATGGTACCGTGAGGGCCGCGTCCCGCTCCACACACTGAGAGCCAAGATCGACTATGGCTTCGCCGAAGCCCATACCACCATGGGTGTCATCGGTGTGAAGGTCTGGGTCTATCGCGGCGAGGTCCTGCCAGGAACGAGCCCGAAGGCTGCCATGGAAGAGCGTGAAGCTCCTGCCCGGCCGCGTCGTGGCGCGAACTGAAGGAGGCTGTAGATGCTAGTCCCTAAAAGGGTAAAACACCGCAAAGTGATGCGCGGTTCGAGAAAAGGTCAGGCAAAAGGCGGCACCGAAGTCAATTTCGGTGATTACGGGATCAAGGCCCTGGAAGCAGGGTGGATCACGAACCGTCAAATCGAGTCCGCACGTATTGCGATGACTCGTTATATGAAGCGTGGCGGTAAGGTCTGGATCAACATCTTCCCGGACAAGCCGATCACCCAGAAGCCCGCCGAAACCAGAATGGGATCGGGAAAGGGTAACCCTGAGAAGTGGGTTGCAGTGGTCAAGCCGGGAAGGGTCATGTTCGAGCTATCCGGCGTCTCCGAGGAGATAGCCAAGGAAGCGATTCGACTGGCGCGACACAAGCTTCCAATCAAGACCAAGTTCGTGTCGCGAGTAGATAGTGGCGGTGAAGGATAAGATGAAGGTCGCAGAGATAACAAAGTTGTCGGACTCAGAGGTCTCCGAGAAGATCAAGGAGGCCCGTACCGAGCTGTTCAACCTCAGGTTCCAGCTGGCTACCGGACGTCTGGACAATCCGGCAAGGATAAAGAGTGTCAAGAAGGATATCGCCCGCTTGCATACAGAGTTGCGTATGCGGGAGCTCAAGGTGCTGCGCGAAGGCGCAGGATCGTAAGGATACGGTGGAGGAAAAGTGACTGAGAAGCGCAACAGCCGCAAGGTTCGGCAAGGTGTAGTGGTATCGGCATCGGGTGACAAGACCTGTGTCGTCAGCATTGATGACAGAAAGAGTCATCCGCTGTACGGCAAGATGATTACTCGTAGCCGCAAGTACCACACTCATGACGAGAACAACGAGTGCCAGGTCGGTGACACCGTCTTGATCATGGAGACGAGGCCGCTCTCGAAACTCAAGAGATGGCGTTTGGTAGAGATTGTGGAGAAGGCCAGGTAGTCCCTTGCCGACGTACTGCACCGGCTAGCCCGCGTGCAGTGGCCGAGGCGACCCTTTTACTTCGGAGGAATTTGAGATGATTCAGGCAGAGACCCGGCTGAAAGTAGCCGATAACTCAGGCGCTCGTAAGATCGCCTGCATCAAGGTCCTAGGCGGATCGAAGCGCCGGTACGCCTATGTCGGAGATGTCATTGTGTGCTCGGTTAAAGAGGCTTTGCCCCACGGCAACGTGAAGAAGGGCGATGTCGTTCGAGCCGTGATAGTCAGAACCAAGAAAGAGATAAGGCGCAAGGACGGCAGCTACATCAAGTTCGATGACAATGCTGCAGTCATCATCGACCAGCAAGGTAACCCGAGGGGCACACGTGTCTTCGGCCCTGTCGCAAGAGAGTTGCGCGACAGACGCTACATGAAGATCGCATCACTCGCCCCCGAGGTCATATAGGAGGCGGTAGTCCATGTCGAGTTCCATGTTCGTTCGCAAGGGCGACAAAGTCATAGTTCTAGCAGGGAAGGACAAGGGCAAGGAAAGCCGTGTCCTCAGTGCTGACCCAACCAAGCAGCGATTGGTCGTCGAGCACGTCAACATGATCAAGAAGCATCGCCGACCCACGCGAACCCAGCAGCAGGGTGGAATCCTCGAGGTCGAGGGAACAATCCATGTGAGCAACGTCATGCTCTTATGCCCAGGCTGTTCTAAGCCGACGAGGGTTTCTCGCCGGCGAGCTGATGGAAAAAGGATTCGAGTCTGCAAGAAGTGCGGCGCAGATATCGACAAGTAGGGCGCCAGGCCCTGTTGGAAGGGTGCCGGGTCGGTAATCCGGTACCGCGAATATCAATACGGAGGTAGCAGTAGATGGAACCGAGGTTCAAGAGTAAGTATCGGGATGAGGTAGCGCCGAAGCTCATGGAAGAGTTGGGGTACACCAATGTCCATCAGGTCCCGAGGCTGGAGAAGATCGTCATCAACATGGGCGTTGGCGAAGCGGCTCAGGATGCCAAGGCGCTTGACGCCGCGATGGTTGATTTGACCATCATCTCCGGGCAGAAGCCAATGGTGGCACGCGCCAGGAAGTCGATAGCCGGTTTCAAGATTCGGCAAGGGATGCCCATCGGCGTAAAAGTCACTCTCCGCGGAGCAAGGATGTGGGAGTTCTTCGACAGGTTGATCACGATGGCGATTCCTCGAGTCAGGGACTTCCGTGGTTTGAATCCCAAGTCGTTCGATGGGCGCGGTAACTACTCCATGGGACTGACCGAGCAGTTGGTCTTCCCTGAGATCGACTACGACAAAATCGATCGAGTCCGCGGAATGGACATCACTTTCGTGACATCCGCGAAGTCGGATGATGAAGCAAAGGCACTGATGTCCGCATTCGCATTCCCGTTCAAGAGATGAAGGCATCTCAGATCCAAGGTTTCGTTAAGGAGGTTTACTAGTGGCGAAGAAGTCGATGATCGCTAAGGCGGCGCGCAAACCAAAGTTTTCGGTTCGCGGGGTAAATCGCTGCACAAGGTGCGGTCGTCCCAGAGGATTCTTTCGGCAGTTCGGGCTTTGCCGAATCTGCTTGAGGGTGCTTGCCAATCGCGGCGAGCTTCCAGGAGTTCGCAAGGCTAGCTGGTAGCAGTACCGCGAGGCATCTTGCACAAAGGCACGTTCGCTAAGGGTGGATGTGAACCGGTGCAAGCGACTGTTTTGGACCATAGGAGGTCAATAAATGAGTATGACAGATCCCATAGCAGACATGCTGACTCGAGTGAGGAACGCCAACTCGGCTCAAAAGGCATCGACAACGATGCCTGCATCCAAGAAGCTAGTCGAGATCGCTCGTGTGATGCTTCAAGAGGGATACATCGAGGAGTTCATAGTTGTGCCCGGAGATCCGCAGGACTCCCTGGAGATTACCTTGAAGTACGGCCCCAAGAAGCAGAGGACCATCACCGGGATCAAGCGTATATCCAAGCCCGGACTTCGTGTGTACGCGAAGAAGGACGAGCTCCCACGCGTTCTCGGTGGTCTCGGCATAGCTGTTGTATCCACTTCTAGCGGGGTGATGACTGATCGCGAGGCACGTAAAGCTGGCGTCGGCGGCGAAGTCATCGCCTACATCTGGTAACCGGACAGGACTGAAGGAAAGGAGCATCGCCGTGTCTCGTATCGGCAAACAGCCCATCCCGGTCCCCTCCGGGGTCGAGGTGAGCATCGAAAACAACAATATGAAGGTAAAGGGTCCCAAGGGCGAGCTAATCCAGCAGTTCGACGAGGACATGATCATCCGCCTTGAAGACGGGGTCATCACCGTCGAGCGACCAAGCGATGCAAGAAGGCATCGTGCGCTTCATGGACTGACTCGTACACTGGTGCATAACATGGTGGTCGGTGTTTCCGAAGGATTCCACAAGAACCTGGAGATCGTCGGAGTCGGCTACAGGGCGGCACTCAAGGGAGAGGATCTCGAGATGCAACTCGGGTTTTCACACCCTGTGAATATCAATGCAGAACCGAACATCAGCTTCGAAGTCCCGGCCCCGACGAAGATCACCGTTCGAGGC
>DBEG01000008.1 GCA_002293965.1 Actinobacteria bacterium UBA912 | reverse complement strand
CGCGGAGAGGTGGCAGAGTGGTTGAATGCGGCGGTCTCGAAAACCGTTATGCGGGTATCCCCCGCATCGAGGGTTCGAATCCCTCCCTCTCCGCCAGCAGGGTTCGAGCCCGGTCGATGTCGGGGTGGGGGATCCACAGCCGAAAATCTTGCCTGAATGCCGTCGCAACATCTCGTGCTTAGGAGTAGCGGATGGATAACAGCGGTAGGGATGTAGAGGCCACTGATCGCAAGCTAGGCGCCGAGGTTGCGAGAATTATGTACGATCAATGGGCGCAATGGAACTCGGAAATCCTCCTTGAGAGGCAGTTCGAGCCCTCCTTCGCAGCAGCATTCATCGACGAGTTCAGTGCAGTTCAGTCAGAGCGGGCGGGGTCCGTCGATCGAGTGAGCTCAAAGCGTGCCGGCATGAGTGCGGGCCAGCTGACCGAGGAGCCGTACCGCGGGATACTGGAGGTGCTCCAGAATGCCGAGGACGAATCAGCCACCTATCTGGTAGTGGCCTTACGGCGCAAAGGGAGCCGCAAGGAGCTGATTTTCGTTCATGACGGCACCCGCGTTGGGGCCAGGAGTGTAGTAGCGATGACGAGCGCCTACTTGTCACTGAAAGAGGACGATGCAGCAGCGATCGGCAAGTTCGGAATCGGCCTGAAAACTTTACAGCGACTTGGTCGAGAAATGGAGGTGCATTGCGCTCCGTATCACTGGGCTGTTGTTGGCGGCGATGCAAGGCGAGTCGACGCCTCCCCAGACATTGATGATCTGTATGTCAACGATTCTGGACAAACGATGATTATGCTTCGTCTCGACAATGGACACGAGGCGGATGAATTGTACGAGTGGTTCAAGAGCACGGATGCAAGGTCTCTTCTGTTCTTGAACAACATAAAGACTCTCGAATACCGAGAACTCGGTCGACAGCCACGAACTCTGGTGCGATCGCTGGCAGTTGCCCATGAAGCCAGTTATGAGATTCAAGTCGGCCAACGTTGGGTCACCTGCATCGACTCTACTCTTGAATCGGAAGACGGACAGTCTTGGCGGCGCTATACGGTTGATCTGCCGGTGGGTAAAGGACTTGCTCGCCGCTACAAGGCCGTCGGGGACACCGTGTCACTTGGACTGGCGGTGTCGCAGGATACCCAGCCGGGCCTCCTTTTCTCCGGGCTACCAACGGGAAAGGGCATCGGGCTTCCGTTCGACCTCGGCGGGCCATACGAGTCAGATGTGTCACGAGAAAGAGTTGATGCGAGTAGCTCATGGAACAATTGGTTGCTGGAGGAATCTCGCAAGTTTGCTCAGGCCCTAGCGATACGCGCCCTGCACGAGGATCCAAGGAGTGCTTGGCCGTTGATTGGCACCAGGACCGACCTCGATGCGATTGTACCTGGTAGCTGGCTTTCTGATCGCATGACCAAGTTCGTCGAAGATCAGCAGCGGGCCGTGGCTGGTGCGAAACTGCGAATCAACCAACAAGAGGTGCGGTTGCGCGATGTCGTATTCGAGTCTGAAAGTCTTTCCGGAGTCTTGAGTGACGCTGATATCGAGACAGTGCGACCGGAATCTCATGCGCTGCCGAAGAAATACCGCGACGCCGGGCGCTGGCGCGATGTGTTGCTTGATATGTTAGATGACCCTCAGGTTGGAGTCGCTGAAGCTATTGCTCTGTTCGATGCCGAGAGTGGGGCAACGCAGGAGCCTTCGTGGTTCGTAGGCCTCGGAGCTGCCGCGGTAGAGTTTGGTGCAGGCGACGCCCTCTTTAAGCACAATTCAATAATGTGTGCTGATGGAGACCGCGTCACGCCGTGCAAAGACGGGCAGGGGTTGCTGCTTGTCTCAAGAGGACTAGCGGACACAGATTTGGTGGCTCGCCTCTCGCTTGCTAGACAGATTCACCCGGCATTCACCTCTGAAAATCGGGCTGCTGAGACGGTTAGATTGTTCTTGATCAAACATGGAGCCTTTGCGGAAGTGCACTGCGCAGACGCTGTTCTCAGAGCGCTTGCGGGCCGCGTCGATGAACCAATCGCTTTGAACCCGGAGGATTTGAACGAACTGGCCGGGTTCCTTGCCGAAGCATCAGCAGAAACCGTTGCGGCTGTATCAGGTAAGTTGGGGCTAGCAGTCACTGTTGATGGTTACGAGTGGATTGATGGAGAGAGGGCATACGGCGCAGTTCTTCCAGCTAAAGCCTATCTTCCTGCGGCGATGGATGTCCCGAACGGCTGGGTGGCCGCAGCGGGAACTACCGAGGGGATTCGCTGGGTACACCCGAAGTACAAGAAATCAATTAAGGGGGAGGGAGAGATTGGCCCTCGCAAGCTGTTCAAGATATTGGGGGCAGAGATAGCACCCAGACTGCAGAAACCAGTTGCGTTTACAAATGGGCAAGGTCAATCCCTATTTCGTTTGGGCGAGCACAGTCTTCCTAGACTATGGCACCTAGAACTGGATCAGCTTGAGGCCACCTCCGGCCATAGACCTCTGGCTTTGTATGATGACTGGGGTAGCCCGGATCTCATAGCAGTTGCTTTGGATATTCAACAGGAAGACGTTAACAGCAACCGCCGAGCACGGGTGAAGGCACTGATGCGGACGCTTGAAGGAAGTTGGACAAGGCTGTATGAGAGCGCCAGCCACAGCAGGGCAGCATACATGTATTACAAGTGGTATCCCGCAGGGTCCATGTCGACCCGATGGGTCGCGGAGTTGGCGGATATCGAGTGGCTGTCGGACTGTGCCAAGCCATCAAAACCGTTGGCACCGGTAGAAGGGCGGATCCGGAGCGACGCAAACGCATCGCTCTACGGAGATGGCGGGGAAGCCTATGTGAGGGAGCTTGGCCCCGAAGACGCTGATAGCCCGGTCGTGAAGGCTCTGGGGATTCGAGGACTCCCTCGTGCCAGCGAACATATGGATGAGCTTCGCGCCTTGAATGAATCGCAGAAGAAGATTGGCTGGAGCGATGTAGCACATCACTACATGGCACTTGCCGGCATGTGTCCCGAGAAATCAAGCCCGAAGGCCGCAATCGATGACGTCCCGGTAGAGCAGTTGCGGAGAGAGTTCTCGAAGTACAAGCTACTGTGGTGTGATGACTGGGTTTCGCCAGCGGAAGCGTTTCGCGGCGATCCACTGTTTCCTAAGAATCCTTTCGTGGTCGAGGCACCAGAATACACGCGCTTGTGGGAGTTACTGGAGATCAAGCACCCAACGGCTTCGGATTGTGTTCGGCATCTACGAGCATGGGCACAAGATGCGCCTCAAGAAAGTCGGGGCCAGCAGCTCTTGGATACGTACCGCACCCTAGCGAAGCTGGCAGGGAACCTCTCAGCGCGCGAACGCTCACACTTGAAGAGGCTTCCAGTGTGGACTGAGGCCGGCTGGACAGCTACTCGACCGGTTTACTATGCGCTATCCGGGTCATTTTCCCGCACTCTTTCCTCTAGTGGTGTTCCAATGTGGGTTCCGCCGGGGGCGCTACATTGCTTTGACAGTCTTCCGGAGTATCTTGGACTTGAACTGGTTTCGCCCGAGTCGTTTGCGGTCGAATCAAGTGATGCTTCTGACGTGTTTGATTCTTGGGCTCCAGAGATATTTCCGCTCGCCGTTGGCCACATGCGAGAGTTTGTCGCCAAGGCGATGCCTGACGTCTACACCAAAATAGATGACGCAATGTGGCTGGCACTGGAGGGTGCAGTGGTTGAGATGGTCCCTGAACTGATTCTGCGAGGGAAAATTGGAGCAAAGTTATTACGAGTAGAGTCTGACATATTCTTGGATCGAAGGACGATGACGTTCTATTTCAGGTCAAGTGATCAGATCGGCAGAAGCGAGCAAGGGGGTGATCTCGTCGCGGAGGCGTGCGACCTAGGTCCGAGTGACAGGCTCCAATTGTCTTTGGCGTGGGCGGAGTCATGGCGTCGAGCGTCGGACGGTCAAGGGCCGTCTCAACTCGTATTCCGTAGGCGGACACCTGAGTACGCCGAAGGAGAACCCGTGCCGATATCGCGGCCTTCCCAAACCCCAGTCGCACGCAAGAAGGGGGTCAAACAAAAAACCAATACGGCAGTATCGACGACGCGTACCCTAGTAGATGTTGAAGCATTGGCTCCGCGGGTAATCAGGGACGCTGGCGAGCCCACGCCTGGCGGTTTGGTCAGGGATCCAGGAACCACAATTGTCGAGAGTCCGCGGGCTGCCGTCACGCATAGAGCAGAATCTGCGGCGACTGATCGGAAGAGTGCACCCAGCTACACATTGAGAGAGCAAGAAGATGTCGGCATGGAGATAGTGGAAAGAGTTCTGGCCGATCGAGGGATAGAGATTGAGGACACTAGAAGCCAGCCCACTGGGGCAGATGCAATAGGCACTGATGGACGCTACTACGAACTGAAGGTTCATAGCGGTCTCGCGCAGGGCGCACTGAATTTTACCCGGGCCGAGGTCTTCCAAGCACAAACATTGGGGGAAAACTATGTGCTCGTGGTGGTCGAAAATGTGGAGTCCGGTGGGGCTGATCCCAGAGTGACATTTATCCCGAACCCTCTGGGTGTCCTGAAGGTGCATCCGCGCGGAAGGATCGAGCTAACCGGGTATGACAGTGAAGCTTTTGAGCAAGTCGAGCTAGTGCGCTCGTAGCAACGCCCATCCTCAAGTTGCGTGTCACTCTCGTGTAGTAAGATATCGGTAAGGTTTCGCTAAGACCGGAGCTCCGCTCCAGTAGCCACCTGAAAGCTCGCCATGTGCTACGCCGAGACGAGGGGATGATGCGGGTGACGTCAGGTCGTGATAGCATCGATGACTTCCTAAGCGACTTCGAAGGACGCACGATCGATTGGGCTAGACCTGAGGGCACTCCTGTCGGCATCGACACCGTCGAGGTGCTTTACGGCAGAGGCGACAGACCACTCGAAGTCGCCGTAGCGCACAGCAATCTCGCCCCGAAATCCGATGACCTGCGTCGCCTCTGGAAGACTCGCGCCAACCGCGGCGCACCGGTCCTGCTAGTAATCCTTCATCCTGATAAGGGTGCTCTTGCGGCTAGCGTGATTGGGACGGATGGTGACCCCACACCACTTTCCAGCCGCTCAGCAAAGCAGATTGAGCGCATCGCTCGTGCGGCGCTTGAAGAACCGAATCGCCACCAAGCGGCCCGGACTCTAGATAGGTCCCTAGGCTCACTTAGCCGAGACGGCCTCGCCGCGGGACTCTTGAACTCCGGACTGTTCGCCTCACACCAGTTGCGCAAAGACGTGCCGAAAAGATCCGATTGGGAGCATGAGCGAGTGCGCTCGCTTCCGTTGCTTGGCAAGACGGGACGCGCTCTCCTTGAGGGGTTGGGCTTCTCTATCGAAGCTAGGGGCTCGGCTCTGCTCGCTCTTGCAGGCGAAGGCACAACACAGCATGCGATCGCGGTGATCCTCGACGAGGACGAGAGCTTCGACAGGACCTCACAGCGGTTTGGCGGAGTATCACCGATCTCCCGTGCTCTAGCCCAGGCTCAGCAAGAACGCCTGCCGTGGGTTGTGGCTCTAAGGCGCAACCAGATCCGTCTGTACCCGGCAGATCCGGACATCGGCGTTGGCCGCAAAGGTCTCACCGAGACTTACGCAGAACTCGACCTAATGCTTCTTGATGATGCCGAGGCGGGCTATCTGGCACTGCTCTTCTCCCCGGAAGCGCTCGAGCGGGGAGGGTATGTCGATCAGATCATCCATGACTCGTCCATCTACGCCAACGAACTTGGCGCTCGCCTGCGACAGCGCATATACGAGGATGTCGTTCCGGAGCTAGCAGTGGCGGTGGCACGGCGGATGGGGGCGCAGACCGAGCAGGACCTGGAAGCCGCCTATCACCGCACACTCGTAATCCTGTTCCGCCTGCTCTTCGTCGCCTATGCCGAGGATAGGGGCCTTCTGCCCTTCGAGCGCAACGAGCGGTATACGCGAAACGCCCTCAAGACCTATGCTCGAGACTTCGTTCGGGACCCACGTCAGGAGTTCTCCTCACAGTCCACGAGTATCTGGGAGGACCTCGTGCAGGTCTGGAACGCCATCGATACGGGCGAGCCACGGTGGGACGTGCCAGCGTACAACGGCGGCCTGTTCTCCACGGATCCCCAGACCCACCCCGACGGGGCTGCAGTGAGCGCCCTGTCGCTAACAAATGCCGAGGTAGGCCCCGCGCTGACCGCCATGCTGGTGGACACGGACGCTGAAGGACTTCGGGGGCCTGTCGACTTCCGCTCACTATCGGTGCGCGAGTTTGGCACCATCTACGAGGGCCTGCTCGAATCGAGTCTCTCGTTTGCACCCAGTGACCTTGCGCTGGACCGCAATCAGACCTTCTTGCCCGCAAGAGATGGTGAGAATATCGTTGTTCGAGCCGGTGAGGTCTACTTCCACAACGCCTCAGGTCAGCGGAAGAGCACCGGCAGCTACTTCACCAAGTCGTTCGCGGTCGAGCACCTACTAGACACTGCACTCGAACCTGCACTCGATGATCATTTGGCGCGAGTCGCAACCCTCATTGCCGAGGATGACACGGGTCGCCAGGCGGCCGCAGCCTTCTTTGATTTTCGCGTTGCAGACATCGCCATGGGCTCCGGTCACTTCCTTGTGGCGGCGATCGATCGCATCGAGGCACGCTTCTCCGCGTTCCTTGCGGAGCACCCGCTGCAGCCAATCACCGATGAGCTCATCAGACTCGAGACTGCTGCGCGCACTGCGCTTGGCGAGCAAGGAAAGATCACAGAGATCGAGCCCTCTTTGCTGCTGCGCCGGCAGATCGCGCGTCGTTGTATCTACGGGCTCGACATTAACCTCATTGCAGTTGAGCTCGCACGTCTGGGCATCTGGATTCACACTTTCGTTCCTGGACTCCCCATGTCATCGCTCGACCACGGACTCGTGCACGGCAACAGCCTCACGGGTATGGGCACGATTGATGGGGC
Source organism: Actinobacteria bacterium UBA912 (assembly GCA_002293965.1). GTDB lineage: Bacteria > Actinomycetota > Coriobacteriia > Anaerosomatales > UBA912 > UBA912. The sequence continues at coordinate 6,433 of DBEG01000008.1, read as the reverse complement.
GTTGAAAGTCCTTGCGCCCGAGACCAGAGCAGGTCAGCTGAACATGTTCTCTGTCAGTATTGGCGAGGCTCTTGAGCGGTCCAGAGCGACACTCCTGAAGGTCGCTCAGACGTCCGAGGCTACTAAGCAGGAAGTACAGGACGCCGCTGACGAGTATCGTCGCGCAAACGAAGAAGCTGCCGATGCGAGGCAACTGATGGACGCGGCTGTCGCGGTGCGCTTAGGCCTTATTCCGATACCAATCGGGCCGGATGAGGCGATCGAGTCGATCACCGCCGACACGGGTGCCGCCCAAAAAGCCCGCGCCATGCTGACCGATCTGGCACCAGCTCATTTCCCGGTGCTATTCCCCGAAGTCTTCTTGCGCGAACGTTCGGGCTTCGATGTAATACTGGGCAACCCGCCGTGGGACAAAGTTCGCTTCGAAGCACAACAGTTTTGGGTGACACGTGTCCCGGGTTTCAACGCGCTGACAGCAGGTGAGCGTGAAATGAAGATGGCCGCCATGAGACAGCAGTTTGCCCATGAGGCGGAAGCCGAACAACGCGAAGAGGCCACACGCGAGAGATTGCAGAAGTACTTCTCTAGGGGCTTCTCTCATCAAGGTAGGGGTCACTTTGACTACTCCAAGCTCTTTACTGAGCGTGCGGTCACCCTGCTTCGAAGCGCGGGGTGCCTCGGGTACGTCTTGCCACGACAATGCCTAGTTCTCGGGGGCTGGTCCAACCTCCGAGCGCTCCTGCTAGAAGATTCGCAGCTCGAGGTCGTTCAAGCGCGAAATCGCGGTGGATGGTTCTTCGAGGATGTCGATCACCGCTACATGGTTGTTCTGCTCTCCCGTCGCTCAGGCACTGGGGAGTCACGTGTCGTCACGTGGCCGTCGGCAACATGTGCGCGCCAGTTGCGGCACATTAGATCGACGCCATCGATTGCGTTGACCCGTGAGGAGCTCGCAGACCTAACCATTACCCTAGTCGTGCCTTGGTTCGAGACCCCAGAGGGCGTCGAGGTGTTCAATCAAATGCGCTCCCGGCCAAGACTGTCCAGCGGGGAAGGCTGGATTCAGGGAGTCTCTGAGACACGCTGGGATTTCAGTGGATCAGGGCAGCATCGCCGCTACGCACACAGCGAGGAGCTTGAAAGCTCATGGTCAATCTTAATGACGCGTCACATCGCCCCGTTCGAGATTGCGCGCGAGATTGGTTTTCAGAAGTACGTCACAGAGTCATACAAGCTAGCTGCGCTAGAGAATGGTGTCGTGATGGAGGAGAGCCGGCCTATCCTTGGCGAGTCACATCCTGCTATCGTCTACCGCTACCCCTCGCGGAATGACGACGCTCGAACAGTTGTAGCTGCAGGATTGCCAGCGGAGAAGTTCCTTCCCAGCACTGGGTACGCCCATACAATCCGGCATCCAATCGGCACCCCAAAAGAGAGCGTCTTGGCATTGCTGGGCTACCTCAATAGCAGGGTCTGCGACTGGTGGGCGAGAAGGATTGTCGATCGGCATGTAACAGCACCGGTTGTGAATGGACTGCCACTGCCTGATTGGAACCATGATGATGTGTGGCGAGTTTCACGGTTGACAGCAGCACTCCTGTTGCGGGCGGGCGTCGAGCGTCTCGCCGGTGGAATACAGTTGGAAGAGGAGGATGCAGGCACTGTCGGCCTTACGACTGCGGAATTGGCGGTGCTGCTCGATAAGGCAGCATTCGAGGGTTTTGGCCTGAGTCAGGAGCGAGCGTCTGTGGTTCTCGAGGACTTCACCGAGCGGGGATACGATTTGGGATTGCGGTCAGCGTTACTCGATTCAATGGGGAGTGGCCAAAGTGCCTGAGCCAAAGCGCGACGGCCAACCTAGGTTCGCCACAAACCGACCTGCAGACGAACACCGTCCTGCCGAGCGGGTGGCGGCAGCGGTCAACGCTCTTGTCGGTGAGGCGACCAAGCATCTCGCCGACCCTCCGCCGCTCGCAATCTCTACCGCGTACTTCAACCCCAGCGGGTTCTCGCTTGTGGGAGGCGCGCTTTCGAAGGCAGGTCGGACTCGGTTGCTGCTCGGGGCAGAGCCCACGCTGGAAGCCACACGCATAAGGCGACTCGCAACCAGAAGAGCCCGGAACCGAACACACCCTGCAATCAAAGCCGCACTGGAAGGCCACGTTCGTGCAATCGAGGAGGATCGCAACCTTCTCGGCTTCAGTGCAGACGCGGACTCGTGCGCACGGGAGTTGATTGCATGGCTACGTTCGACGCTGCCGGATGGTTCAGACCGCGTCGAGGTCCGGCGTTTCACCAAGGGGTTCATGCACGGGAAGTGCTTCGTTCTCGAGGTACCCGTGGGAAAGGGCGTGCTTGCCGGGTCTAGCAACTTCACCTATGCAGGCCTGGCAGAGAACCGGGAGCTCAATCTGGGACAGTACGAACCCGACACGGTGGACACCGTACTCGCGTGGTTCGATGAGTTGTGGGATCAGTCAGAGTCCTATGATCTGGCGGCGCTTTATGAGGCGCGCTGGGAGCCGCACGACCCGAGACTTATCTTCTATCGGATGCTCTGGGAACTCTACGGAGCGGACGTCCTGCTTGAGAGCAATGAGCGCGCCCACTCCGATCTGGGGCTTACGCACTTCCAGAGCGATGGAGTCTGGAGGGCGCGCAGGATACTCGATGCGCTCTCAGGCGTGATCGTAGCCGACGAGGTCGGTCTGGGCAAGACGTACATCGCAGCCGAGATCATCCACGAGGCTGCGATCAAGAATCGCCAGAAGGTGCTGGTCGTCGTCCCGGCTGCTCTGCGCAAGACATGGAAGGACTTCCTCACACTGCCCTCGATCAACCTGCCAGCGGAGGTTGTCTCCTACGATGAGCTGACACTGGACCAGGACCGCGCCGGAACGACAGCCTCCCGGCTGCACAAGCTAGACTCGTACGCTCTAGTTGTGGTCGATGAGGCGCATGCGCTCAGAAATCCAGCTACTGCCCGTGCTGATGCGATGCGCGCACTGCTAGAAGGCGAATCGCCCAAGAAGCTCGTGCTCATGACAGCAACACCGGTCAACAACAGTCTCTCGGACATCTATACGCTCATCAGCTACTTCGTCACTAACGATGCCGCCTTCGCTGATACTGGGATTCCGAGTCTGAAGGGCTATTTTGAGGCCGCCCAGAGTCGCAACCCTGACGATCTTTCCCCAGAGCACCTCTTCGAGGTCATGGACAAGATCGCGGTGCGACGCACGCGTGAGTTCATCAAGGACCACTACGCCGGGGAGCGCATCGAGTACCATGGCGAGCAACGCGAGATCCGCTTTCCCAAGCCTCGTGTGCGTCGCGTCGACTACAGCTTCGAAGAGGTGCTTCCCGGATTCTTCGGCGAGCTCGCATGTGCGTTAGGGGCAGATGCCGAGGAGCTGGATGCCGTCATCCTCGATGAACCAGGCAAGGTGCTGACTTTCGCGCGGTATGTTCCTTCACGCTTCTTGTTGCCCAACGAGGTCCAGGGTCAGTTTGAGTTGGACGCCGAAGCGGCTCAGGGATGGCAGGGAGCTCAGTACGAGCGCCAGAACGCAGGCTTGTTGCGCTGCGCGCTGCTCAAGCGCTTCGAGTCGTCCGGTTACGCGTTCAGGCGGACGATCGACAAGATGATCGAGTCGCACGACACGTTCCTCGACGCACTTGATGAAGGGTGGGTCATCACCGGGGATGCTTTGCGCCAGTGGATGGCATCGGACAGCGACGAGGTCGAGGAGTTCATCGAAGCGCTGGACGATGACACGGCCGAGCGTCACGTTGCGTCAGCCACTAGGTACGATCTAAAGGCCTTGCGGACTGCGGTCGAGGCGGACCGGTGTCTGCTTGCGGAGCTTGGCGAGCGGGCGAAGGCTGCTGGTGGCGTCGCCGACCCGAAGGTCATCGAACTGGTAGATCAACTCGTTGCGATTATCGAACAGTCCAAGCGTGATGGTGCTACAGAGGGCCAGCGCCGGGACATGCGCAAGGTGCTGGTGTTCTCGTACTATGCGGATACCGTCGAGTATGTTTATGGCGAGTTGCTGCGCGCTATAGAGCAGGACGATCGACTCGCCGTATATCGCGGTCGCGTGGAGACGGCTACCGGCTCGAATCGAGGCCATCAGGCCAGGGTGATCGCTGGATTCGCCCCCAAGACAGCAGGGGGAGAGAGCGACAAAGATCTGTACGATCTCGTCATCACAACCGACGTACTTGCAGAAGGCGTGAACCTGCAGCAGGCCCGGCACATCATCAACTACGACCTTCCGTGGAACCCCATGCGCTTGGTGCAGCGGTATGGTCGCATCGACCGGATCGGGTCCGACCATCCCGAGGTGTTCATCAGGGTGTTCTTCCCGACCACCGAGCTTGACGCCATGCTCTCGCTCGAAGACCGGTTGCAACACAAGATCAAGCGGGCGGCTGCGGCTGTAGGAGTGCGCGAGGTACTTCCCGGGATTCGCGAGGTGCAGGTGAACCTCACCGAGACGCGCGATGAGATCGAACGTCTCAAAGCTGAGGACGCTTCACTCTTTGAAGACGGTGGCACGTCGGCACTCTCGGGAGAGGCGTACCGGCGACGACTTGAGGAATATATCAAGGCTTCGGATCACCGCGAGTCGCTTGAGGCGTTGCCATGGGGTTCCGGTGCGGCTTTTGTGAAGCCAACGGTGAGCGAGCCAGCTATCATCTTTTGTGCCAATATCGCGGGCTCCAAAGAGCCCTGGTTCCGATACGTTCCACTCGATGACGCACTGACCGTGCAGCATGAACAGGATGAAGAGACGGGAGAGATGCGCGCCACGGTCTCCGCTGAGACTCTTGTCTGCCTGAGCAAGGCTGACACGGGCGATGCCTTGCCCTTGCCAGAGAATGCGATCACGGATGAGATCTATGCTGCTGCCTTCTCGGCATGGGAGGCAGCCAGGCACGACATAGTGGAGCGGTGGAATTGGCTGACCGATCCGGCCAACCTTCGGCCGCAGACCCCTGCAGCGATGCGGGAGGCCGTACAGTTGGTGCGGGCCCACGGTCAGGAGCTCGGTGAACGAGCAGACAAACTACTCGACAAACTGGATGCGCCGCACAGCCCTAGGGTTCAGGTCGCGGTTCGGACAATCCTCAAGGACGAGCAGATGAGCACGGGCCAGAAGGTTAAGGCGCTCGATGGGCTAGCGAGGCGACTCAGCCTGCAGCCTTACCGGGAGCCGGAACCTCGCGAACCAATCACTGAGGACGACGTCCACGTGGTTGTGTGGAGTGCAGTGCTGCCTGCGAGATAAGGGGAGTGATTCGTGGAGCCAATGATTATGAGCCATAGACTGCTGCTGGACATAGTAGGTCCCGTACTCATTCTTTGGGGCCTATGGAAGTCCGATATCATTCCAATCTTGAGAAAATATAATTCCACTGTCTTGTGGCCTTGGATCACCAAAATGTGGGCGAAGCTGAGTGGCTTTCGGGAACGCCTGATGCGTAAGTTAATGCGGAGAGGGCCACAGTCGTGCGAAGTCTACTCGAAGGCCGCAACTCCAGGTATGGTAGGTTACTCGCAGCCGCACACAAGGATTCTTTCAAAATATCCTGACGATGCTTCTCACGAACAACGCATCGAGCACCTATGGGACGCTATTAACAGGCTGTTCATCGAGGTGGGCGACAATTTCGATTACAACAGACGCCAGCTCGGCCAACATCACGCAACGCACTGCGAGAACCATCAGCGTCTTGAGAAGTCGATCGAAGAGCATAAAGCGTCGATCAGAGAAGCTGGCGTCCAAGGTGCTCCTGTTCGACTCAAGGGGGCGCTACTGATTGGACTTGGGACGCTGCTTTCGGTGATTCCTTCGGCGTGGGAGGGGTTTGCGGGTATTTACTGAAGTTTGCCTTCCGGAACGCAGGGGCGTCTTTCCACTTGAGGGACGACGGGGGCGGTGCCAAAGCACAGTCCAAGACTCCCCAAGGACAGGGAATTCGTCGGCGAGTTGGTAGTTGGACTTCAAGCCTTTCATGGCACCTTTCACGTAGCTTCTTCGGCAAGTCTACCATCTGCGCGCGTAGCCGCTTGGCAGTGGCATTCATCAATCAAGCACCCTGAACTCGATGCCGATACACTGATTATGAAGATGCGCTGGTGGGATTCACAGTCGATCAAGATGAAGATTGCCGTGGCATGCGGCCTCGTACTTGTTGTCGGGGTCGGTGGCATAATGCTCATGCTCCGCTGGGCGAGCACGGCCGCTCTCGATACCATGGCCGAGGATGCGTTCTACGATTCTCAGCGCGCCTTCGACTCACTTGTGGCGCAGGACGTACGAATGATGTCGGCAGTTGCCGACTCGCTTGCATCGAATGCCGAGATACGCGAGGTGCTTGAATCGGGCGATAAGGAGCTCATGCTCGCCGCTACGCGCCCATT
>DBEG01000109.1 GCA_002293965.1 Actinobacteria bacterium UBA912 | reverse complement strand
TCCGATCCGAGCGGGAAGATGGTCAATCATCTTCAGCAGGCGCTCAAAGCCCAGTACATGTTCAAGAAGGATGTCGACTATGTGGTCAAGGACGGCGAAGTCATAATCGTCGACGGGTTCACTGGCCGCCTCATGTATGGTCGCAGGTACTCGGATGGCTTGCATCAGGCCATCGAAGCCAAGGAGAAGCAGCATGTGCGGGAAGAGAACCAGACTCTCGCGACCATAACCTTGCAGAACTACTTCCGTATGTACGAGAAGCTCGCGGGTATGACGGGAACCGCAGTCACCGAGGACGCTGAGTTCCGCGCGATCTACAATCTGCCGGTCATGGTGGTTCCTACGCACCGTGATATGGTGAGGGAGGATCGACACGATCTGATCTACCGAAACACAGAAGCCAAGTTCAACGCGGTCGTCGAAGAGATCGCGACTCGCCATGCAATCGGTCAGCCAACTCTGGTCGGAACGATCTCAATTGAGAACTCCGAGATGCTCGGGCGCATGCTCAGCAAGCGGGGAGTCAAGCACAACGTACTCAACGCCAAGTTCCACGAGCAGGAAGCGGCCATCATTGCACAGGCCGGACGCCTGGGTGCCGTTACGATTGCCACGAACATGGCCGGCCGAGGTACCGACATCATCCTCGGCGGAAATCCAGAGTTCCTTGTTGACGACCTGTTGCGCGAGCAGGGCGTCAAGCCCGAAGAGGCGGATGACGAGCGTCGCTCGGACGCACTCAGGCAGGCCAAAGCCATCTGCGACGCGGAGCATCTCAAGGTTATTGAGGCCGGCGGACTTGCGGTTCTCGGCACGGAGCGTCACGAGTCACGCCGGATCGACAATCAGTTGCGTGGTCGGTCCGGGCGACAGGGAGACCCAGGACTCTCACAGTTCTTCCTTTCTCTGGAAGATGATCTCATGCGGCTGTTCGGCGGGGACCGGATGGACAAGATCGGCGCGATGATGGCCAAGACGCAGATCCCTGATGATGTCCCGATTCAGGCCGGGCTGGTCTCAAAGGCCATCGAGAGCGCCCAGCGCCAGGTGGAAGCGATGAACTTCGCATCCCGTAAGCACGTGCTCGAATACGACGACGTGATGAACAAGCAGCGCGAGGTCATCTACACCGAGCGCAACCGCATACTCGACGGAAAAGATATCCACGATCGCGTCGAGTCGATGTTCACAGAGATCATCACTCAAGCGACACTAGCCTACTGTCCGGAGCGGACATACGCCGAGGACTGGGAGTGGGAGGACTTCGCCACCTGGTACCGTGGTGTCACTGGACTTTCTGGAGAAGTCGAGAAGCACAAGGGGGCGACCGCTAACCCGTACGAACTCGCAGATGAGCTAATCCGCGTTGCGCTCGCTCGTTTCCGGGAGAGGGAGCAGGAGCTGGGCCATGATCAGCTACGAGAGCTGGAGCGCCAGGTGATGCTTCGGGTCATCGACGCTCGCTGGATGGAGCACCTGCTGGAAATGGACTACCTCAAGGATGGAATCGGCCTGAGGGCTATGGGTCAGCGCGACCCCCTCAACGAGTACAAAGCCGAGGCCTACGAGTCATTCACCGCACTGGTCTCACAGATCCATGAGGATTTCCTGCGCACCATGATGCACATCCAGGTCGCGGTCATAGAACCCACGGCGGAGACATCGGTCAGAGACGTCAGCTACAGCGCGCCTTCGGAGCAGACGATATTCAGCGGAGCGGTCCAGGCCGCAGCCGCGGCGGGTCCTGCAGGTCCTTCGCCGGAAGCGATAGCGGCGGCGTCGGCAGCAGCCGGTGGTGGCAAGGGTCGCCCTCAGGTCGTGAAGGACAAATCCGACCCCTTCGCTGATGTGGGTCGCAACGATCCCTGCCCATGCGGCAGCGGAAAGAAGTATAAGAAGTGCCATGGTGCCAATGGTTAGTGGGCAAGAGGGGATCAGGCGACCGGCCCTATGATCCAGGACAGAACGACAGAGATCACCACTTTGCGTCAGCGCGCCGAGGAAATCGCTGGCTATCTTCGGCTGGACGCCAAGCGGGAGCAGGTAGCCGCTCTGGAGGAAACGACCGCAGCAGCGGACTTCTGGGAAGACCCCTCGGCGGCACAGGCAACGATGGCGAACCTGTCGGCGATCAAGGACGAGATCGACACCTACGAATCGGTCGTCTCGGCGATCGAGGACATCGAAGTTTCCAATGAGCTTGCGGTGGGCGAAGGCGACGAGGAGATGGCAGCCGAGGTAGACAGTGGCCTACGCACGGTGGTGACTCGTCTCGATGACCTCGAGGTCAACACCTGGTTCACAGGCGAGCTGGACTCCCGGGATGCCATCATCACCATCACGCCCGGCCAAGGAGGGCTCGAAGCCCAGTACTGGGCCGAGATGCTGTTCAAGATGTACCTGAAGTACGCTGCTAACAGGCGCTGGAAGGTCGACATCCACGATGCGACCGGCGGCGTTGAGATCGGGATCGACCGCGCGGTGTTCACCGTGCACGGTCACAATGCCTATGGGATGCTCTCCTCGGAGAATGGGGTCCACAGGTTGGTGAGGATCAGCCCGACCGATGAGAAGAAGCGACGCCAGACTACCTTCGCAGGAGTCGAGGTTCTCCCCGTGATCCCGCAGACCGTCGAGATCGACATCCGCGACGAGGACCTTCGGATCGACGTGTATCGTTCGAGCGGACCGGGCGGTCAATCGGTCAACACGACCGATTCGGCGGTCAGAATCACGCACATCCCGACTGGCATTGTCGTGACCTGCCAGAACGAGAAGAGCCAGCTCAAGAACAAGGAGACCGCGATGACTATCCTGCGCTCGCGTCTCTTCGAGATCGAGGAACAGAAGCGTCGCGAAGAGCTCGATCAGCTTCGCGGGGTCAGGCAGGATATCTCGTGGGGCAGTCAGATCCGCAACTATGTTCTCTACCCGTATCAGCTGGTGAAGGATTTGCGCTCAGGAGTCGAGACGGGCAACGTCGAAGCTGTGCTTGGCGGGCAGATAGACGGGTTCGTCATCGGCTATCACCGCTGGAGGGTCGGCTCAGGCAGTGAGACGCCCGCTCACGCAGGAGCGCAGTAGCTAAGATGCGTCTCCTTGCAGACTTGCACACTCACACGATCGCTTCGGGGCACGCATACTCGACCGTGACCGAGAATGCCGGCGCAGCCAGACGCGCGGGACTCGAGCTCATCGCTGTGACCGACCACGGACCGGCGGTACCCGAGGGCGCGCACCTGTGGCACTTCTGGAACCTCAAGGTCATCCCCAGCGTGCTCGATGGCGTCCGCATCATCAAGGGTTGCGAAGCGAACCCGTGCCTCACTTCGGAAAATGGAATCGATCTTCCAGACGAGGTGCTTGAGCAACTCGACTTCGTCGCGGTGGGACTCCACCCGCTCACAGGCTTTGATGAAGGCGACAGGATGAAGAACACCGAGGCGATGCTGCGCGTGATATCGAACCCCCTCGTAGACATGATCACCCATCCCGGCAACGAGGACGAGTTCCCGCTCGATATCGATGCGATTGTCGCCGCTGCAAAGCGTCATCAGGTGATCGTCGAGATCAACGACTACTCCTTCACGCCGACCTCTGCCCGTAACGGCTCTTCGGCTCGAGAGCGGGAATTCGCTGCGGCGGCTCACACGGCGGGCGCTCCCATCGCAGTGGGTTCGGACGCACACTATCACCTGCGCGTCGGGCGCTTCGACCACGCCCTCGGCGTCTTGGAGGACCTGGGAATCCCGCACGCAGCGTGCGTCAACCGAGATGCCGAAAGCGTGCTAGGGTTTCTTCTCGGCAAGCGGGCTAGGCCGCGGCTCGAGTACGGTGGAGTGTGGACGACGCCTGAGGGCGGAAACGTCGAGGCCAGCCGATGAGGGCGCTTTCCAAGGTGAATCCGGGGGCCGTCTTGCGCCATCGGCCGGTACGGGATTATGCGCTCATCACCGTCGGGTTGGCGCTGACCGCCTGGGGCCTGACGGCCTTCCTGATCCCGAACAAGCTGGCCGCGGGTGGTGTCTCCGGACTCGCAACGGTCATTTTCCATCTCGCGAACGACTACGGCCTGCTAGCTCCGGTGGGCCTCCAGATGCTGGTGCTCAACGGCATCCTGTTGGCGATAGCGATCCGCTCGCGGGGGCTGCACTACGCGGCCAAGACGATCTACGGCATCGTCGCGCTTTCTGTCATGATCGAGATATCCATGCGGTTCACGCCGGTTCTCGCTGGCGACGACCTTCTGCTTGCTGCCTTGTATGGCGGAGCGCTCTGCGGAGTAGGCATGGGAATGGTTTTCAAGGCCGGTGGCAGTACCGGCGGTACCGCGATCGTCGCTCAGTTGCTCTCCCCCAAGTTCAATCTGAGTGTGGGGCAGCTACTGCTGGCAGTCGACGCTATCGTCGTGGCGATGGCCGCTTTCGTCTTCGGGCCGGAGTTCGCCCTCTATGCTGTGGTGTCCATCTTCGTCACCGGAGCGGTCATCGATCTGGTCTTGGAGGGCCTCAAGGTCGAGAAGGCGGCGTACATCATCTCAGATGCGGCCGATCGTATCGCGAAGGCTGTCACCGAGGAACTTGGCCGAGGAGCCACGTTCCTCTCGGCGACCGGAGCTTATACCGGCGAGGAACGCGGGATGCTTTTCGTGGTGGTGACCCGTCGGGAGATCGACGACCTCAAGTCGATCGTGAACACAATCGATCCGCATGCGATGATGATAATATCCGATGTCCACGAAACCCTCGGCGAGGGCTTCAAGAAGATGGGTGTGTGATGCTGGTGCGACCCAACCACAGCGTGACCGAGATACAAGATATCGCGAACCGCATGCGCGGTGACATCGTAGCGATGATCGCCGAGGCGGGAAGTGGGCATCCCGGCGGCTCGCTTTCAGCGGCCGACATCGTGGCGACACTGTACTTCGGCGTCATGAACCACGATTCCGCACGCCCCGACTGGCCTGAGCGCGATCGGTTCATCCTCTCAAAGGGCCACGCCGGGCCGGTTCTCTACGCCGCACTGGCCGAGGCCGGATACTTCGGCAGAGAGCACCTTGCTACCCTGCGCAAACTCGGGTCGATCCTCCAGGGGCATCCCGACAGCCGGAAGACCCCGGGCGTCGAGGTATCCACGGGATCGCTGGGCCAGGGGCTTTCGATCGCCAACGGCATCGCCGCCGCGCTGCGAACCGACGGCCTGGCCGAGTCGCGCGTCTGGTGTCTTCTCGGCGATGGGGAGCTGCAAGAAGGGCAGGTGTGGGAGGCTGCGATGTTCGCAGCGCATCACCGCCTCGACAACGTCATCGCGATCATCGATCACAACGGGCTGCAGATCGACGGTGCGTGCAGCGACGTCATGGACTTGGGTGAGGTTGCCGAGAAGTTCGCCGCCTTCGGGTGGGAGACCTCAGTCATCGACGGACACGACGTCGGGGTCCTGGTGCGTTCGCTGCAGGAAGCTCGCCAGCCTTCGGGCCGACCGAAGGCCATCGTATGCAGCACAATCAAAGGCAAAGGAGTCTCCTTCATGGAGGGCTGTGCCGATTGGCACGGGAGAGCCACCAACGCCGAGGAGACCACTTGCGCGATGGGTGAACTTGGATGCGACCTCGAGGAAAGGGTGTGATCGGTAGTGGCACGCGCTACTCGTGAGGCATTCGGCGAGACACTCGTCGAGCTGGTCAAGGAAGGACGCGACGTCGTAGCGGTCGAGGCCGACCTCTCGAAGTCGACGACCACTGCGAAGTTCGCCGCAGCGTACCCAGAGCGATTCTACAACGTCGGAATCGCCGAGCAGAACATGATCGGGACGGCGGCTGGCCTGGCTGTGGCGGGCAAGGTCGCGTTCACGGGATCGTTCGCAGTCTTCGCAACCGGCCGGGCCTACGATCAGATCCGCAACACTGTCTGCTACTCGGGCCTCGACGTCAAACTCGCACCCACGCACTCCGGCATCACTGTCGGACCAGACGGCGGGAGCCACCAGATGCTCGAGGACATCGCGCTGATGCGTGCACTGCCAGGCATGCGCGTGCTAGTCCCCGCGGACTACAACGCCGCGGTCGGCGCACTCCGCGCGGCCGCGAACACTCCCGGGCCGTTCTACGTCCGCCTCGGCAGGGTCGGCGTGCCCGACATCCACGGTGCGGACCGCGAGTTCGAAGTCGGGCGAGCGTACGTGCTTCGCGAGGGTGCGGATGTCACTTTGGCCGCCTGTGGCGTGATGGTTGCTAAAGCATTGGAGGCGGCAGGGATGCTGGCCGCCGAAGGAATCTCGGCCGAGGTCGTGGATGTGTCGACGGTAAAGCCGCTTGATGCTGAGACGATCATCGCTTCGGCGAGTAAGACGAAGGCGGTGTTGACCTGCGAGGAGCACAGCGTCATCGGCGGCATGGGCTCTGCGGTCGCTGAGTTGCTGTCGCAGGAGTGTCCGGTCAGAGTCATGCGGATCGGGATCCAGGATGTGTTCGGGACTTCCGGGGAGCCTGAGGAGCTCATGGAGCACTTCGGGCTTGGGAAAGACCATCTAGTCAGTGCGGCGAAGGACCTGATCCAGGGTGTCCGGGCTAAGATTTGCTAACATGGACAATGTTGTTCCGAGAGTAATGACCATCACCGAGCAGCAAGTCGCACTGTTGTGCGAGACAGATTCGGGAAAGAGAAATCGTTTATGATCAGCTTACAAGGCATAGAGAAGTGCTACGGCGCAGACAGACCGGCGTTGGCCGATGTCAACGTCGAGATTGGTCAGGGAGAGTTCGTTTTCCTGGTGGGCCATTCAGGATCGGGTAAGTCCACTTTCATCAAGTTGTTGCAGCGCGAGATCTACCCGACAAGCGGCGTCATCGTTGTTGCAGGCCAGAATCTGGTGAAGCTCAAGAACTGGAAGATACCGTATCTGCGTCGCAACATCGGCTGCGTCTTCCAGGACTTCAAGCTACTCCCCAATAAGACTGCTTACGAGAACGTCGCGTTTGCCCTGGAGGTTATCGGGCGGTCGAAGCACGTCATTCGCACCCAGGTGCCTGAGGTTCTCAGACTTGTCGGACTTGAAGACAAGCTGCAAAGCTATCCAGGGGAGCTATCAGGAGGGGAGCAGCAGCGCGTCTCGATTGCGAGGGCATTCGTCAACAGACCGCCGATCCTCCTTGCCGATGAGCCCACCGGTAACCTCGACCCTGCCACATCACTCGGCATCATGAGCCTGTTCAACCGCATCAACAAGACCGGGACCACTGTCTTGGTGGCGACGCACGACCGCGAGATGGTCGACTCGATGCGCAAGCGGGTCATCGCACTTGAGGGCGGTCGGATCATTCGCGATCAATCCAGGGGGGTGTACGGTCATGGCGATTAATGTCGGGTACTTCGTCAAGGAAGCCGTGACCAACTTCCACAGGAACTGGGTCATGAGTCTAGGCGCTGTCATCACCATCTATCTGTCGTTGCTCCTTGTCGGCGTGTCGCTGGCGGTCGGATCGATCATGGGTGACATAATCCGTGACTTCGAGGAACGGGTCTCCATCCAGGTGTTCATCAAGGATGGAGCCGCTACCGAGGACGTCAAGGCGTTACAAGCTTTCATCAGCGGTCAAGAGCTGGTGAAGAGCGTCGGCTACACCTCGAAGGAAGAGGCAGTGGAGAAGTTCCGCGAGCAGTGGGCGGCAAGCCCTGAGATATTGGAGCAGCTTCCGCACAATCCGCTTCCGGCATCACTCGACGTCGAACTGGTCGACACCCGTCAAGTCGAGACAGTGGCAGATACCATCAAGGCAAGCGAGCTGTTCCTCTCTGTTGCAGAGCGCCCTGAGGAACCAGAACGCTCGGTGTCGTTCGGTGAAGGGATGATCGAGAGACTGTTCGCCTTCACTGGAATGATGCGTATCGCATCCACCGTGTTCATAGTGCTATTGACCGCCGTCAGCTTGATTTTCATCAACAACACGATCAGGTTGGCCATCTACGCACGGCGCAAAGAGATCGGAATCATGCGCCTGGTCGGGGCCAGCAACTGGTTCATTAGGACACCGTTCCTGCTCGAGGGCGTGTTGCAGTCGATTATCGGAGCAGCGCTCGCGATTGCGACCCTGACCGCCATGAAGTTCCTGCTCATTCCCCAACTGGGAGACATGCTCAGGTTCCTGCCCATCGCATTCTCGACTGCTGCGATGGTACAACTTTCGCTCATAGTGGTTGTCGCAGGGATCGTCATCGGACTTCTGGGATCAGGGCTTGCGCTGAGACGCTACCTGAAGATATAGGTCCACGTGCCCTCACCCCGTCCAGCATGATACAAGTGATTGGATGAACCTGATGCGAGTATTCTTTTACGGGCTTGCTGCAGTTTTCGGACTCCTGTTCGCAGCCGCACTCTTCGGTGCCGGAGTGATGTTCGGTGGTGCGATGGACTTCGGTGGCGCCATGGACTTCGGGGGCAAGGTAGTCGTCCCCGTCGGAGACAAGGATTTCATGCAGGCCCTCCGAGAGGTTGAGGCGATCCTCAATGCCGAGGCACTCAGGCCTGCCTCGGAGGAATCCAAGACCATCGGGGCGGTCAAGGGGCTTCTGGAAGGCACCGGTGACGAGTACGCCCTCTACTTCGACGAGCGCCACTATGGCTTCTTCAACGAGCAGAGCGACGGCGAGTTCTTCGGCATCGGGGTCAACATCGGCCAGCGGGACAGCAGCGTTTACGTGGTTTCGGTTATCGAGGGCACTCCTGCGCAGCGTGCAGGCGTACGCGCCGACGACGTCTTCGTCAAGATCGACGATGTGAAGCGGGACGAGTGGACCACCGAGGAGGTCGTCCGCAGAGTTCGTGGCCCGGAGGGCACCAAGGTCAAAGTGAC
>DBEG01000011.1 GCA_002293965.1 Actinobacteria bacterium UBA912 | reverse complement strand
CGCCGAGCGCAGCAGTCCGGTGCGGATCGCGTCGCGCCCGGCAGCCTGCACGGCGGCCTCGAGCTCGATGTCGAGCGCTGGCGGCGAGCCTGCGACCGTGTCGAACTCGACCTTGAGGTACTCGGAACCGCCAAGCTCAGGCAGTGTCTCGCCGACGAGCACGACCACATCGCCTGCCTGCTTGAAGCCTGCGGTGCAGCGTGCGGACACGTCGTCGAGCAGCCCGACCACGCCGACGGTAGGCGTCGGGTAGATCGGCTGGCCGAAGGATTCGTTGTACAGGCTCACATTCCCGCTGATGACGGGGACGTTCCAGGCTTTGGCGGCATCCGACAGTCCTCGGACGGCCTCGAAGAAGGTCCAGTAGACCTCGGGCTTCTCAGGCGACCCGAAGTTCAGGCAGTCGGTCAGAGCGGCCGGCTCGGCGCCGACGCACGAGACGTTGCGGGTCGCCTCCGCGAGCGCGATCTGCGCGCCGCGATACGGGTCGAGGTAGACGTAGCGGCCGTTGCAGTCGCTGGATGCGGCGATGCCGCGATCGGTCATCTCGCCTCGGCCGGTGTCACCGATCCGAATCACCGCGGCGTCGCCTCCCGGAAGCACCACGGTGTTGAGCATCACCTGATGGTCGTACTGCTCCCAGATCCAGCGCCGCGAGCAGATATTGGGGCTCGCGAGCAGGCGCAGCAGCGTCTCGCTGAGCATCTGCGGGTCGGTGGCGTGATCCAACTCGCCGAGCGGGTCGAACGCCTGCAGCTCGTCGAGGTACGCCGGGCGGCGCTTCTCGGGCGAGTAGATGGGTGCGTCATGGGCGAGCGTGGCTGCGGGCATGTCGGCGACGATCTCGCCGGCTTCCCGCACGATGAAGCGGCCTGTGTCCGTCACCTCGCCGATCACGGTCGCGAGCAGGCCCCAGCGGTTGCAGACCGCACGCGCCTCCTCGGCAAGTTCAGGCGTGACGACGGCTAGCATGCGCTCCTGCGATTCGGAGACCATGACCTCGAACGGCTTCATGTTCTTCTCGCGAAGCGGCACGTGCGTGACCTCGATGTCGAGTCCGACCCCGCCGCGCGAGGCCATCTCGCTCGCGCTGGAGGTCAGGCCGGCCGCGCCCAGGTCGCCCAGCGCGACCAGCAGCCCGCGGTCGAGCAGCTCCAGGCACGCCTCGATCAGCAGCTTCTCCTCGAAGGGATCGCCAACCTGCACGCTGGGACGCTTGTCCTCGGCTTTCTCGTCGAACTCCTGGCTGGCGAGCACGCTGGCTCCGCCGATGCCATCGCGCCCCGTGGTCGAGCCGATCAGCAGCACCAGATTGCCGGGTCCCGCCGCCACCGCGCGTGTGAGTTGCTCTTCGCGCATGAGCCCGATCGCCATCGCGTTGATGAGGCAGTTCCCATCGTAGGCTTCCTCGAAGTAGACCTCGCCGCCGACGGTCGGCACGCCGAGGCAATTGCCGTAGCCGCCGATCCCAGCGACCGCGCCCTCGAAGAGGTAGCGCTGCCTGGGCTTGTCGAGTGTCCCGAAACGCAGCGAGTCGAGGATCGCGATCGGGCGGGCGCCCATCGTGAAGATGTCGCGGATGATGCCGCCCACGCCGGTGGCCGCACCCTGGTACGGCTCGATCGCGCTGGGGTGGTTGTGCGACTCCATCTTGAAGGCGACCGCCCAGCCGTCCCCGACGCTGATGACGCCGGCGTTCTCGCCGGGTCCCTGCAACACGTGCGGCCCCTCGGAAGAGAACATCCGAAGCGCCGTGCGCGAGTGCTTGTAGCTACAATGCTCCGACCACATCAGCGAGTACATGTATAGCTCGGTGATGGTCGGCGTCCGCCCTAGGATCTCGACGATCCGCCCGAACTCGTCGGGCTTGAGGCCCAGCTCCTCGGCTAGTTTGGGGGCCAGGTCGGCGGTAAGGTCGTCACGCATGGAATCTCGCTCCTCGCATCGAATGGATGTCGGTGCCAGGCCTCACTGGACGACCGACTCCGGGATCCCGGCTACGCGCCGCACGATCGCCGAGAAGATCGCGGCGCCGTCGATGCCGCCGGACACCGGGTCGACCGCACGCTCCGGATGCGGCATCAGCCCAAAGACGTTGCCGGCCTCGTTGCAGATGCCCGCGATGTCCTCGAGTGCGCCGTTGGGAGCCGAACCTTCCGGCCTGCGGGAACCGTCGGCGTCGCAGTAGCGAAGCACGATCTGCCCCTTCGCCTTCATGCGCTCGAGTGTCTGCGGGTCGCAGATGTAGTTACCCTCGTTGTGGTTCACCGGGATGCGGAGCACCGTGCCCGGATTGACGTCGAGCCAGTGGCAGACGCTTTCCTCGGCGATCAGATGCGTAGGCTTGCAGACGAACTTGAGGCCGACGTTGCGCAGCAGCGCGCCGGGCAGCAGGTGCGCCTCGGTCAGTATCTGGAATCCGTTGCAGATGCCGATGACCGGGTTGCCGCGATCGGCGAAGCGGACGACCTCGTTCATGATCGGGCTGAACCTGGCCACGGCCCCGCAGCGCAGGTAGTCGCCGTATGAGAAGCCTCCCGGCAGCACCACCGCGTCGAATCCGGACAGGTCGGTATCCTGATGCCACACGTACTCTGCATCGCAGCCCAACAGACGCACCGCGTGCACCACGTCCTGCTCACAGTTGGAACCGGGGAAAACGACGACGCCGAAGCGCATCCTCAGGCCTCCTCGGCAGTCTCGATGCGGAAGTCCTCGATCACGGGATTGGCCAGGAGTTTCTCGCACATCTCGCGGACGGCGTCTGGTCCCGCTTCGGTCTGGAGCTGAATATACTTGCCGATGCGGACTTCCTCGACCGGGTAGCCCAGGTTCTTAAGCGCCCCCTTGGCGGTCGCTCCCGGAGGGTCGAATATGCCCTCGCGGTAGGTGACGAAGATCTCGTAACGCGCCATGCTCACCCCTTGCTCTTCGAGGATTTGCCAGAGCTTTCCTTCTTCTGTTCCGCCTGCCACGCCTTGCGCATCTTGCGGATCTTGGTGAGATCCACGAAGAACGCGCCGAACAGACATATGTATGCTACCACCAAAGCGATCGTTCCCCATGGAGCCATCTCGCGTAGTAGGAAGGCGCTTCCCGAGGAGACCATCGCGGAGACCAGCAGGATGATCCAGACCTTGCGCCACAGCTTGAACTCCGGAGTGTCCGGGTTCCACTGCATCTTCGCACGAGCCTTGCGTCCCTTGCGCCCCAGGCGCCGCCGTTCGGCTTCCTCGGCGGATTGACCGACCCCCCGCTTCGGCTTGGCGCTGGCCGCGCTTCGGCGGGTGACGCCTGTCTCGGCACCCTTCTGGTACCGCGGGTTCGATGCACTTCTTCGGGCCATCGGTTATCCGTCTCCTTCGGGGACGAACCTGCGTCCCGTGATCGCTTCGTACGCCTGAATATACTTGCGCGAGGTGGCCTCCACGACATCGGCGGGAAGCGATGGTGGTGCGCCGCTCTTGTCCCAGCCGCTGGCATCGAGCCAGTCCCGCACGAACTGCTTGTCGAAACTCGCCTGCGCCCGGCCCGGTGCGTACAGGTCCGCGGGCCAGAAGCGGCTGGAGTCTGGTGTTAGGGCCTCATCGACCAGGATCACCCGCCCGTCGACAGTGCCGAATTCAAACTTGGTATCGGCGATGATGACTCCGCGAGAACAAGCATGTTCGTGGGCCGCCGAATAAATGTCAAGGGACAGGCGACGTATCGTCTCGGCGTGTTGTTGGCCGATTGTCTGAACCACCTGCTCGAAGTCGATGTATTCGTCGTGTCCGCCATCGAACGCCTTGGTGCTCGGCGTGAAGATCGGCGCATCGAGCCGCTGCGCTTCCGCGAGTCCTTCGGGCAGGGGCACCCCGCAGATCGCCCCCGTGCGCAGGTACTCCTTCCAGCCCGAACCGGTGATGTAGCCGCGCACGATGCACTCGACTGGGAAGACCTCGGCTTTGCGGACTATCATCGAACGCCCGCGCAGGTAGCCGGTCATAGAGGCGAAGCGCTCTGGGAGCCCCTCGACGTCGGTCGAGATCAGGTGCGTCTCAACGATGTCTTGGAGCAGCTCGAACCAGTAGAGGGTGAGCTTGGTCAGCACCTCGCCCTTGAATGGGATCGCGTCGGGCAACACCGCATCGAAGGCGCTGATCCTGTCGCTGGCCACCAACAGCAGCCGGTCGCCCAGGTCATATATGTCCCGCACCTTGCCTTGGTAGTCTGGCTGCATCTCTTCGGGCACTGTGCGCACTCTAGCCCAGCAGGACGTACGCGCCGAGGACACCATGCCCGAGCGCGCCCGCCAGAAGCAGGTAGCCGCCGATCCGGTGCACCTTCATATGCGTAGCACCCTCGAACTTGATCTTTCGCTTACCGACAAGGACCTGGAAGAGCACCAACGCAAACAGGCCGACTCCGCCAACAACCGACGCCATGCCCATCAACCGGAAATCAAGCTCCACTGTCCGCCCTCCCTTAGGTCCGGATCACTTGGTGAGCGGGATCTCTATCCTAAAGACCGTCCCACCACCTTCACGCCTGATCGCACACACCCTGCCTCCGTGACGCTTCACTATCTCCTTCACGATCGCAAGTCCTATCCCGAGTCCGCCGCTCTCACGGTCGCGGGCCTCATCGGCGCGCCAGAACCTAGAGAATACCTTGTTGATGTCCTTCTCGGCGATACCGATGCCGGTATCCGCAACCTCGATCACCGCGCTTCTGCCTTCTCGGCGTAGCGCCACGTTCACCTGTCCGCCATCAGGCGAGTAACGGATCGCATTGGACAGCAGATTGCTCACTGCTTGCGTCAGCCGGTCGCCATCCGCTTGCACGAAGACTCCAGCCTCGACTTGTTCGGAAAGGCCGACTCCGGCTGCCTCGAACAGGAACCTGTGGAAGTCCACGGCCGCACCCACCGGTCCTGCGGCGTCTATGCGCTCGAACCTGAGGGCCACACTGCCGCGCTCCAGCTTGGTGAGCTCCAGAATCCCGTCGGTCAGCCGGGAGAGGCGCACCGTCTCGTTGCGCACGATCTGCAGGTGCTCCTCGTCGGCTGGGTAGATTCCGTCCTGCATGGCCTCGACGGTCGCCTGTATCGCCTGCAAGGGTGTGCGAAGCTCATGGGCCACATCTGCCGTGAGTCGTCGCTCGAGGTTGCGGTCCGCCTCGATTGCATCGGCCATCTCGTCGAGGGTCCGGCCCAGTGCCCCGATCGTATCATCGCCGGTGAAGCCGGTCCTAGCACTCTGGTTGCCCGCGCGAAGAGCCTCGGCGGTCTCTGTGATCCTGTCGATGGGGCGGACGAAGGTGATTGCGAAGCCAGCCCCCGCGATAGAGGCGGCGATTACTGCGATCACTGCCGCCAATCCCATCGCCTCGAAACTAGATTCCCTGAAGCGGATGTCCACGTCGGCGAAGCGTCCTTCTTCCACCAACGGCCACACGGCCACGACGCCGATCTCGGTCCCATCGACGACTATCGGTGCCACTTGGACTTTCCCCTCGGGCCCAGAAACACCAGCGGGAGGACCCATCACATGTGTGGCCTGACCGGTCGCGAAGGAGTCATCGTATAGAACCCGTCCATCGACCAACACCTGCAAGCCCAACCCGGACATGATCCCGTATCGCGGCAGTCCAAGGAACACGTGTTGGTTCCACTCTCCATGGGCCTCTAGATTGGTCGCCACTAGCGAGGCGGCTCCTTTGGCGGTGCTACGGAGTCGCTCGTTGACATACTCATCGAACTGATCGGCCCAGGTGACGAAGAGGATGCTTGACGCCAGGGCCATGGTGAAAGCTGCGACTGCAGCTGCTGCAAGTGCGAATCGTAGGCTCAACTTGGATCGCCGAACCCGCATCACACCGAAGATTCGCGAAGCCCGATCACCCATGGGCTACTCCCCGGCTTGAGGGGGGTCGAATCGATAGCCGACCCCGTGCACTGTGTATATAAAGCTCGGATTCTTGGGATCGTCGTTAAGTTTTGCCCGAAGGTTCTTCACGTGGCTGTCCACCGCGCGCTCGTAACGGTCGAAATCCCAGCCGAGCACCTTTTCCACTAGCTCGAGGCGGGTGTAGACCTTGCCTGGATACCGCGCCAGCGTGATCAGCAGCTTGAACTCGGTGGCCGTCAGGTCGACATCCACGCCATCAATCGCGGCCTTATGTCCTGCGACATCGATCGACAGCGAGCCGAACACCATGGTGTCTCGTTGTGGGGCCTCACTTACCCGTGCCCGCCGAAGCAGCGCTCTGACCCTAGCTACAAGTTCCCGCGGAGAAAAGGGCTTCACAAGATAGTCGTCTGCCCCCATCGCCAGCCCGGTGACCCGATCCTCTTCGTCGCCTTTAGCTGTGAGCATGATAATCGGCACGTCGGAGATGTCCCTGATGGCACGGCAGACCTCTTCACCGCTGACCTTGGGGAGCATCAGGTCCAGCACGACAAGGTCGAAACTGCGTTTCCTGACTGCAGCGATGGCCTTCTCGCCATCTGCGACAGCCGTGACCCAGTGGCCGTCCTTCTCAAGATAGGCTGTGACCGTCTCGCGGATGACCTTCTCGTCTTCGACCACCAGGATGCGTCGACTCACGCTCATCAACATCTCCGATCGGTACTCGACACCGGCGACTCTTCAGATTCAATCTGAAACATCGGAACCCATAGATTCTAACGCCTGTTGCAATAGTAGGCGCAAAATCCACAGATAACACACGCCCCGGCGGTGTCATCGGGATGATATGCCGGGGCGGATGCATTGTATCCTTGCTATCCGCAGCTCTGGTGTGCTGCGGCGGTGACGCCTAGTAGTTCTCGGCGAGTACCTCGAAGTGCTTCTGAGCGTGCGCACA
>DBEG01000074.1 GCA_002293965.1 Actinobacteria bacterium UBA912 | reverse complement strand
TACATCTACCAGGTCAACGTCTTCGGCCAGCTCGAGCTGGTGCAAGGATTCCTGCCAGCGATGCGGCAAAGGGGCAGCGGAGTGATCGCGAACGTCACTTCCCTCGGGGGGACGATGACCTTCCCCTTCTTCGGCGTGTATAACTCGACCAAGTGGGCGCTTGAGGGGATCTCGGAGGGTTTGTGGCACGAGCTCAAGCCATTCGGCATCCGGGTCAAGGCGATCGAGCCCGGCTTCGTCGAGACCGACATCTGGGGCAAGGCGCTACCCAGCTCCGCCGAAGGGGCCATCGGCAGTGAGCCGTACCAGCCTTACCTGAGGTCGATGCTTGCTTTCGAGAGGCAGATCACGAACCGCACCACGCCGGAGGCTTCGGCGATCGAGGTCGCCGCCGCGATCGAGGATCCGAGCGACCGGTTGCGCTATCCCGTCGCCGCCTACGCGCGGCCGATTATCAGGGCGCGACGCCTGCTCGGCGGGCAGTTCTTGATGCGCTTCTTCCACCGGAGATGGCTGGGGGATCCGGTAGCTGCGCCAGTAGACGCGCCCTTCGGCGATTCATCGGGGCGATGAAGGCTTATGTGACGCTGCCGGAGTGGCACCGACCCGGCTTGGCTTCGTGGTTGCTCACGGCGTCGACGGCGCTTCTGACACGCTCGCGGGGACCAGCGACCAGAACGTGCTCCGTGTTGCGGAGGTGACTGACCTTGCCCACCCTCTCGCCTGACGGGTTGAAGATCCCGATCTGGGCTCCGATGTAGCGCTTGGAGTCGAAGTCGAGCAACTCCACGTACTCGTGCCCGGCTTCAAGCAGCCAATCACGGATCGCCCCCGCCGAGACCCAGGACTCGTTGTTGTACGAGACGACAACCACTTCGGCACTCACCCGTGATATGACCGAGCGCAAAGCATCGGGCATTTCGCGTTTCAGGTTGAACCGACTCTTGGTGACCGAGTCACGTGAGTCGATCCGCTTGCATGCAACGCCGTAGTGCTCAGGTTGATCCCACCGCACCAGAGTTTCCCAGATGTGATAGTTCGTGAAGTATCGATGCTGGTTGTAGGGCGGATCCAGGTAGGCCAGGTCGAACGAACCGATTGCATCGACAACCTCCGATGCGTCGCCCAGAAGCGCATGTCCAGGACCGGGGATCAGGTCGGGGATACGTAGCTCCAGATCGTTGTGCGCACGGGGGGCCCACTGTTTCAAGTAAGCCATCTGGATGCCCGTGGTGGAGTCAACCCGATCAGCTGCGAGCATCAGGGAAGTGAGCAGGACTGGGTAGAGTCGGTTGGACTTCAAATGCTCTTCGAGGTAGTCGCGAATGGCATCGATGCGCATCCCATTCTTGGGCTGGAAGAAACGGGACTTCTCGCAGAAGACTTCCGTGAAATAGCCCCGTTTGCCCGGAAGAGCGGCCAGGAGTGCGAGCGTGTCATCAAGCTCCGCTGGGTCGATCGAGCGGGAATCGGTCGCGATGTAGCACTGCGCCAGCTTGTGCGCATAAGTTGCCGAATCGACGGCGGTCACCTCGATGCCCGCCCTCTTGAACTCCTGGGACACTCGC
Source organism: Actinobacteria bacterium UBA912 (assembly GCA_002293965.1). Taxonomy (GTDB): domain Bacteria; phylum Actinomycetota; class Coriobacteriia; order Anaerosomatales; family UBA912; genus UBA912. The sequence goes on along the minus strand of DBEG01000074.1, from coordinate 2,832 downwards.
GTGGTGCCACTGAAGAGATCGAGCGCAGAGCGCGCCTCAACTGCTCGCGCAATCGCACCGAGGACCGGCATGAGGGTCCGTTTGGATCCGAGGTACTTGATCAAGTCGATGCTCCTGTCTAGGTGCTGGCTAGGTGCTGGAGAGGCGAGCCAGACAGATCATGTCGACGTAGCGCCCATCGATCGCAGCCGCGCTCCTGCGTATGCCTTCGTGCTCGAACCCGAGTCGCTCGTAGAGCGCGATTGCGCGTGGATTGATCTCGAGTGCCTCGACTTCGAGCCGCGTCACGCCGTGCTTTGGGGCCCACGCGATGAGGTGCTCGATCAAGCGGGTGCCGATTCCACGTCCGCGCCACTCGCGATCCACCGAAACCGCGAGCGAAGCCACGTGGGACTGCTGCTCAAGCGTCCCGCCGAGCAAGCCCGCCAGACCGACGACCGCCTCGGCATGTTCCGCGACGATGAGCGTCGAGTTGGATGCAGTGTACCCGGCGATGAATTCGAGTTCCTCGGCAATTGTGGGAACTGGGCGTCGCCAGACGCCGGGCAGGTCCTCGGCGAACAGGCGGGTGGCGTAGTCGCGCAAGACCTCGGCGTCATCGAGTGTCACTTCACGGATCAACTGTAGCGCATCCTGCCCAGGTTGATCGCTCATAGAATCCATCGCGCTACCCCCATCAAGCACCGGTCACTCGCTCCTAAGCTTACCGCAAACACACGACTGGTGCCCGGTCTCACCGATTCCGAGTACACAGCTCGAGCACGTGTTCGGCAATCTTTGGCAATCCGAGAACAGATTCAGCGGCGGATCGCCGGATCGCCTCGGCGGGCATCCCAAAGACCACTGAAGTCGCCTCATCCTGTGCTATCGTCCGGGCCCCGGCTTCGCGCATCTCAAGCAACCCTGAGGCTCCATCGTCTCCCATCCCGGTAAGCAGGACTCCTACGGCGTTTTGCCCAGCGCACTGTGCCACCGATCGGAAGAGAACATCCACTGATGGCCGATGGCGACACACAAGCGGGCCGTCAAGCAGTTCCACGCGGTACCTATCCCCGTTCCTCCGAAGCACCATATGCCTGTCCCCCGGGGCGATAAGCACTCTGCCTGAGAGGACCATATCGCCTTGTTCGGCTTCTTTGACGTGGATTCGGCAGACATCGTCTAGACGCTGCGCGAAGTGACGCGTGAACTCGCGAGGCATGTGCTGGACGATGAGTATGGTCGGCCCATCAGCCGGGATAGATGCTAGAAGCGTCCGAATTGCTTCCGTTCCCCCAGTCGATGCTCCGATGGCGACCACCTTGTCGGTAGTACATTCGATTGCTTGCACCCGCCTCTTCGGGATCACAGCATCGGCAGAACGCTTGGGTTCCACGGGCTTGCGAACGGAGCGCCCGAGTAGCTCAATGCGCGCAGAAGCAGCGGCACGCACTGCATCCTGAATCCTTGCGGAAGATTCTTCCAGGAACTGCTTGGTGCCCAGCTGCGGTTTGGCGATGACCTCCACCGCACCGTACTCGAAGGCCTTCATGGTGGTCTGTGCGCCCTCCTGCGTCAATGCCGAACAAACCACAACGGGAATAGGGTGTTGGGACATGATCTTCCGCAAGAATGTGATTCCGTCCATGCGAGGCATGTCCACGTCGAGTGTTATCACATCGGGTACTCGGTCTCGGATTTTGTTAGCTGCTAGGAACGGATCGGCGGCTACCCCGATGACCTCGATGTCAGGAGCCGATGATAGGATGGCCTCCATCGTCGCACGGACTACCGCCGAGTCATCGACCACCAGAACTCTTATTCTCCTCTTCCTACCCAACGCTCAGCTCCCGCCGTGTGTCTCGGCAATACGGCTCGCCGTCTTCCCGAGCTTCTTCACGAACACATCACCCGTATGACTGATGAAAACGACTTTGCGACCGCTCTCGCCTCCGGTTTCATTCACCGTCGGCCTGACACCTTCCCACCCTAAGGTCTCAACCGTGGCCATGGTGTTCTGTCTCCCGATCGACACGTATCCATCGCGTGGCTTGCCTCCAAGCACATCTGCCCCGCCGAACAGCTTGATCACGAGTCGCGAAGTCGGCGCACCCATCCTGCGATATCGCTCCAACAGGTAGAGTATCGCCTCATCAGCATAGCGAAATGGGTCTTTATGAAGCACCGTGGGTGCGTTAGGAAGCGCGGCGTGACAAATTGCGCCGTTGCGTCCGACCGGATCGAACATGCATACAGCTACACACGATCCGAGGATCGTCGTAACGCGCAAAGGCTCGCTACTCATCAGCAACTCGCCTGGGTGCAGATGCACCCCGGTGAGATGCTCGTAATCGGTTAAATACCTACCCATCAGGTTAGGCGCTGATACACAGTCGGAGCAACCTGCCGAAGAGGCAGATCCATCCCATGCAAGGTCTCAGAGTGGCCGACGAAGAGATATCCGCCGCCCCTCATTGCTTCACATAACCGCCGCAAAGTGTCTATCTGCCCTTCCCGGTCGAAATAGATGAGGACATTACGGCAGAATACAATATCGAATGGCTCCTCAAAGAGAAAGCGTTCTTTCAGATTGACTCGCCCAAAGCGAACCTGCGCCCTCAAACCCGGTACAATCCTCACCACGGCGCGAGAACGATCCTTGCTTCTCATCATGTACTTCCTAGTGTATGCGGATGGTACCGCAGAAACACGCTGCTCCGGGTAGATTGCCGTCTGCGCAACACGCAGCATAGCGGAAGAGAGATCGGTTGCTGTGATTTCGAAACGGAATCCAGGGCGGCCCGCACCGAATTCGGAAAGTACCATCGCCAGAGTATATGGCTCTTCGCCTGA
>DBEG01000132.1 GCA_002293965.1 Actinobacteria bacterium UBA912 | reverse complement strand
ATATGGCAGGCGCAGTACTCGAGAGCGTTGCGATACAGATGAGCTTTTTGTCGGATGAGACGATCTTCGTAAGAACCATATTCACCAGCGAGGATGCCTCTGTCGACACGGCCCTGCTATTCTTGCCCGACACCGAGGCACTCGAGGTCATCCTGGGAAGACTTGGAGTCAAGTGATTTCCTATGGCGCCAAATCCTAGACCGGATCGCAGTGAACCACGTGGGACCGCCGTCGAAGTCGGCCTCGGCGCACTCGGCGTTGCCACCCACCCAGAGTATCTGGTGACCAAGGCTTGGGCTCTTGTGTCGGAGTCGTACTCTGGGACTCCGTGCTGAAAAGGGGCGCCCTGGCCCATGCGAGGTTGCCCGCCNAGCTGGGACACCAGCATCCTGGAAACAATGAACGATTCGTCGTCTTTGCCCTTCCTGAGATGGTCAGGCGCCTTGAGGCCCTCGGATCCAAGAGGAGGTCCCTAGTCGCAAAGATGGCCGGCGGAGCCTCGATGTTCCAGTTCGACGGGCTATTGGCAGGCATAGGACAGCGGAATGTCGTCGAGGCGAAGAACCAGCTAAGGCTATTGCGAATACCTCTAATTGCCGAAGATACTGGTGAACGACATGCCAGGACTGTCGAGCTACATCTAGACACAGGTCTGTTCCTGGTCCGAAGCTATGTGTATGGTGTGATTAGACTGTGAACCCACAAAGAGAACAACGAATCATCGACAAGATTCAAGGAGCCAAGGCGCAATCATTGGACTCGACCCCTGGCAGATTCCGCGTTGCCATCGTGGGCGGCAATCTTCGAGCCGCTTCAATCCTTCGCTTACTCAGCGAAGCAGACAATGTCGAGATCGTAGCTGTCAGCTCTCCCAATCCGACCGCACCGGCCAGTCGCCTTGCGGCGGATCTTGGTTTGTTCTCAACGTCTGATTTCACCGAGATATACCAGATCCCCGCCTTAGACCTCATCATCGACATATCGGATGACGAGGAGATCCAACGCTCACTCAAGTCCCAGCGTCCCGCCGAGGTGGAGCTCATAGGCTCGATCGGATCCGGCTTGATCTGGGACCTGTTGGTAGCCAAGAAGCGAGGCGAGGAGCAGGAGAAGTTGTTCGTGGAGCTGCAGGTTGCCTACGACAGGATCCGTGGCCATGAGCGAAATCTTCAGGAGAACAAAGTCAAGTTGGAGCGCACCAACGAAGAGTTAGAGCGACGACTCGCCGAGATATTCTTCACGCACGAGTTCTTCAAGGCCCTCACCTCGTACAGCCGAGTCGACGACGTATGCTCCCTGATCGTGGATGGTGCCAATGGCATCTTGGGCGCGGAGATATCCTGCGTGTATCTCGTGTCACGCGAGGATTGGACCTTGCAACTTGCAGCATTCCAAGGAAGATCCGAGGACAACTTCAGGCCCACCATCCCTGTCCAGGAGACCATCCTGGGGGCCGCATTCAGGGACGGGACGGCGCAGGAGAAGGATGTGCCATACGAATCCGAATCATCCAGTTGGTTCACCTTTCCTGGCGTCATTCGTTCACAGGCGGCGGTTGCACTTCGCACTGGGGATCAGGTCATGGGCGTTCTGGTCGTAGGATCGTCGATCTATCGAGCGTTGACCCAGCTGGAGAGCGATCGGCTGCAAGTCATTGGGAATCAGTCGTCACTGTCGCTGCAAAGTGCGCTGCTCCATGAGGAGCTGGAACGACTCTCGGTAACGGACAGGTTGACCGAACTATACAATCATGGATACTTCCAACAGCGCCTGGCCGAGGAGTTCATCCGAGCGGAGCGCTTCGGACATAGCCTCTCGCTGATCCTTGCCGACATCGACGACTTCAAGGCCTTCAACGACACCTATGGTCACCCAAGAGGAGACAAGGTGCTTCAGACGGTCAGCGCGGTCATTCGCAGCAACTTACGAGAGATCGACGTCGCAGCCCGATACGGAGGGGAAGAATTCGTGGTCCTCCTTCCCGAAACAGATGCTGAGGGAGCCCGCTCGGTTGCGGAGAGGATCCGCGAAGAGGTCGAGGGAACCGAGTTTCGAGGCGGGCATAACATACCAGCGGTCCACAAGACGATCTCGTTGGGGGTAGCATCCTTTCCGGGCAACGCGACTCGAGCTTCTGGATTGCTCGAAGAGGCCGATAGGGCCATGTATATTGCCAAGAGGGCCGGAAAGAACCAGGTCCGGGTGGCTGGCCAGCGGTGAAACCGATAACTCCGGGCACCAGAGGCCCTGCAATAGAGGATATTCAAAGACGCCTGTTGATGCTCGGGTACGACCTGGGAAGAACCGGTGTTGATGGAGTGTTCCTCGGCAGGACTCAGGAGGCCGTCAGTAGTTTTCAGCACGAACATGGCCTACCTGATGACGGAGTGGTCGGACAGGCGACCTGGTCAGCGCTGGTCGATAGCACCTTCATTCTCGGTGATCGGATGCTGTATCTTCGGCTGCCACACTTCCATGGGCATGACGTGAGGGTCTTGCAGGGGGCACTGAATGCTTTGGGGTTCAGTGTATGCGCTGAGGACGGCATCTTCGGAGCCGGAACAGAAGCAGCGGTCCGAGAGTTCCAGCGCAGTTGTGGCCATGCCGTGGATGGCATTTTCGGCACTGAGACTGCGAGTGCACTGGAGGCCTTCAGGCATCTGTGGCACGGGAGGAGCCCTTCGCCCCACCCTCTTCAGGCACCCGATCAGGATGCTCGCTGAGTGCGTTGTTGGCCCGGAATATGCTCTCCCACGATCAAAGAGATGCAATGGTGGTACACTTTGGTAGTGTATCTGAGTAGAATCGGAACCCTTGTTCTGGGGAGGGATGACCCTGAAGACCCTATATCGCATAGCTATGATCACGTTGCTCGCGGCTCTGGCGCTCCAGGTAGCCGCGGGTTCTGCTGTAGCAAATCCGGCGCTAGCCGAGAGGCGCGAGGAGGCCCGGCGAGTCAAGACCCAGCTCGATGAGCTGGACAGACAGCTGGCACTCGCCGCAGAGGATCACAACGAAGCTGCCGAGAATCATGCGAAGGTCACCCAGAAGATCCGCGAGACGCGTTCGGAGCTTGAGAAGACCAACGCAAGGATATCTGTTCTCGAGGAGTACTTGTCGGCGAGCGCTGATGCTATGTACCGCCGAGGACCATTGCAGTTCGTCGAGGTCTTGCTGAGTACCGAAGATCTCGATGAGTTCACCTCAGCATGGAAGCTGCTCGAGGAGATGAATCGCGAAGAGGCCGAAAACGTCGGCTCGCTCAAGGAAGAGCGGGCCAAGGCGGAGAGATATGCGGCCGAACTCGTTGTTCAAGAGGCAGCGGCGGCCGAGGCACTCGGCATCATGGCAGCCCGCAAGGCCTCCATCGAGGGCAAGCTGGCGGATCGTCGGCGTATGCTCCAAGGGATTGAAGGAGAGATCGCTGCAATCGAGCGTGCGGATCGAGCCCGGGCCGAAGCCGAGCTTAGAACAGCTTCTTTCCAACGGGAACCACGTGGACGCAATTTCCCGCCCCCGACGAGGGCTGCTCGCAGCGAGGTCATTGATGTCGCCAGGCGGTACCTGGGCGCCCCATACAAGTGGGGGGCCACCGGGCCGAACTCATTCGACTGCAGCGGCTTCACGCGATTCGTGTTCCGTCAGGTTGGGGTGTCGCTTCCGCGGATATCCAGGCAGCAGATCAATGTCGGACAGCGTGTGTCCAGGCAGGACCTGGAACCCGGCGACTTGGTGTTCTTCGGTAGGCCGATCCATCATGTAGGCATCTACGTGGGTGGGGGCAGGTATATCCACTCTCCGCGCGCCGGAGATGTGGTTTCGATCGACCCAATGACACGGCGCGATTTCGCGGGTGCCACACGTCCCTGATGTTTCAGCACTGGAGTGACCGCCCGAACATGCCGATATCGAGTGATGTATCGTCTTAATTGGATGTGTGGACGTTCCAAGGTGGTAGCTGATGGCCGAGATTGACGGGCTCCTGAAACTGATGACCGAGAAAGGCTCATCCGACCTTCATTTGAAGGCGGGGAGTCCTCCTGCGGTTAGACTCAATGGGCGCCTCATAGTGCTGCGGGAGCAGTTCCAGGCGTTGAATCCGGAGCAGACGCGGATCCTGGCCGTAGGGATGATGGATGAGCGTCAGGCCCACTCATTCGAACAGCGCCGTGAGATCGACTTCGCGTATTCGCTGGCGGGGGTAGGGCGCTTCCGTGTGAACGTGTTCCACCAGCGGGGAAGCATCGGGATGACACTACGACGCGTCACCACCGAGCGAGAGAGTATAGAGTCCTTGGGGCTCCCAGCGACCGTTCGAGCACTCGCCAATGAACCCCGGGGTCTTGTACTGGTGACCGGAACGGCAGGTTCGGGGAAGACCACCACGCTCGCCGCAATGATCGATCACATCAATGCGACGAGGGACGGCCACATCGTCACCATTGAAGATCCGATCGAGGTCTTGCATCAGGACAATAAATGTATCGTCAACCAGCGCGAGATCGGCATAGACACCGATAGCTATGCTGATGCCCTGCGTCATGTCGTGCGGCAGGATCCGGACGTCATCCTGATCGGTGAGATGCGCGACCATGAGACCGTAGCCGCAGCGATGACAGCTGCCGAGATCGGCAACTTCGTACTCTCAACCCTCCACACCATAGACGCCACAGAGACCATCACCAGGATCATCGACTTCTTCCCCCCATATCAGCAAAAGCAGATCCGTTTGATGCTGGCTTCAACGCTCAAGGGGATCATCTCTTTGAGGTTGATCCCTTCGATCAACGGCGGGCTCGTTCCTGCAGTCGAGGTCATGGTCACCACCGGCACGATCAGAGAATACATAATGGATCCCGACAAGACGTACATCATCCGTGATGCCATGGAGGACGGGGAGTACTACGGGATGCAGACGTTCGATCAAAGTCTCCTGCGGCTCTACACGGATCGCAAGATCACGCTGGACGACGCCAAGGCGATGGCGCATAACTCCCATGACTTCATGATCAAAGTCCGCCAGCTGGGAATCGACCCACAAGCTGCGTCAGAGAGTGGCATATACTAAGTCACATCTGGTTGCGTCATATACTTACGGGCGCATACCCGTAACCTTTACAGGGGCCATCACGTTATTCCTTCAGGAGACCACTTTGAGACGGCTGTTCGGAGAAAGGCACGTTGACAGGCTTGTGAAGAGAGCCGTCAGGGGAGACGCCGAGGCTTTCGGAGCGATCTTCGACATCTACGCCGATCGAGTCTATGGATACATTCGGGTCCGTGTCGGCACCGAACATGATGCCGAGGACATCGCCGGAACGGTCTTCCTGAAGGCATTCGAGGCGATGGCAGGGTATCGGCAAACGGGAGCGCCCTTCTCGGCATGGTTGTTTAGGATCGCGCACAATGCGATCGTCGACCATCACAGGCGCAACGCGAAGGTTCCCGAACCGGTCGAGGATATAGAGAGCTACACGGAACAAGACCCGGTAGTGGTAGACGAAGTAGTGCTGGCGAAGGTGGACGCAGAGATGATGAAGGCGAGCATTTCCAAACTGACCAGCGAGCAGGCCGCAGTCGTAGTCGCCAGATTCATCTGGGATATGGATGTGAGATCCACCGCAAAGGTTTTGGACCGCACAGAAAACGCGGTCAAGGCGTTACAGCATCGGGCCATGAAGAGGCTGGCTCGAATAGTAGAAGAGCACAATGATGAGAGCTAGCAGGACACATAAAGCACTCGAGAGAGCCGTCAGACTCGCCGAGACACCTATGCCCGAGGATACGCGGCAGAGGGTCCGTGCGGCCACTATGGCCTCTGTCCGCAGCGCGCTCCCACCTGCCGCCGTTCGTCCGGGCATCCGCCTGGTGCGAATGGTAGCCCTGGCGGCTCTTGCCGTCGCTCTTTTCGGCGGAACCGCGTACGCCGTCATGCGGTCTGCGCCTGGCGACACGCTGTATCCGATCAGAGAGGCTGCTTCAAAGATTGGAGTGGGGCAGGTTCCGCTCGAACCACAGATCGAGGAGCCGATCGAGAGGAAGCTCGCTCCCGTTGCCCCGTCAGCAACCGATGCTGATGAGTCGGAGTACCGTGGAGATGAAACCGACTACGAGCGTGACTCTGTAGAGCCGAAGAAGCCGGCTGATGAAGTCGAACCTGCCGAGGAACGCGAGTCTGAGGCACCCAGAGGACGACGTGACCAGGAAAGCGAGGATTCTGACTCCGGTGCCGAGGGTAACGGTCGAAGAAGTGGCTCCGGTCAGGGCGTGTATGAAGAGCATCTCGAGCGTCCCCGCCAGGAGAACGATTCCGACTATGAGGACGATTCGGCAGACTCCTACTGAGGCACCCGACCTAAGTCGTTAGCTCGATCAGCCTTCGGCTGTTGGTCCTGTAGGCTGACGCTTGCGTCGACTCCTCGCCCTGTGTGCCGCCGAAGCTCCGACAGCTGCCCCCAGGGTGTCCCATCCCCAGTCCACGATGTCCGGCGACCTGCCTGGTACGAAGGACTGGTGGATCTCGTCGATAGCTCCGTAAGCCGATGCGAGCAATATCGCTAGGATCCACGTCGTCTCTGCATCATGGTCACGGCTCAGCGCGAAGTGGATCGCCACGGCAAGGAGCGCGTACACCGCGAAGTGGGCAAGCGAGTTGAAGTCGCTTGGTGGCATATCCGAGCCAGGCACGGATGAAGACCACCAGATGATCGACGCAAGGCTGATGGCAGGGACCCATCTCGACGCACGACGCACTACCGGCCTCCTTGACTTCGCTTGCCTCTCGTGGCAGTTTATCAACCTTGTGAGCAGTTCGAATCGGACATCATCTGGGCTATTGGCGTACGCCGTATTGTCGGCGGCGTGCTTCGGGACACTCGCTATCTTGGCGAGTCTGGCTTACGAACGCGGAGCATCGCCTTTACAGTTGCTCACTTGGCGTTTTGCTCTAGCGGCGTTGTTGCTGGCATCGTACATGGCCATCACCAGGCCCGGCAAGCTCTTGGCCCCTGTCGCCGACGTAGGCCGCTACGCCGTGATTTCGCTAGCGGGCTATGGGGCAGCCTCCATCTGCTTCTTCTTCGCGCTGACCCACGCCGACGTCGCCATCGTAGCGATCATCTTGTACACCTACCCCGCGATAGTGGTGATCGCCGAGAGGCTGTTCTTCGGCGTCCCCTTGACCAATGGCAGAGCGTGGGCTGTGGGTCTCACATTTGCGGGATGCGTTTTCGTGGTCGGCCCAGCCACGGGGCGAGTCGAGACTTCGGCGACGGGAGTCCTCCTTGCTTTTGGTGCCGCCGCAGGCTATGCCCTGTTCACTCTGGTGAGTCACCGCTGGCTGCCCGGTCGCCCACGTACGACCCTCATGGTGTACCTGTTCGTGTTCACCGCCATCCTCTGTGGGACGGCGGCGTGGATCACCTCGACGCCGCTTGCCGCCAAGGAATGGGACACCGTCACGTGGACACTACTCGGGGCCATAGTGCTGTTCCCGACATTCGGCGCGATACTGTTGTATCTCAAAGCGCTGCGTGGTCTGGGAGCATCGAGAGCCGCGATCGTCTCCACCTTCGAACCGGTATTCACGGTAGCTTTGGCCGCCCTGGTCCTCGGGGAGCGTCTTGCGCCGACTCAGATCCTGGGCGCCCTGCTGATCCTAGGCGGCATCGTAGTTGCCGAGAAATTCTCCCCAGAGCCGGCAATCGTGTGAGACTCCGCTAGATGAGCTCCAGAATCACCATCACGTAGCGCGTGGAGAGGACAGCGAGTGCTCCGACGGCCTCGAATCCGAAGCTGATCGCGATCGTTGATCGTACTCTCCTGGGGTCAGTCCCATCCTTCGACAACACCCGATAGGCCAGCACGGCCCCTATCAGCCACGCTATGACCCGCAATGGCGGATTGACGGCCAGAACATACGGCACTGATCCTGCAACCCACGACTCGGTCAGGCGCGATGTCGTCACAGGGTCGGTCGAGCGGAATACCGCTTGCATGATCGGCAGCCTGATCATCACCCATCCCATGCCGATGAGAGCGCCCACGATCGCCTGTAACGCCCCTTGATCGCTGATCAACACAGACGCTGCTGCACCTATCCCCGCGACAACTACGGCGAATACGACCAACGCTGCCGTTGAGCGTCCAGCTGAGTCTTGTCCGGCCGAAAGCAGCCTGGTCCAGTCTGTCGCGAAAGTTCTTGCATCCGGCATCGGGATGCGCGGACGCACTAGCGCCGAACGCAATCCGAAGAACGGTCGCAGCGCGACTGTCAACATCCGGGCCCATTGATTGAGGAGACCCCCAGAAAGTCCCCCTCTCATCTTGGGTGACCCGACGGAGTCGGAGTCATTCTCGCGTGGTACCATGGTCGAGGTTCGCTTTCTGCTAGGTGATCTCGAACAAGAATGCTGTCGAAATTCAGTTTACCCGACCTGTAAGGTTTCGAGAGGAATCGAGTGGCTGTCTCGGGCCGCGTGGCGGCTTTGCTCAAGATTTCGGCCTCTGTCTTCGCGCTGTGCGCGGTGGTCTTCATCGCTGTGGGGTTCTACATATTCTATCTCTCGACCACTCTGCCGGATTTCGACGAGGGCCCCCTCATGTTCGAAGCTGCGCAAACCTCGAATGTGTATGCGTCCGATGGCACTTTGATCGCCCAATGGCATGCGGGCGAGGATCGCACCATCGTGCCGATGGACTCAATCGCACAGACCCTCCAGGATGCGGTCGTAGTCACCCAGGACCCAGGATTCTTCGAGCATAGGGGCTTCGATCTCGATGTGATATTGGCTTCGGCAGGCATCGGCGGGGGTCGTTCGGCAGGTACTGGAAGCACGATAACCCAGCAGATGGTCAAGATGATGTTTCCTGATGAAGAGCGCACCATCATTCGCAAGGTCCAAGAAACCCTTCTAGCGCACGAGCTGAACACCCGGGTCGACAAGAACCGTCTGCTTGAGACCTATCTCAATACCGTGTATTTCGGCCACGGTGCCTATGGCATCGAAGCAGCAGCTGGTCGATTCTTCGGAGTCAGGGCATCCGAACTCACGCTACATCAGTCTGCCATCCTCGCAGCCCTGATCGATTCGCCCGGCGCCCGATCTCCGATCAATGCACCCGAGGTCGCTCTGCGCGAGCGAAACGAGGTCCTGGAAACCATGGAGCAGCACGGACTGATCTCCGAGACAGTCAGAAGCGAAGCAGGTTCGCTTGATATAGGACTTGCGCCTCGTAAGGAAGCCCCCGCTGTGGCTCCGTACTTCGTGGAACATGTGAAGCAGATACTGATAGAGGAGCTGGGCAGCGATCCCGTCTTCACTGGCGGACTGAGGATATACACCACCCTTCGTCCTGATCTTCAAAGAGAAGCCGAGAAGGCCGCTTCTGCCCTGCTGGGTCGAGCGGAAGATCCGGAGTATGCGATCGTTGCAATCGAAAGCAAGACGGGCGGGATCGTTGCCATGGTCGGGGGTCGTGATTTTGCTACCAACCAGTTCAATCTTGCTTCGCAGGGGCGCCGTCAACCTGGCTCGGCGTTCAAGACCTTTGTTCTGGCGGAGGCTATCGAGCGGGGGGTATCGCCCACTCAGGTTTTCGATGCGACTCCTTACACGGTCAGAGTCACCGACGGGATATGGACCGTCAATAACTACGAGAACGAGAGCACCGCTCCGAGGGTGACTCTTCAGACCGCTACGGACTGGTCTGTCAATGCCGTTTACGCCCGACTGATCATGAATATGGGAGCGGAGTCAGTCGTCGATATGGCCAAACGGGCCGGTATCACGAGTCCACTTGATCCAAATCCGGCGATAGCGCTGGGCGGGATGGAGATCGGCGTCTCGCCGTTGGAGATGACATCTGCCTACGGAACCTTCGCCAACGGCGGTCTACGGGTGGCCCCGGTGGCTGTCACACGAGTGACCGACTCGGAAGGCGATATCGTCTGGGAGCCGCCCCTCTCAAGTGAGAGGGTCATGGAGGAGAGGGTAGCCCGTCAGGTCTCAGCGATGCTTGTCGGTACCGTCGAGGCGGGCACTGGCACCGCTGCACGCATACCAGGACTCTCGGTCGCCGGGAAGACCGGCACGACACAGTCATATCGGGATGCATGGTTCGTCGGATTCACGGGAGATATCGTGACTGGTGTATGGGTCGGACACCGAGAGGGACAGGTGGACATGACCAATGTCCGGGGTATCCAGGTGAGCGGGGGCAGTTTTCCCACACAGATATGGGGTGCATTCATGTCTCGGGCCCAAGCTCTCCTGAAAAAGCCCGCAGTAGCACCGACTCTGCAAGCCCCCGCCAGCGGGACAACGACGCCAGCTCCGGCAGAAGGCCTCACGGAAGTCACCATCTGCCCCGAATCGGCCCGAATAGCCGGACCGGCCTGCCCTTCTCCCGAGAAGATATACCTGGATGCGAGGGTGGTTCCCGAGGAGGTATGCAATCTCCACTGATGAAGACGCACTAGGGAGCAAGCAATGAGTCACTACAAGACCCTGCAGGTCGATAGAGATGCCGAGCCGGAAGTGATCGAGAAGGCATATAAGGCGCTATGCATGAAGTATCACCCTGACCGAACCGCTTCGGCGACTTCGCCCGGCTTCGATGATTCAACCACTAAGATGCAACGGATCAACGATGCGTATTCGGTACTCAGTGATGCGAAGAAGCGGTCTGCCTACGATAAACGACTTGAAGAGTCGGCAAGAGTCACAGCGTGGGACCACTTTCTCGACAAAGGCCTTGTCGGCATGTTGTTGGACAAGATCGAACGCGCCAGGGATTGATACGGAATCGATCCCCATGGGAATCCAGGGGAATCATTGACAGATGTCGGTGGCTTTCTCGCTTACGGCCCTCATGATCGAAGGGTAGGAGACGCTGCCCTCGAATCTGGGGACGCCATCGATGAGCGTGACGGGATAGAGCAGCCCCTTGGTCTCGATCGACCGGATCGTTTCCGAGTGGGTCTCTCGGACTTGTTTGTTCGATGCGTCGAGATAGGCGACTGAGACCGATTCGCCGAATCGACGGTTCAACTCTTGCGCGACCATAGCGGTGATCTCCTCCGGAAACCAGGAGGGCCCTCAACCTACCGAGAAGCAGTTACTCACCGATGTGTTGTCGAAGACTTGTACGGATATAGGATTCTCCATGGCTACCGCCTTGTTCCAGTGGTTTGTATCAGCCCAATTCTGGGCACCGGATCGAATAATACCCTATGGGGTATACGAGTGCAAGTCGGAAGTGGAACGTGGCCTCTTTCCCGCACCATTGCTAAGATGTGAACACATATTCCTCTGATTGGAGTGAAGTTGGCTGACTTGAGACTATCGAAGACTGGCCGTCGACTCGTGGTGACCATGCTGCTAGCCGGTGTGGGTATCGGTGTAGCTTTCCCTCTTGCAGCTTCGTTTTTCGTCGATCCCGTGAGCCCAGCGATGAACATAGCATTCTGGATACTATGTATCGCTGCCGGCGTTCTATTGGGAATGTTCTGCATCTTCGTGGCCCTGAAGGTCAGCCGATCGCTCTTTGTAGATGTACTCAAGGAGACTCAACGCAGCACATCGTTCTCTGTCGAAGCCGCTGGCAGCGTCGATGACATGCAGCAAGAAGTCACCAAGCTCCTTCACCGCGCTGACAATGTGATCAACCAAGCGATCTCCATCAACGCAGAACTCCGTGCCCTGACCAGTCAGGTTCTTGCCGCCACAGAACAACAGGCATCCGGTGCGGCAGAGCAAGCCGCCGCGGTGACTCAGACATCGGCGACCGTTGAAGAGCTGGCGCAGACCTCCAAACAGATCGCTGAGAACTCGTCTTCCGTGGCCGCGACCGCAGAAAGAACACTCGCGACCGTCGAAGAAGGCATGCGCTCCGTCATCGACACAGCTGAGGGCATCGAGCAGATCCGGGCCAGCACTCAACATGCTTCAGACAGGATCCTTGTGCTCGGTGAGCGCAGTCAGGAGATAGGCCGCGTGTTGGTCATCATCGATGACGTCGCCGAGCAGACCAAGATACTGGCGCTCAATGCAGCGATCGAGGCGGCGAGAGCCGGCGAGGCGGGCAAAGGGTTTGCGGTTGTAGCCGAGGAGATACGGAAGCTGGCTGACTCCGTCACCGACTCGACACAAGAGATCGGGCGTGTCGTCCGAGAGATACAGACTTCGTCATCACAGTTGATCATGTCCACCGAACGCACCGCTCAGAAAGTTGAAGAGGGCAAACAGCTTGCTCAGCTGACAGCTGATTCACTGGATCGCATCGTTCGGCAGGTTGAGAACACCACGGATGCAGCCAAGCAGATATCGATCGCGACGCAGCAACAGAGGACCGCATCCGATCAGGTCGTACTCTCGATGAGAGAGGTTGCGCAGGTCAGTCAACAGTCGGCAGAGAGCTCGCGCCAGATATCCTCGGCTATAGTGGATCTCAATCGGGTCGCGGACTCGCTCCTGCTCAAGTAAGGAACTCACATGACCTCGGGTAACGTGCTCGATAGATTGAGGGCAGCAGGCATCGAGGTACCGCCAGCCCCGGTCCCGGTGGGACTCTATGTTCCGGCGGTCAGAGTTGGTTCGCTGGTATACACATCGGGGCAACTCCCGGTCAGGGGAGGGATATTGATGGCCGAGGGTGCAGTCGATGTCGCGGTCTCGATCGACATGGCCATCGAATGTGCGAGGCTGTGTGCAGTGAACTGTCTTGTCGCGGCATCGACCGTCTGCGATCCGGGCGCCTGGGCGCATCCTGTGAAACTCGTCGGATATGTGGCGTCAAGCCCAGAGTTCACGCGTCATCCGGCGATCATCGATGGCGCGAGCGAGGTGCTCAGCATCGCTTTTGGGCAGGACGGCTCGCATGCACGTGAAGCTGTGGGCGTGGCAAGCCTCCCACTTGCGGCTCCGGTGGAGGTCTCCTTGGTCCTTGCCGTCGTCTAGAGAGGGCGTTGTACTCCAGCACCTGCGCCCACCAGCCTGAGGAAGCTTGGGAACACCCCATAGAATGTGGAGATTTTGTAGATGCGATCATTGAACGTGGATTACAATTGGATTATCGTGTAGGTGTGGGAGGCGTTGTGCGCATTTTCACGAAAACCAGAATAGAGCAGTCGGACGAAAAGAGGCGTTGATGCCGAAACCTTCACTTGGCAAGCTGATCGG
>DBEG01000075.1 GCA_002293965.1 Actinobacteria bacterium UBA912 | reverse complement strand
GAGGCGACCGGGTATGCGATCGGCGGCGTGTCGCCGTTCGATCTGCCCGAGGAGCTGCCAGTCTTGGTCGACGACTCGCTCGGCAGGTTCGATGTACTCTACCCAGCGGCGGGGACTCCGCAGTCCATGGTCCGCATGGACCGGGAGAAGCTGCTGACCCTGGTTGGCGGTCGCGTGGCGAGAATATCGAGCTGAGGGGCGCATGGGCTATCGGTCACCAGGGCGCCCGCCGGAAGCGCGCCTCGATCTTCTGCGCCTGACGACGACGGTCGTGCTGATCGCGGCACTGGGCACGGTCTCGCTGCCCGCCTTCGCGCATGTCGAAGTCGAAGTCGACGGCGTGAAGCGCGCTTGGGTCGGGCCACTGACCGCCGCCGATGTGTTGGCGCAGGGGTGGTACGCCTCCTCGGCAGGTGATCTAGTCGATCGCAACGGCGAGATGGTCGCACGCGGCAGGGGCGCCACGCCCGAGCTGTCGCGCGACGGGGTCCGGCTCGCGCTGGACGCGCCGCTGCGTGACGGTGACATCATCACGAGTGCCACCGGCGCCGATGTCGCCGAAAGCGAGATCGTCACCGAGGTTCCCGACCCAATCACCATCAGGTACGTCGGCGATGGACCACTGCAAGCCCTTGAGCAGCCGGGGGCCGTCGGCGTTCGCCGACAGGTGATCGGCGCGGCATCGGTGCGAGTGTTCGCCGACGAGGTCATCGAGCCCGCGCACGCCATGGTGATCCGCCGTCACGGCATCAACGGCGGCCGGAAGGTCGTGGCGCTCACCTTCGATGATGGCCCGTGGCCGGGTCAGACCGACGCCATTCTGCGAGAGCTTGCTGCCGAGGACGTTCAGGCCACCTTCTTCATGATCGGCAGTCAGGTTCGACGTCAGCCCGATCTCGTCAGGCGCGTTCGCGATGCGGGTCATGCGATCGGCAACCACACCCAAGCGCATGCGCGTCTCGACATCGCCCCCGCTCCGGTGGTCCGCAACGAGGTCACCGGCGCACAGCAAGCCATCCAGGAGGTCGCCGGCGTGAAGCCGCGCTGGTTCCGCCCACCGGGTGGCCGGACGTCGGCCGTCGTCAACAAGGAAGTCGCGAGATTCGACATGAGAACCGTCATGTGGACGGTGGATCCTCAGGACTGGCGCCAGCCGCCGACCTCGCGGATCATCACCGATGTTCTCGCGGGAGTCCGGCCGGGCGCGGTGGTGCTGTTGCACGACGGCGGCGGCGAGCGGGCGACCACCATCGCCGCACTGGGCCCGCTGATCCGCGAGCTCAAGAAGCGCGGCTACACTTTCGTGACCCTCGACGAGCTCCCTTAGCGCGCCCGCTGGCCGCGGATCAGCCGCGTCGGCGTGACGACGAAGTCGACGCGCTCGTCGTGCTCGCCCTCGGGGACCTTCTCGGCGAGTTGACAGTCGAACGCCAGCGCGAGCCTGACTGCCGAGGGGACGCTCGCGAGCAGCCGGTCGTAGTACCCGCCACCGAATCCAAGTCGCGCCCCCCGCGCGTCGAACGCGATGCCAGGGACGATCACGAGCTCGAGGGTGGCAAGCCCGGCTTCGGGAGCATCCGACCTGGGCTGCAAGATGCCGAAAGGGCCGGGCTCAAGGGCCTCGGCCGGGCGGCACACGTGGGCCGAGAGTGCTTCAGGGCCGCAGATCCTCGGCAGGCAGATGGCGGCTCCGCGTGACGCCAGGGCTTCGAGCAGCGGTGCCGGGTCGAACTCCTCGGGCGCGGCGGCGTATCCGAGCACGCGGGTGGCTCGGGCGACTTCGGGCAGCGCGAGCACACGGGCGACGATATCGGCCGCCTGTGAGCTGCGGTCCTCGGCGGACATCGAGCGGCGAGCCGCGCGCATCGCCAGGCGCAACTCCGCCTTGGCGTCGCACTCACTCATGCGAGATCGCGTCCAGCCACGATATCGCCATCTCGGCCCAACCCTCGCTCCTGTGACCGCGTGTGAGGGCCACATTCTCGCGAGCAAGGATCGCCTCGGCGACGGAAGCGTCATCAAGGCCGTTGCCCATCACGACGCCCAGCGCGAGCGAGTCGGCAATCCCGACGTCGGCGACCGAGTCCCCTGAAGCCATCGCGTGGGCCGGATCCACTCCTCGGCGGGTAAGGTCGAGCGCAACTGCCGAGGACTTGGAGACGCCGGCGGGCATCAGGTGGTACGCATGCACCTCGGCCACGTCCACAAGTGTGGTGGCGATCGGGTGGATGACCCCGTTGTCGACGATCTCGACCTGCAGATCCAGCTCGCCGAGGACCTGCCTGGCGGCGTTGATGTCGAGCGATCCGCGCAGGACGTGGGTCGCCTCGCGGTTGGTGTGATAGGGAGTGTGGTTCTCGATCTTGCCGGGAAACGCCTCGCGCAGGGCATCGAGCGCGCCGACCCGGTCGATCGCCTCGAAGGGCGTCTCGCCCGCACGAAGCGAGTCGGGAGCCCAGACGCCGGTGTTGTAGATGGGCTCGGCACCGCGATCGGGCACTACGACGCAGCCGAGCTCGGCGATGAACCCTCGCCAGCCGCACAATCTCGCGATCTCTGCCGCCTGGATGCGGTTGCGACCGGTGCAGATGACGACCTCGAGACAGGCGCTGTTGATGCTGACGATCGCCTCGGCAGCTACCAGGGACGGTCGCCTCTTGGAGTCGATGAAGAGTGAGCCGCCGATCCCGAGCATGGTCCCGTCGAGGTCGGTGTAGAGCAGCCTGATCGCGCGGAGTCTCTCAGCGAACAGAGGGTGCTCATCGATATACAGCGGTTTGGCGGACATCGTTCCTCGGCGGGTAGACGTGGACGGGTCGGTCGAGCGGAAGGGTGTGTCGCTGTCTCGATTCTAACGCACGTACCCGGCGGGTGCGTAATCGGGTAAGAACCTGTATAAATGTATGCGCAGTGTAGTCGTTCACACGAGTCCACGAAACGAGCGTGCAACCGATGACAGTCGCAGACTTCGACATGCCATACCCGCAGTACCGCTGCCCGTCCTGCGCGAAGGACCTTCCCCTTGGTGAGGCGCGCATGACCATCATGTGCTCGGAGCACTTCCCGGGCGGCGAGATCGATTTCGAGGTCCGAGAGGCGCGTCCTGCGGACCGCAAGGCGATCGAGGAGATCTGCGATCGAGCGCTCGGCGAGATCGAGATCGATGCGTTCGACCGCACTTACGACATCACGGCGGGCATAAACCTGATCGCCGAGGTGGACGGCAAGCTCGCAGGGCTGCTCTCGATGGCCGTGACCTGCGGCGATCTCGTGATAGTCCTGCTCTCGGTCTATCCAGAGCACCAGGGTCGCTCGGTCGGCTCGGCGCTGCTCAAGGCGGCCATCGCCTACGCGGGCTCGCGTGGGTTGCCGCTGGTCAGGGTCGCAGTCTCCAACGACGACATTCCGCTACTCTACTTCTACCAGCGCCACGGATTCACGATCTACGACATCGCGATCGGGCGCCTCGTCGACGATTCCGGCTCGGCGGCGGCGGGGTTCTCGGGGATCCTCTCCCGCGACGAGATACACCTGCGTCGTCCGGTGTGTGATACGCGCTAAGGCGTTCCCGATTCCTTGGCGGTAGGCCCGTCCTCGATTTCGGGTATATGAAGGTGACGGAAGGAGCGGGGATGTTCAAGGATCGTACTCACGCAGGAACCCTTCTCGCAGAGCGACTCGCCGAGGAGATTGCAGGGCGCTCTGACGTGGTAGTCCTCGGGATTCCGCGCGGCGGAGTAATCGTGGCGGCTCAGATCGCCAAGGAACTCGACCTGCCGCTCGACGTGATCGTCACGAGCAAGATACCGGCCCCATGGAATGCCGAATACGCGATCGGGGCTGTAGATTCCGAAGGGGAGGTCACCCTGAACACCCACTCCGGCTATTCGATGGAAGAGGTCATGCACTACGCGCCGCCGATCCAGGACAAGGTGCGGGCTCGCTGGGAGCTTTTCCGCATCGGCCGAGAGCCCATCGACGTCTCAGGCAAGACGATTGTCCTCGCCGACGACGGCATCGCCACTGGCCTGACTGCGTTTTCGGCGGTCGACTACCTCAAGCGACACAAGGCCGGCTCGGTTATACTTGCGGTCCCCGTGATAGCTGCGGACGCGGCTCGGGTGATCCGCTCGGGGATCGCCACGCTAGTGGCCCTGGAGGAACCGGAGGCTTTCTACTCGGTCAGCCAGTTCTATCGGCAGTTCGATCAGGTGACTGATGACGATGTGATGCTCGCGCTGAGAGGTGCTTGAGCGGGCGGCGGGGCATCGCACTTGCGAATGCGAACATGTGTTCGTATAATGGCTGAGCCGGGAATCCCAACAGACTGTCGTCCCCTCGGCAGACAAGGATCTCCCCGCCATGGGCCGCAACTCAGCGATCAAACGCTTCGCGCCTTCCGCCGAAGGGCACCAGCTCGGGCTGCTTGAGCCCAGGCGGGACAAGGAGCCTCTGGTGCGCTCCCTGCTCTCCACCCCGTGGGTGTTCGTCGCATCCCGGTTGCAGCGCAACGCCGACACGTGCGCCACCAAGCGCGTGAAGGAGCGCGTCGAGGTCACGCTGGATCCCGTATCGGGCAGGGTCGTCTCGTTCACGCGG
>DBEG01000144.1 GCA_002293965.1 Actinobacteria bacterium UBA912 | reverse complement strand
CTCGCCGATGATCCTGACGAGCGCCTTGGTGCCGCCGTTGGACCGCAGAGTGAGCCTGCGTGTGTGCTCGTCGAGGGTGGCCGGCCCCGAGCCGGTGCGCTCAAGGATGTCTCGTGCGGTGGCGACATCGGCGCGGTCGTGGACGACGACCTCGATGCGCTCGCCACCGACCTGCGATTTCAGCTCGTCGGAGGTGCCGCGCGCGATCACCCGCCCGTGATCGATGACGACGATGGTGTCGGCGAGCTCATCGGCCTCCTCAAGATACTGCGTCGTGAGCAGGATAGTGGTGCCCCCGCGCACCAGTTGGCGCATGACATTCCACAGGTCCAGGCGACTGCGAGGGTCGAGTCCGGTCGTGGGCTCATCCAAGAAGAGCAAGCCCGGCCTGCCGATAAGAGCGCTCGCGAGATCCAGTCGGCGTCGCATGCCGCCTGAGTACGTCACGACGACCCGATCCGCCGCATCCTCCAGGTCGAACTGCGCCAGCAACTCTGCGCTCCGCTTGCGCACCTCGGCTTTTGGG
This sequence comes from Actinobacteria bacterium UBA912, assembly GCA_002293965.1. Taxonomy (GTDB): domain Bacteria; phylum Actinomycetota; class Coriobacteriia; order Anaerosomatales; family UBA912; genus UBA912. The sequence continues at coordinate 6,015 of DBEG01000144.1, read as the reverse complement.
AGCTGGTACAGACGACCGAAGAGCCAGAGGTTCTCGCGTGCGGTCAGGTTCTCGTCGACAGCGGCGAACTGCCCGGCAAGGCCGATCGAGCGCCGGACCTGCTGCGCTTGGCGGCACACATCGAAGCCGGCGACCGTCGCCCGGCCAGCGTCGGGTCGCAGCAGCGTCGCAAGGATGCGCACCGCCGTGGTCTTTCCGGCTCCGTTAGGGCCGAGCAGGCCGAGGACTTCACCTTGCCTGACGGTCAGGTCCACGCCATCGAGGGCGCGGACCTCCCTGCCGCGACTTCGGTAGACCTTCACGAGCCCCTCTGCTGTTATCGCGTTCATGTGGTTCCTTTCGGGCGGGCACTTGCGAGGGCGGTCAAGGTCTTGTGGAGGACGTCACGCTCAGGCCCTTCGCTCGGGCCGGTTCCCATCAGATCAGCCATCCACAGACCCTCAAGCGCCAAAGTCACAACCGTGGCCATCGCTGGATCGGCGGAGTCTTCCTGGATTGACCTGTAGAGAGCCTGTTCGCGCTCTCCAAGGGCGTCAAGAAGATCAGGGTACTCGGCGAAGACGCCGGCAATCGCGCCAAAATACTCGAGCCCAGATGCCTGACTGAGATCAAAAGCGACCTCGATCGAAGCCTGCAGAAGGCGACCGGGGCCTTTGGGCAGCTCTTCGGCTCGACTCTGGATCTGAGCCTCGTACTCCTCGAAGGTGTGAAACAGGAACGCCCTGAGTAGCGCCTGCTTCGTGGAGAAGTGGTAGAGGAGCCCGCCCTTGCTGATGCCTGCCCGTAGGGCAACGGCCTCCAGGGTCAAAGAGCGCACACCTTCGTGAACAACGATGTCCGAAGTGGCGGATAGTATCTTGTCGATTGTGCTTGTCGGCTCCATGGCTGACTACTGTACCGTCTGGACGGTACAGTAGTCAAGACTGCTCCCAGACATCGGGCAATTTATCAAAATTTGATAAACCTTGTATACTTTGTAAAAATCGCCTGCAGAATCATGGACTACCAGGCTGAAGGCCTTCTAACCATCTGCCCATTCGGAAGGTCGATCACGTCCGGAAGCTGGTTCTTGACAAAGAAGTGGCTCTTATCGCCCCTATAGACATACTTTGCAGCATGCGCGAATGAACTACGCCGATTGCGCAGGTGAATGACGAAAACGTCCTTGTGAAGTCGGTCTTGGACCATCCTTACCGGACCGATGAGATCGGAGTCATCGGACACAACGACTGCAGCATCAAAGGCGTCTTGGCAGGCTTCGTACACCAACCAACTTGCCAAGTTCACGTCTGCGCCCTTCTCCTCTAGGACCTCGACTTGGACGATGCTTGGAGGAGATCCCGGTTCGATGAGTCTGCCTCGCTTGTGGCGCTTGCGAAACTGCCCATCGGCGTGAATGTCCACTCCCGCATGGGCGCCAAGCGCCCTGAAGTAGGCGTCCTGACGTAAGTGCTTCTCGGGGTCGCCGGTGCTTGGTTTCACTCTTGTCGAGAAATACCGTATTTCACCAACGTCGAACGTACTCCCCAGAACAGCCTTGACGTAAGATCGCAGGTCAAGCCACTTGAACTCACTATAGCGACCCGGCTTCCCCTGAGTTCCCACAAATGCGGCATAGTAGAAGTTGAAGCCGTCGATGTACACGTTGACCCGCGTTGGAGTCCTGATCTCAGTTCCCATCTTCCCCCTACAAAGTGCAGAAGCCGCACTGCGGCGGCTTCGCGCCCCGGGCCGCAGCCCGAGGGATGTTGTTTATATTATTATCATGCGCGACTCACGCTGTAAACACTTCGCCCCCAGTTTGTGGTAGGAAGGTCCTCAATCCTTCTTTCGCAACCGAAGCTCCAGTCAGCTTGAACGTGAGTTCAATCCTGTTGGACATGGTGACTTGCATGTCCAACCACTCCCCCAGCCGCCATGATCTCCTCGGCGGGTAGGGCTTGGCTCGCGGGCAGACGCATCGCCAGGCCGCACTTTGCGATGGGCGAGCTCGGCGCGGGGATCGGGACGACGTCGAGGCCGGCTTGCTTGAGCAGCTCCTCGGCGGTTAGGGCATCGTGCGTCGTGGCGAAGGTGAAGACGACGAACTCCGCCTCAGGGCGCATGGCCGACATGGGCGCGTCTCACGCTTGCGTGCTTTGCAGATGGCCGAGGAATGCCTCGGCGGCCCGGGTCCTGGTGCCGCGCGGCAGCACGGCGAAGAGCGGGCGCGTGGCCGGAAAGCCGCTGGTGGAGACCTCGGCGATGGTGCCGAGTGCGAGTGCCTTCTCGGCGACTAGGCGCGAGACCACGGCGACTCCGAGGCCGCCTTCGACCGCGCTCACGATCGCTTCGCTGGTGCCGAGCTCGGTGACGACGTGCAGCTCGGCGGTGTCGATCGACGCCTCGCGCAGGATCTTCTCGGTGGCCAGACGCGTGCCGGAGCCGGATTCGCGCATGATGAAGGGCGCCTCGGCGAGTGCAGAGAGCTCAACGGGCCCGGTGGCGAGCGCGTCGTCCTTGGGGCAGATGACGATGAGGTCGTCGGAGCCCATGCGCTCGTAGACGACCTTGGTGCCAGCGACCTTCGCGCCGGTGATCCCCAGATGCGCCTGGCCCGATGCGACCGCTTCGACCACCTGGGTCGTGTCGGCGATCTGGATGACGACCCCTACCTGCGGATACTCGCGCAGGAACCCGCCAAGGATCTTCGGGAGCATATACTGCCCGGGCGCGGTGCTCGCAGCCACGATCAGGCGGCCGGTGACCGTTTTGGAGAGCCGCTCGATCTCGGAGCGCGCGTTGTCGACCTCGGCGAGCACACTTCGCGCGAACGGTAGCAGCGCCTCGCCCGCCTCGGTGAGTTCGAGCTTGCGGTATTTACGGTCGAACAGAGTGACGCCGAGGTCGGCCTCGAGCGTCTGGACCTGCATCGTGACCGCAGGCTGTGAAACGCCCATGACCTTGGCCGCGGCGGAGAAAGAGCCCTGCTCGACAACGGTGACGAGCGTCCGCATATGGGAGATGTTCACAGTGTTCCTTTCGCGCGATCCGATTTTTCTGCTGATTGCATGCTACCCACTATCGCTCCTGAGGTAAAATGGCGGTATAAGTGAGAATCGTTCTCACATGCCCTCACACGCCGAAGGGAGGCCGCGCATGCACAAGCCGCTCAAGGCAGTCGACCCTTACGGGCCGGCTCGGCGTTCCGCTGCCCGAATGCTGATTGCGCAGGCCGTCGACGCCACTTCGGGCGCTTTCACAGCCTCTGAGCTGGCCGAAGGGCTTGCCTCGGCAGGCAACGGTGTCGGTCTGGCCACGATCTATCGCGCCCTGTCGGCGATGGAGGAATCCGGGTACGTCGTGCGAGTCGGTGCACGTGGCGAGGCCGCACTCTTCGCCCGCTGCGGCCGAGACGGGCATCACCATCACGCGGTCTGCACCGGCTGCGGTGCGGTCGAGCACGTGGAGTGTCACCTCGACCAGACTGTCGGTGCCGCCGCGACCGGCAATGGCTTCACGATCACCGACCACGAGATGACCATCTTCGGCGTATGCAAAACGTGTAACTGAAGAGGAGGACTTTCATGTCGCACATCCATATCCCCGACGGCGTGCTTCCTGTATGGCTGTGGGTCTTAGGCTGGGTCGCCGCAATGGCGCTCGTCGGCATCGCCAGCCGCTTTGCGATCGCCGAGGACCACCGCCGCAAGGTCCCGCTGCTCGGGGTCATCGCGGCACTGATGCTCGTCGCGATGTCGAGCGAGATCATCCCGATCGCGTATCACGTCAACCTGACGGTCCTTGGCGGCGTGCTGCTCGGCCCCGTGCTCGCGCCGATCGCGGCCTTCGTCGTCGTGACCGCTCTGGCGCTGGTCGGACATGGGGGCGTGACCGTCATCGGGCTGAACACCGTGGTGATCGCCGCCGAGATGCTGATTGGCTGGGCGCTCTTCCGCACGATCACGCGGGCACTCGGCAGGCGGCGCGCATCGATCGCGGCCTTCGCGGCGACCGTCCCGACGCTCGCTCTCACGACGCTGCTGCTCGTGGGCATCGTGTGGCTCGGCGGCGGCAAGGAGCTCACCGCACGCGAGACCGGCGCGCTCGACCCCGCCGACATGCGCTTCGAGAACCCGTTGGGCGACGGCGTCTTCGTCGCGAAGCTCTTCGCGGGTGACGAACACGCACACGACCACGGAGCGGGCGGGCACGAGCACGACGCTGCCGAGGAGCCCTGCACCGACACCCACGCGGGAGGCTGCGGGGAGGCCTGCGAGGACGAGGCCGCCGCAACCCTGTCGGTAGGCCGCTTCGCCGCGGTCGTGTTCACGCTGGGCCCGATCGGATGGCTGCTCGAAGGGCTCATCATCGCGGCGATCATCGGCTTCGTGGCCCGCGTCCGGCCCTCGCTTGTGTTCGAAGGCGCACTTGCCGAGAACCGCGCGGCGATCCCCGGAGATGAGACCGGCGCCCACCGATGAACCTCGCCAGCATCGACTCGGCTGCGACACGCGGAGAGTCGTGGCTGCACAAGGCGGCGCCATGGGCGAAGCTCTCGGCGTTCGCGCTCGTGCTCGCGGCGGTCATCGTGAACTGGAACCTCCTCGTGCTTGCGGCGATCGGGCTGCTGCTTGCCGCCGTTGTCGCGAGCTCCCGAGCCCCCGCGGGCCTGGCGTTCTCGCTCGCTCTCTACCCGGCGATCTTCGCAGCGATCTTCGCTGTCTCGGCGGCTCCTGACGTCATCACCGGCGCGGTGATCATCCTCAAAGCCGTCGTCGCGGCGCTTGCTGCGGTAACCATGATGCTCACGACCCCCTATCCGCAGGTCTTCGCGCCGCTGCAGCGGCTCGTTCCCGCCATTGTTGGCGATGCGCTGCTCATGACCTACCGCTCGACGTTCCTGCTGCTGGGTAAGTTCGCGAACCTCATGACCGCGATGCGCCTGCGTGCGGGTGTTACGGCAGGTAGGCCCCTGCGCACCGCGCGCTCGACCGCCCGCGCCCTAGCGGGAACGCTGCTCTACTCGATCGACCTTGCGCAGCGCGACCACGACATCATGCGCCTGCGCGGTTACGAGAGTCGCCTGCGGGTGACTGCGGTCCGCTCGGCGAGTGTGCCGGTCGACGTGGCGCTGGTCGCGGTCGCCGCCGGAGTCGCTGCCGCCTCGACGGCCAGCCGCGTGTGGGCCGAGACGCTCAACCCCTACACCTGGATCGCGCCTGCGGTGGGCGCGCTGCTCCTTGTCGCCGTGATCACGATCGGAAGGAAGTCCCGATGAGCCCGCAAGACGAAGTCATCCGCGTCAGCTGCGTCAGGCACTCCTACGAGGACGGCACCGAGGTCGACCTGTGCGGGCTGGACTTCGTCGCCGCCCGGGGGCAGCGCGTAGCGATCCTAGGTCCCAACGGCTCGGGCAAGACCACGCTGCTCTTCCACATCCTGGGACTGCTGCGCGCGCAGGAAGGCCTGGTCAGGGTATTCGGTGTCGACCCGTCGCGCGAGTGGAAATCGATCCGCGAGCGCATCGGGATCGTGCTGCAGAACGTCGACGAGCAGCTGCTCGCACCGTCGGTCTTCGACGACGTGGCCTTCTCCCCCAGACAATACGGAATCGCCGAGGAGATCGTGGCCGAACGCGTGATGTCGACGCTGGCCATGCTCGGCATAGAACACCTGCGGGACCGCGTGCCGCACAACCTCTCAGGCGGCGAGAAGCGCAAGGTCGCGCTGGCCGGAGCGCTCGTGATGAGACCGGAGTTGCTCGTGCTCGACGAGCCCTTCGAGGGACTCGACCCGGCCTCGCGCGAGAAGATGCTCGACATGACGAGGGTGATTGCGACCAACGGGACGACCGTCGTGATGTCGACGCACGACATCGACAGTGTGGGGCAGCTCGCGGATTTCGCCTACGTGCTTGCGCCGGGCGGACGCATTGTGTTCAGCGGCACTCCGCTCGAAGTGTTCAGCTCGGCGGATCTGCTGGCAGCGGGCAACATCAAGCCGCCGATCCTGGCCGAGCTCTTCGCCAGACTC
>DBEG01000052.1 GCA_002293965.1 Actinobacteria bacterium UBA912 | reverse complement strand
TTCCGGCGCGCAGCACGATCGCGGTTGCGGGGCTGCCGCTCGGCGCGCGTGTTGAGATCGAGCTGATCGCGAAGCGGCCCTGACCCATGCGAGAGTCGCCCTGAGGCATGCCTAGCACTTTAGACCCAGCATCACTAGGGCGTGCGGTAGTCCAGGGGATCAATGCAGGCGTCGTAGTCGGACTTGGTAATCTTGATCGGCGCTGCACCATTGATTGATGGTCGGTGTCGGCCACTCGGGGCAACCGGAAACGCGCAGTAGGCTTTCATCCATCGCCCCTGCTCGGCGCGGATCCTGTGAATCTCCTTGACCGCCTCACTCAGATCTTGGTCTTGGCTGAAGATGACCGCAACCTCGTAGTCACCTGATCTCGCCAGGCGAACGATGTCGAGCGCCATGCGGATGTCCACGCCCTTCTCGCGTGGAACCCGGACCGTCACCAGCTGGCCGTTCGGGCCCGGTCCTGTTTCGTCGCAGTACGCGAGAGGGCGCGAAAAGACTTCTACGCCACGGGTGCCCAGAACGCCAAGCTTCCGACTCCAGAAGTCATACCAGAACTTGTTTTCTGTCGGCCGGTGCACGCCAGTATAGAAATGGATGCCATCGCACTGCAGGCTCCTCAGGTTACACACGTGGTGTGCAAGGGCGATAGGGTCGTAGTTTGGGAAGGTGTACCCAAACGCAGCCTTCGTAGTCTTGAACAGGTTCTGTCCATCGAAGAACACATGCGCTCTCAGTACCGCCGGAATGGACACATTCCCCATGAACTACCCCCCAGAAAAGACTGACCCCGCCAGAGGCCCGAGGGCTGATCCAGCGGGGATGATATAGCAAGTACTATGTACCCCGTTCATCGGCGTGTCAATACCTCAACTTGAGTGGTTTCAGCGGGACGCTCAACCGAATCGTAAACACTCGGTCGACACGAGCATCAACCCAGACAAAACAGGTGGTGTGAGGTATTATCGGCTTGGAATGTGGCGTGGCCAGTTTGCTGGTCAAAGTGCATGTACTGCACGGTCGATCTATGAGGAAAGGAGCGGTAATGCCAGATGCGAACAAGAGGTTCAAGCGTCTAAGGATCTACAACGCCGTGATGGGTTTGTTCCACCTCGGACAGGGCGCCGCCATCGTTGCTCTCGCCCAACCGTATGCGATTCAGGTGACGGCGTCGTGGCTGAGCGTACGACCGGGACCCGGCATCTACAGCCCGCCGCAGGAGTACTTCCAGTTCGACCTCGGCATGGGTGTTGCGCTCTTCTTGTTCTTCTCGGCGTTTGCTCACTTCGTGATCGCCGGTCCCGCGTACGGTGCGTATGTCGCAGGACTGAAGCAGAATCGCAACTACTTCCGTTGGATGGAGTACGCGCTCAGCTCGTCGATCATGGTCGTGCTCATCGCATCGCTCGTTGGAATCCTCGACGTCGCGGCACTCACGGCGATATTTGGCGTGAACGCCTCGATGATTCTCTTTGGCTGGCTGGTTGAGAAGTACGAGCAGCCCGGCAGCACCGACTGGACCGCGTTCATCTTCGGTTGCATCGCCGGGGTCTTCCCATGGATCGCGATCGCCACCTACCTGTGGGGACCGGGTGCGAGCGACCTAACTCCGACCTTCGTGTACTGGATCTTCGTGTCGATGTTCGTGCTCTTCAACAGCTTCGCTGTGAATCAGATCCTCCAGTACAAGCCGGTAGGAAAGTGGAAGGACTACCTTTTCGGCGAGGCGACCTACATCTTTTTGAGCCTCACCGCCAAGTCACTGCTTGCGTGGCTCGTCTTCGCGAACGTGCTCATCCCGAACTAGCTGGGGCAGAAGCCGGATCCTCTTGACATGAGTGACTATCGTGTACACAATAGTGTCACGATTGGAGGCACATCATGAAGTTTATCAGCGTTCGGGATTTACGCGGAAAGTCCGCTGACATCTGGCGCGACCTATCGGATGAGCGCGAGATGGTCGTCACCAGCAACGGGCGACCCGTCGCCATACTAGCAGCGGTCAACGAGTCCAACTTGGAAGAGTCACTCGCGGCGTTTCGTCAGGCGCGCGCTGTCGATGCGGTCGCAGCGATGCAGCGACGCTCGGTTGCCCGCGGAACAGATGCGCTGTCCCAAGATGAGATCGACGCGGAGATTGCCGCGGTCCGCAAGGCCCGTACCCGTTGAGGATAGTGCTCGACACCAACGTGCTCGTCTCGGGGCTCCTCTCTCCATTCGGTCCTCCCGGTGAGGTCGTCCGCATGCTGTCTTCTGGCGCTGTGACCCTGTGTCTCGATGCCCGCATACTCGCAGAGTATGACGAGGTCCTTGCAAGACCGAGGTTCGGCTTCGACCCGGATGCGGTCGCTGCGCTGCTCGACTACGTTGTTTTTGTCGGCGAGACCGCCGCTCCACAGCCGCTCGCCGCACGCCTTCCGGACCCCGACGATGAACCTTTCCTTGAAGTGGCCTTGGCTTGCGGCGCCGACTGTCTGGTCACGGGGAACCTGGCGCACTTCCCCCCAGAATCGTGCTGGGATGTGTCGGTGGTGTCGCCAGCAGGATTCGTGGAGCGGTTTCGTTCCGGGGATCATCGGGAGACACCTAACCCGCGTATCCACCGCGATAGACCGCGGCGGAGAGACTCCAGCGAGTAGTAGGCGGTTGGTTCATGGACAAACGCGTCACCATGGTCAAGGGTTCGGCAGTCGAGTATGTCATCGCCGGCAGCGGTGCGCCCGCCATCGTTCTCGTCAACGGTGCGGGAGGCCCTGTGGAGAGCTGGGTTCGGGTGCTTGCGGCTCTCGAGGCGGTCAGCACTGTCGTAGCATACAACCGGCTCGGCATCGGTCGAAGCAGCAAGCACTCGGAACCGCAGACCGGAGACGTCGTGGTCGGTTTGCTTCACACACTGCTTAAGGAGCTGGATCTGCACCCTCCCTACATTCTCGTAGGCCACTCCCTTGGCGGATTGTTTGTCAACCTGTTCGCTCGTACGTATCCATCTGAGGTTGCTGCGGTTGTCTTTTTGGATTCCGCGGCACCCGAAGACTCCACGTTGATCGACGAGCACGGTACGGGCCTCCAGCGCTTCACTCAGCGCGTGGTCGACGCAGTACTTGGGCGAGACCAGTTCGGCGAGGCGGCGTGCGTCAAGGAGACCGTGGGAATGATCGCGCGCGCTGGCACCTTCCCGCCGGTGCCAGTCACAGTAGTCAGTGCAGGCAGATCGGCTCGAGGTATCCCTCCTGCTGTCCGCACGGCGCGCGCCCGCAATCAAGAGGGGCTGGTTGCCCTTTCGCCGCTGGGTGAGCACGTCATAGCGAGCAAGAGCGGCCACTTCCCACAGATCAGCGAGCCGGGCCTGGTCATTGAGGTGATTCGATCTGCGGTGATCTCGGCCAGGGGGTAATGGTTCACCTGCGCGTCAATCAGATGCCGCTGTGTCTCGGGCCAAATGACAGCGCTGTGTGAGGTAGAATCGGGTCCGGAGCGGCCTCCCGGCTCCAACGACATATATGCTTGACATATATGTCAGCCGACGAGTACACTTGTCCTACTATGAAGAAGACCATGATGTACTTGCCCGATGACATGCACCGCTATCTGGCACGCGAGGCGTCCGAGCGCGGGACCTCAATGGCCGAGGTTGCTCGTGAGGCGATCGCCGAGTACCGTTCGCGCCGGGCCGCCGAGGTAGGAGTGGGAGCTTCTGCGCTGGTGGGGTGCGTAACCGACGATCTGCCCGACACCGATCTTGCTTCTCAGGTGGACGAGGGACTTGCCGAGTACTTCGGTGCGGGTGGAGAGTGGGAAGAGGGCAGCGGGCTGTGCGAGCGCTCGTAGACTCGAGTGTTCTCATCGCAGCGGCGCGACAGCGCGAGCGCCTTCACGGTGCGGCGATCGCAGCGATCTCGGCTGACGAACCACGGGGGCTTGGTACGCCGATCACGATCCTCGCCGAGACCATGAGCTTCCTGCATGCGCGCGTTGGGGTGGAAGGACAGCGGGCCTTCTGGGATGGGTTCATGCGTAGCGGCATCGAAATCATCGGTGTCGATCTTCAGCTGATGGAGCATGCCCGTGCCATCGATCGTGACTACGCTGACGCCGGGTTCGGATTTGCCGACTGCACGCTGCTCGCTGCGTGCGAGCGCGTCGGATGCGCACGAATACTGAGCTTCGATGCCCAGCTGCGCGTCTACCGTCCGAGCTTCGCGGGTGCGCTCGAAGTGGTGCCCTAGCGGCTGCAGCTCGGGTTGTGTCGTCTCACTTGAGCACCCGACGCCGGTAGGTGTAGACGTGGTAGGCGTTGAGCGCCAGGAATG
>DBEG01000003.1:30772-31078 GCA_002293965.1 Actinobacteria bacterium UBA912 | reverse complement strand
TCCCGTCGAGGGCGTCGAGCCCTTCGCGGTCGTCATCCCGCCCCCCAACGTCACAGGCTCGCTGCACATGGGCCACGCTCTCAACAACACCATCCAGGACGTCGTCGTCCGCAGGATGCGCATGACCGGGCGTCCCACTCGATGGGTCGTCGGCACCGACCATGCGGGCATCGCCACGCAGAACAAGGTCGAGCAGAAACTCGCCGCACGCGGGGTTTCTCGGCATGATCTGGGCCGAGAGGAGTTCATCGAGGCGTGCTGGGAGTGGCGCCGCGAGCACGGATCGACGATCATCTCGCAGCTCAA
>DBEG01000003.1:0-30378 GCA_002293965.1 Actinobacteria bacterium UBA912 | reverse complement strand
CACGCCGTGCGCAAGGTCTTCGTCGACTGGTACGAGGCCGGACTCATCTACCGAGGCGAGCGGATCATCAACTGGTGTCCGCGCTGCTCAACGGCACTTTCCGACATCGAGGTCGAGCACGAGGACGCCGAGGGCAAACTCTGGCACCTGCGATATCCTCTAGCCTCGCCGAAGGGCGGTATCGACCACGTCATCGTGGCCACCACCCGCCCGGAGACGATGCTCGGCGACACGTGCGTGGCGGTGCACCCCGACGACGAGCGCTATCGCGAGCTTGTGGGCGAGCACATCGTGCTGCCGCTTGTGGGCCGCGAGATACCGATCGTCGCAGATGCCCACGTCGATCCAGCGTTCGGAAGCGGTGCGGTCAAGGTCACGCCAGCCCACGACGCCAACGACTTCGAGATCGGCGCGCGACACGGATGCGCGAGCATCAACATCATGAACGCGGATGCGACCATCTCGGCAGAGGGCGGCGCCTACGCTGGCCTCGATCGCTATGAGGCGCGCGAGCGGATCGTGGCCGATCTGTCCTCGGCGGGTCTGCTCGAGAAGGTCGAGCCGCACTCGCATGCGCTGGGCTCGTGCTACAGGTGTCAGACGGTCATCGAGCCGTGGCTTTCCGACCAGTGGTTCGTCGACATGAGGCCGCTGGCAGAGCCGGCGATCGCTGCGGTGCGCGACGGGCGAGTCGTCTTCCATCCCGCGCGGTGGGAGAACGTCTACTACCACTGGATGGAGAACATCCGCGACTGGTGTATTTCGCGTCAGCTCTGGTGGGGGCATCGCATCCCGGTGTTCTACTGCGACGATTGCGGTCTGACGCGGGCATCGATGGAGGACCTCTCGGCGTGCCCGCAGTGCGGCGGGGCCGTGCGCCAGGACGAGGACGTGCTCGACACGTGGTTCTCCTCGCAACTGTGGCCGTTCGCGACCTTCGGCTGGCCCGAGAAGACCCCCGAACTCGACTACTTCTATCCCACAGGCGTGCTCTCGACCGCGCGCGACATCCTCTTTCTGTGGGTCGCCCGCATGGTCATGAGCGGTATGAGCTGCCTGGACGGGGAGATTCCCTTCCGCGACGTCATCATCCACCCGACCGTCTTCAACGCCGAGGGCAAGCGCATGAGCAAGTCGCTTGGCACCGGCATCGATCCGCTCGACCTGATGGCCGACTACGGTGCCGACGGCATGCGCTTCGGTCTCATGCTCCAGACAACGGGCAACCAGGATATCCGCTTCGCCGAGGAGAAACTGCTTTCTGCGCGCAACTTCGCGAACAAGATCTGGAACGCCAGTCGCTTCGTGCTCATGAACATCGACGAGGGTTTCGTGCCTGGCCCGCCGCGCGCCGACACCCCGGCCGATGCCTGGATCCTCTCGCGCCTGGCCACAGTCACCGCGCAGGTCGACGAGGGGCTGAAAAGCTACCAGTTCGGCGAGGTCGCGCGCGTCTTATACGACTTCATCTGGAACGAGTTCTGCGACTGGTACATCGAGCTTTCGAAGTCGCGCCTGATCGCCTCGGCAGATGCGGCGCCGGACGCGGAATCCCTCGACGCCCGCTTGGCGGCTCAGCGCAACCTCGTCTTCGTGCTCGACCACATGCTGCGCCTACTGCACCCCATGATGCCCTTCCTCACCGAGGAGATTTGGCGGCGCCTGCCTCTCGCCGATCCTGCGCGGGCCGAGTCGCTCATGGTGGCCGCGTGGCCTGACCCCGCAACGCTTGCGGTCCACGCCGACCCAACCGCCGAGAAGGCCGTCGACGCCCTCAAGGAGATCGTCGCTGCGGTCCGCAACGTCCGTGCGCGCTACAAGATCGCACCGCGTGCCGGACTCGACCTGGTGATCAAGGGGTCGGAGAGCGATCTGGCAGGCATCGAGTCGGTGCTTGCGGACATCTCGGCGATGGCGGCCCTGCGCGAGCTGAGCCTCGATGAGCATGGGGTCCGCCCGCCTCACAGCGCTGTTGCTGTCGCGGCGGGACTCGAGCTCTTCATACCGCTTGAAGGCATCGTTGACTTCGACGCTGAGCGCGTCAGGATCGGCAAGGAGCTCGCACAGGCCCGCGGTGACCTCGAGAAGATCGAGCGCAAGCTTTCAAACGAGGGCTTCCTGGCGAAGGCCGCGCCCGAGGTCATCGAGAAGGACCGCGCGAAGGCAGCCGACCTGCAAGCGACCGTCACAGCGCTTTCGATCCAGCTCGAAGAGCTGCCCTGATCGGAGGACATCCGCCGATGGCTTCGCGTTTCGCGCAGGCGTTGCGAGCACTTGAGGGCGCTGGGCGCGCCCGCGTGAACCCATCGCTCGCTTCGATCGAGGCCATGACCGCGGCGCTCGGCCGCCCACAGGACGCCTACCGCTGCATCCAGGTCACGGGCACCAACGGCAAGTCCTCGACCGCGCGCATGATCGCGCGCATCCTCGGCGCACACGGGCTTGCCGTCGGGCTCTACACGAGCCCCGAACTGCTGTGCTACACCGAGCGCATCGAGATCGAAGCTGCACCGGTCGCGCACGACGAGTTCGCAGCGGGCGTCGAGGCGGCCTTCTCGGCAGCGAAGCTCGCAGGCGTCGACCCCACCGAGTTCGAGCTGCTCACCGCCGCAGCACTGTGGCTTTTCCGCGAGCGCAAGGTCGACGTCGCGGTGCTCGAGGTCGGGATGGGCGGGCGCTGGGATGCCACGAGTGTGGTCACCCCCGAGGTCGCGGTCGTCACGGGCGTCGGACTCGACCACATGGAGTTCCTCGGCCCTACACTCGAGGCCATAGCCGCCGAGAAAGCGCAGATCATCAGGCCCGCCTCGACCACCGTGCTCGGCCCGGGAACCGCAGAACTTGAAGCGATCTTCCGTCATCGTGCCGAGGAGGTCGCGTCCCAGGTGATTGCGGTTCGGGCGAGCGGTGCACTCTCTCCATCCGCCGAGGCCGCAACCACCAGGTTCGAGGTCACGTCTCGCCCGACCGGCCCCGATGGCCGCATGACGCTCGACGTCCGGACGCCGGGGGCGACCTTCGACGGGATTGAGCTTGCGGCCCCTGCGTACCAGGCGCCCAACGCGGCCACAGCGATCACAGCAGCTGAGGCCTTTCTCGGTGAGCGACTGGAGTCCGCAAAGACCCGCGAAGCGCTTGCCGCGACCAGGGTTCCGGGCAGGTTCCAGGTAGTGGCCCCGGGGCCGTTCGTCGTCGTCGACGGAGCCCACAACCCGCAAGCCGCCGAGGTGCTGGCGAGTGCGATCCGCGACGCCTGGCCGCGCCCGGACCAGGCACCCGTCGTGGTGCTTGGGGTCCTCGGCGATAAGGACGCCAGCTCGATGCTCGCCGCACTCGCACCTGTTGCCTCGCGGTTCGTGTGCGTGACCCCTGATTCGTCGCGCGCGCTTGGTGGCGCGGCACTCGCACAGGTCGTCTCGGCAGTCACGGGGGTCAAGTGTGGGGTTTACAATCGGGTGTCAGAGGCACTCGATATACTTCACATATCCGCGGAAAGGGATATAGTTGTAACGGGTTCCCTGCGCACCGTTGCCGAGGGTGTGCGGTGGGGGTGCAATCGCGTTTAGTGCGTACGGGGGCTGTAATGTTTGGGGCCGTAATCTTATGACAGGGGGTATCATGCGTTCATCAATCGTTGTCGTAGCTATGCTTTGCTTGATTTTGGTCGTGGGGTGTTCACCGGAGGGTGATGCTACCAGGGACTCTACAGCGCGACCAGCACCAGTCGCCGAGGAACCAGCGGCTGAGGCCACCAATCAAGTCGAGTCGGTCGAAGAGGTGCCCCTCGACGATCCTTCGCTTCCTCGCGAGGACTCCTCGGGGCGGAGTGCATCCCAAGCGGTCGAGGACATCGTGGCCGCCACCAACGCTGGGGATTGGGCCATCCTACATGCGCTTTATGCTAGGCCTCAGGTGAGCCTTGCTCAGGCCACTACCGAGTGGCAGGACACGAACACCCAATATGAACAGTTCAAGGTTCATGAGACGCGGATTCAAAGAGAGGATTTGGCATTTGTCAGAGTTACATATAGAGTGACTTCAGACCTGCCCGACGGGCAGCCTCAGGTGACCAACGTCAACGAGCCGGGTCAGTGGTGGGCGGTCGAGAAGGTCAACGGCAATTGGAAGGTTCGCTGGATGCCGGTTCAATGAGCGATCGCATCGGCTGACAAGTTCATGGAAAGGCAGGGCATGGGCGATATCTTCGGAGAAATATTCAACAACCCGACTGTGGAGTTGGTGCGCAATCTTCTGATCCTATTCGGAGTCGTACTCCATTTCTCGCTGGTTTTCTGGACCGCAAGGGATGCTTCCCGCCGAGGAGCCATGAGTCTGTTTTGGGGGGTTGTGGCACTTACTACAGGCGTCGCTGGATGGCTAATCTACCTGGTGGTTCGCCCACCTGAACTCGCTGCCGATGTAAGGGAGCGGGACCTTGAGATCCGCTCGAAGGAACTTGAACTGCAGAAGGAACTGGAGTCGTGCCCAGGCTGTCTTCAGCCGGTGGAGAAGGATTTCCTGATATGCCCTTACTGCATGAAGAAACTTCGCAATCCCTGCATCGAGTGCAGCAAGCCACTGAAACTGAACTGGAACGTGTGTCCGTACTGTAAAGTTAAGCAGTAATACCCGGGTTGCTGGGCGCCAACCTTTTCGATTCGGGCATGCTTGCCCATGACATCACTGTACAGCGGGAGACTTTCAATGCCAGATATCAGCGTGATTTTGCCCGACGGCAGTAAGCGGGACATTCCTTCAGGAAGCACTGTCGAAGACCTTGCTCGCTCCATAGGCTCAAGGCTTGCACAAGCAGCCTTAGCGGCCAAGGTGGACGGCAGGCTCGTGGACGTGGGTCACACTCTTTCTGGGGGGGAAACCGTCGAGATAATCACCGACAAGAGCCCAGAGGCCCTCGAGATACTGCGTCACTCGGCTGCTCACGTCATGGCCGAGGCGATCAAGGAACTCTTTCCTGAAGCGCGCTTCGGCATCGGGCCGGCGATCGAGGACGGGTTCTACTACGACGTTGAGCTCTCTGCCTCGCTCACTCCCGATGACATTGGGAGGATCGAGGAGCGGATGGCCCACATCGTCTCCCAGGCTCAGCCCTTCGATCGCGCTGAGGTCACCATGCCTGAAGCCCTCGAGGTCTTCGAGGAGGAGCCCTATAAGCTCGAGCTGATCAACGAGTTACCCGCCGACGAGACCATCTCGGTATATCGCCAAGGCGTCTTCACCGATCTGTGTCGTGGTCCACACATCCCTCACACGGGGAGGATCGGCGCGTTCAAGCTCATGAAGCTCGCTGGTGCTTACTGGCGCGGGGATTCGGACCGCCCGATGCTGCAGCGTGTCTACGGGACGGCCTGGTTCACGCAGAAGGATCTTGACGAGCACCTGACGCGCATCCAAGAGGCGGAGCGCCGCGACCATCGCAAGCTGGGGCGCGATCTCGACCTGTTCTCACTTCACGAGGACGCAGGTGCGGGCCTGCCGATCTACCATCCAAAAGGAGCGCGGGTCCTGCGTATGATCCAGGAGTGGATGCGCGCGGAGCTCTATCGTCGTGGCTACGACGAGGTGATCACCCCGCACATCTACAAGGCTGACGTCTGGAAGACCTCCGGACACTGGGACAACTATCGCGAGAACATGTACTTCTTCCAGGTCGACGAGGGCGAGGGCCGGATCAACGATTACGGCATCAAGCCCATGAACTGTCCGGGCCACATCATGGTCTACAAGAACGACCTGAGGTCCTATCGCGATCTGCCCATGCGGCTCTTCGAGTTCGGAACCGTCTACCGCCACGAGCTTTCAGGTGTCATGCACGGCCTCATGCGTGCCCGCGGCTTCACTCAGGACGACGCGCACATCTTCTGTACCGCCGATCAGGTGCACGATGAGGTCATCGCCATGCTCGACCTGGTTGATCACGTGAACAGCGCCTTCGGCTTCGAGTACACCGCAGAAGTCTCGACCCGCCCCGCCAAGTCGATGGGCTCCGAAGATATGTGGGAAGTAGCCACGGAAGGCCTTATCGGTGCCCTCAAGGCACGCGGCCTCGACTACGAGATCAACGAAGGTGATGGCGCCTTCTACGGCCCCAAGATCGACATCAAACTACGGGACGCCATAGGGCGCACGTGGCAGACAGCCACCATCCAGGCGGACTTCAACCTTCCCGAGCGCTTCGACATCACCTACCGAACCGCCGAGAACACCGAGGCCCGCCCGTTTACCCTCCACCGGACGATCCTGGGTAGCATGGAGCGCTTCCTCGGCATATTGATAGAGCACTACGCTGGTGCGTTTCCTCTGTGGCTCGCCCCGACCCAGGTGGTCATCGTCCCGATAGCCGATCGTCACCTCGATTACTGTGCCAGCGTGCAGCAAGAGCTTCAGGCCGTTGGCGTCAGGGTCGAGACCTACGCCGAGAACGAGCCCATGCGCGTGAAGATCGCGAAGGCTCAGCAGCAGAAAGTGCCATACATGCTGGTAGTTGGCGACAAGGAAGCCGAACAGGGTGCGGTCTCAGTACGCGATCGCACGCAGGGTGACCTCGGTGCGATCCCAGTCGGAGAGTTCGTTGCGATGCTGGAGACGACTCAGTCCGGACAGTAACGCAGCTATTCAGCAATAAAGGCAGTAATCGCATGCGTTATGTGCTATTATCATGTCAACGTAGTCCTTACAGACGATCGGAGTGATAGACATGGCACATTTCGCGCACTATTTCGACAACGTTGTGCAGACGATTGGCAACACGCCGGTCGTTCCGCTCAGGCGCCTCGGGCAGGATCTGCCCGCCCAGGTATGGGTCAAACTCGAGTCGCGGAACCCGGCCGGATCGGTCAAGGACCGCATCGCTGCGGCAATGGTCGCTGATGCTGAGGGCAAAGGCTTGCTCGTCCCCGGCAAGTCTGTGATTGTTGAGCCTACCAGCGGCAACACCGGCATTGCGCTTGCAATGGTCGGCGCCACCCGAGGGTATCGCGTCATCCTCACCATGCCGGAGTCCATGTCGATGGAGCGCCGTAAGCTATTGAAGGCTTTTGGTGCCGAACTCGTCTTGACCCCCAAGGAACTTGGGATGCGCGGTGCTGTCGAGGAGGCCGCACGGATCGCCGCCGAAGTACCATACGCGTGGATCGCCGGGCAGTTCGACAATCCTGCGAACCCCGCCATCCACTACGCAACGACCGGCCCCGAGATTCACTCGGCTCTGGGTGATTCGAGACTGGCAGCCCTTGTGGCGGGCGTCGGCACCGGAGGTACTATCTCCGGTGGTGGACGCTACTTGAAGGAAAAGCGTCCCGGCACCCTTGCCATAGCAGTCGAGCCTTCGGAGTCCCCAATCATCACGCAGACCCGTGCCGGCGAGACTCTGACCCCGGGTCCACATCTGATTCAGGGTATCGGCGCGAACTTCATCCCGCGTATCCTCGCTCTTGATGTGCTCGATGAGGTCATAACAATCGACGCGCAGACCGCCATCGATACTGCCAGATCGCTTGCCATTGAAGAAGGAATGCTCGTGGGAATATCCAGCGGAGCCAATGTCGCAGCGGCGCTCAAGGTCGCGGCGCGTCCTGAGTTTGCGGGTGCTGTTGTCGTTACCGTGGCCCCTTCCACAGGCGAGCGTTATCTGACCACCAAGCTCTGGGAAGAGACCGCCTGATGATGCGCATTTCGCAGCGACTCGACTATGCGCTGCAGGCCACGGTCTTCTTGGCTAGCCTGAATCCCGGCGAACATATTCCCGCCGGGACGCTCGCACAGCGCCTATCACTGCCCCGACGCTTCGTTGAGCAGCAGGTCACGGCGTTAGCCCGCGCAGGCATCATAGATTCTCGGAGAGGATCAAGCGGAGGCGCCGCGCTCAGCCGACCTGCGAGTGACATATCGGTGCTCGATGTGGTCGAAGCACTCGAGGACGTCGTGCTCGATGTTCCTCGGCAGGCCGATTCAGCGGTGGCCCAGATGTGGCTCGGAGCCGCGGATTCGGTACGCGATTACTTCGGTTCTGTGTCGATCGAGCAGCTCCACGACAGACAGCGGGAGATTCAGGCGGGAGCCTCTCCCATGTACCACATCTAGCTACGAGGAGATTGCTACATGCCAGAAGATCGTCCCTCGCAGGATTCACCCAGGCCCGAGGTCGAGCCATATCCGGCCGGCCCGTCGGTCGATTCGGTGTCCCTGGGAGAGGCCCTCGACGCCGTCATCGAGGCCCTGCCCGAAGGCAAAGTCGATGTTGCCACGATCAGAGACCTACTCGGCGAAGACAGCATGCTCATTTTGGCGGCTTTCCTGACGATCATCTTTCTGGTCCCGATCTCGATCCCTGGCGTCAGCACAGTGTTCGGGACGATCATCCTGCTTATCGCATTCAGCCGCATTACGCATCGCGCTCTGTGGATTCCTAGACGGGTCGCCCAGCGCGAGCTATCCGCCGAGAAGATCGCCGCCGGCCTTGCTCATGGGGCCAAGTGGCTGCACAGGCTCGAAAGGATCAGCAGGCCACGGCGTTGGAGGTTGTTCGTTTCGGGACCCGCCGACGTCGTCAACAACGTGGTCGTCGTCGTGTGCACGCTACTGCTTATGATCCCCTTAGGGCTGGTGCCGTTCACCAACACACTGCCGGCTCTGGCGCTGCTGTTCTTGTTCGTCGGGCTGATCCAGAAGGATGGGGTCTGCATCGTAGCCGGATATTTCTTCGGCTTGGCGACGGCGGGATACTTCACTTTCCTTGCCCTTGGCGGCGGGGTGGTTGTTCAGGCACTGGTTCAGCAGCTGGCGGCTCTCTTCAGATAAGTGCGAGCGCCAATGGAGGCTAGGCGCAAGGCCGCTCATCCTTGCTCACGACCTCATGAACCGCCGAGAAGTCCTGGTCGCCAAGACCGGCAACCCGGGCGCGGATAAAGGTCTGGTTCACGGTCGCGGTGTTGTCGAGCGGCTGACCCACTTGGTCGGCAAGGGCGAGGGTTAGCCTCAGGTCCTTTTGCATATGCTTGAGCGGGAAACTCGTCGGATACTGCCGCGCCATGAGTTGAGGGCCCTTCGCCCGCAGGAGAGGGCTCGAGACGACGCCGGCATCGAGCAACTCAAGCAGCGACGGCAGGTCCAGCCCGCACTTCTCGGCAAGGGCGAACCCTTCGGATTGTGCGACCATGACGCCTGCCATGATCGAGTTGATGACTAGTTTCATGCGCGCACCGGTGCCGACCTCGCCCAGATGGACAGCGAGTTTTCCCATCGCGTCGAATGCGGGCTCGGCGTCTTCAAAGAGACCCGGATCACCTGCGGCCATGATGATGAGCTCTCCATCCTCGGCAGGTTTCTTGGTCCCCGATACAGGTGCCTCCAGGAAACGCGCTCCGGTCGCAACGACTTCGGCTCCGATCTTCCGCGAGGTGACGTCGTCGATCGTCGACATCTCGATGTAGTCGTGCCCGGGGCCAGTCGCCTCGATGACTCCGCCAGCGCCGAGGGCGACCTCGAGGGCAGCCTCGGGATCAGCGACCATAGAAAAGGTAATCGCCGAAGCAGCGACAACCTCTGCTGGGGATGCGCAGGGGATGGCCCCCAGGGCTAGTAGCGGCTCCAACTTGTCGGGTGTACGGTTGCACACCGCCAAGGAGTGCCCCGCGCGCAGGAGATTTGCCGCCATGGCACCGCCCATGATGCCTGTTCCAAGGAACCCGTAATGCGCCATAGTTGAGTCTCCAGTCGCTATGTTCACCGTGCCTAAATCCTGTCAGGGGCACATCGGTCGCGACGTCTCCGGACCGATTGAGTACATGATAATGGACATTCCGACACCGGCAAGCTATACTGCCAAATCGAATCGCATATAGAACAAGTGGGCCGACATCACTGGTGTCTCAAAGATGTTAGGCCCCACCTTTCGGCGCCGAAGAAGGTTGCTGTCTGGTCGATTGAACGCCAGTGCCATGGCGCCCACATTCGTTTGGGGGCTCAGGCTGGCAATCGTCCCGGCTGCCGAGAGCACCGGGATTTTTTGTTGCAGCGATTCGCAAGGATGATTTCGAGATGGAGGTGAATGGCCGATTAGCACGATCGATTCCAGGATAAACGAGAGAATACGTGCGCCGCGTGTCCGGCTTATCGGCGTGGATGGCTCACAGCTCGGAATCTTCGCCACCGCAGATGCACAGCGCATCGCCGACGACCAAGACCTCGATCTAGTCGAGGTAGCGCCAGACGGAGATCCTCCCGTCTGTCGTGTCATGGATTACAGCAAGTACAAGTACGAGCAGGACATGAAGGCCAAGAAAGCGCGCAAGCATCAAACCCGGGTCGAGATCAAAGAGATCAAGTTCCGGCCCAAGATTGACAAGCATGACTATGAGACCAAGAAGAAGCACGTCCTCAGGTTCTTGACCGCTGGCGCAAAGGTCAAGGTGACGATTATGTTCCGCGGTCGCGAGATGGTTCATGCCGAACGCGGGCTGGTCATACTCGAGCGTTTGGCCGAGGAGCTGACCGACATCGCAATCATCGAATCACCGCCGAAGATTGACGGCAGGAACATGTTCATGATGATAGCGCCCGTGAAGAAGGACGTAACCAAGAAAGAAGAAGAGTCTGCCTGATAAGGCTGGTTCGTTACAAAGGTTAGGAGTGCAGATATGCCCAAGATGAGAACTCACAAGAGCACCGCCAAGAGGTTCAAGCTCACTGGATCGGGACGCAAGATCAAGCGTGCCAACGCCTTCAAGAGTCATATCCTCGAGAAGAAGAGCCCGAAGCGCAAGAGGGCCTTCAAGGCATCGTCCTACGTACATCCGTCAGATGAGAGGACGATTCGTCGTCAACTCGGAGTAGCCTGATTTCTTCAAGTCACGTATAAGCCAGGAGAGTGATTACAAATGCCCAGAATCAAACGTAGTGTCAGCGCCCGAAAGAAGAGACGAACTGTACTCGAGAAGGCCAAGGGTTACTATGGAGCCAAGAGCCGTAGTTATCGTGCCGCCAAAGAGCAGGTCCAGCATTCGCTACAGTATGTATACCGCGACAGAAGGAACAAGAAGCGCGAGATCCGTCGGTTGTGGATTGTCAGGATTAATGCCGGCGCACGCTTGAGCGGGCTCTCGTACTCCCAGTTCATGAACGGACTGAAGCTTGCAGGTGTCGAGTTGGATCGCAAGATCCTGTCCGATATGGCCATCAACGACCCCGCATCCTTCGCGAAGCTGGTCGAGATCTCCAAGGGCGCCAGAGCCGCTTAGGCACTGACACGATCACAATACGACCGGGTGCATCCTACAGGGTGCCCCGGTCGTTGTGTTTCATCGGCGTCGCACCATTCCGAGGATAGATTTGGTTTAGCTACGGGAAAGCGATTGTTTCGGCCCGGCGGGCATTGTGTATGAACGCGGCCGCGACATCTGGATCGCTACAGCGAAAGCGCTGTGGCCCTACTGGAATTGGGGGAACGATGAAACGATTATTGGTGGTGTTGGTAGGTTTTGCCCTGGTGATGTGCGTTGGTATGGCCGGCGCGTACTTCACCGCCAGGGTGCAGGTCCAAGACAATGTCATTCGGGCAGGTACGGTGGCTCTGGCCAGTCAGCCAGCATCGTCAGCGCTTTCTGCTGACGGGGTCGCGCCAGGGATAGTTGTCTTAAGGCAGTTGCACGTCAGCAACACGGGCTCCTTGGCTATGGATTTCGTGGTCACCGGCTCGAGGCGCTCGGGGATAACCGCATTCTATGATGCGCTCATGGTTACCGTGCACCATGGTGGAAGAAAGATCTATGAGGGGCGGTTGAATGCGATGAGGACTCTTCCTGTTCAGGTAGGGGCTGGCGAGGCAGCGGTCCTTGACTTCGCACTCACGTTGCCCCCCGATAGCCCAGAATCGCTTGCGGGGGACCATGTGAACCTGACACTCAATCTCGATGCGGAGCAGAGCCAGCGGTGAGGCTCCGCGAAGTAGCGGTAATGTTGCTAGCAGGTGTAGTCACGGGGTTATGTGTGTTATTCGTAAGAGTGGTAATCATAACCGGATCTTCCATGGAGCCGACTCTACTGCCGGGTGACATCTGCGTCGCTCTAAAGGGGTCCTCCGCACAGGCAGGTGATGTCATCCTGTTTCAGGAGCGCGGTTCGAAAGCGGTAGTGCATCGAGTAATCGGAATGGAGGAGGGTCCGAGGTTTCGAACGAAAGGTGATGCCAACGAAGTCGAGGACAGGGACCCTTTGGCTCCTGAGGCAGTCGTGGGTCGTGTCGTCTGGGTATTGCCCTTAGGATCGGCTGGTCAAGGGTGGATACGCGCTACGATGGGTGCTACACTCCTGAACCAGCCAGAATAGGCCGTGCCTGCCTACATCGGGCACCAACGAGTTGCTGGTGGCGGATTGTTGGAAGTCGATCTTCTTTAGCTGACCAAGGTCGCAGGGAGGGTCGGCTTCCAAACCGCTGGCGTTGTCGACGCGATCGGGTGGGAGCAACACACACGATGAATCTCATAGAGGAATTACAGCAAATCCACGAGCAAGCAATCTCAGCGGTTTCCGCCGCCACAGATGCTGGTGAATTGGAGGAGGTCCGCCTACGGTACCTCGGCAAGAAGGGTTCACTGACTCAGATCCTAAGAGGGCTAGGGTCACTTTCGGCAGAAGAGAAGCCGCTCGTTGGAAGCGCTGCCAACGAGGTTCGCGTGGGTATTGAAACTGCCCTCGATGAGAAAACCAGGGCGATTTCGAGCGAGGCTCTTCGCCTTCAGATGATGCAAGATAGCGTCGACGTGACCCTTCCGGGCCGACGACGTCCTCTCGGCAGACAGCATCTGATAGAGCGGATAACCCGAGAGGTGGTCGAGATATTTGTGGGACTCGGGTACCGCGTTGCGGAGGGCCCTCAGGTGGAGCTTGCATACTACAACTTCACGGCACTCAACACACCCCAGGCTCATCCAGCACGCTCCCCGAGCGACACCTTTTACGTGAGGGATCAATCGGTAGAGACAGGGCTGAAGAGCCATGATTCCGAAGTCCTGCTGCGAACCCACACCAGTCCGGTGCAAGTTCGGGTCATGGAATCCTCGAAACCGCCGATCTATATCCTTGCCCCAGGCAAGGTCTATCGTCGGGACATACCCGACCCTAGCCATCTTCCGCAGTTCACTCAGGTTGAGGGACTCGTCGTCGACGAGGGAATCACGTTCGCCGATCTCAAGGGTACGCTCGAGCATTTCTGCCACGAGATGTTCGGTTCCGATCGTAAGACCAGGTTCCGACCACACTTCTTTCCGTTCACTGAGCCATCTGCCGAGGTCGATGTTTCATGCGGGATATGCGCAGGCTCAGGCTGTCGATTCTGCGGTAACACCGGCTGGCTCGAGATCCTAGGCTGCGGGATGATCGATCCGAATGTCTTCGAGTATGTAGGAATCGATTCCGAGAGGTACGGCGGCTTTGCGTTCGGTATGGGAGTGGAGCGTATCGCTGCACTCAAATACGACCTGCCGGACCTCAGGATGCTTGTCGAAGGAGATATGCGGTTCTTGGCACAGTTCTAGAGTGGCTCAGATCGCATTCGAGCGGTTCTGATTAGGCCATACCAAGGGAGAATCGAGATAGTCTATGCGTGTTCCACAGTCATGGTTGTCTGAATTCGTCGATGTGAAGCTAGCCCCGGAAGCTCTAGCCGACCGTCTGGAGCTCACCGGGACGGCGGTCGCAGCCGTGCACCGCACCGGGGAAACACTAGATAAGGTCGTGGTCGGCCGAATAGTCGACAAGAGCCCCCATCCACAAGCCGACAAGCTCTGGGTCACTTTAGTTGATGTAGGAGGCACCGAACCGATTCAGATCGTTTGCGGTGCACAGAACTTCGAGGTATCCGACCTTGTTCCGGTGGCTTTGCCGGGAGCGGTATTGCCAGCCGGGATGAAGATCAAGCGTGCGAAGTTGCGTGGAGTCGAGAGCGCGGGAATGAACTGTTCGGCAGCGGAACTCGGACTTGGGTCCGATCAGGATGGACTGCTAGTCCTCCCAAATGATGCTCCGGTCGGATTGAGCTTCTCGGAGTATCAGGGACTTTCCGATATAACCCTCGAACTCGAAATCACACCCAACAGGGCGGACTGCATGTCGATGATCGGGGTAGCGAGAGAAGTCGCGGCTGTCACGGGAGTGCAGTTCAATTCCCCGACCTATTCCCTCCTCGACGAGGGGCCATCGATTGAGGACGCTGTGGACTTGACCGTCGCCGATCCGTCGCTTTGCCCCCGGTATGCGGCGAGACTTGTGTACGGGGTCAAGATAGGGCCGTCTCCAAAGTGGTTGGCCGATAGGCTGATCGCAGTTGGCGCCCGTCCGGTCAACAATGTAGTCGACATCACCAACTATGTGATGTTCGAGATGGGACAGCCGCTACACGCCTTCGACCTGGCCACGCTGCGTGGAGACGATGGAAAGGCTCAGATCATCGTACGCCGTGCAACCGATGGGGAACTCTTGCGGACATTGGACGGGGTAGAGCGCCACCTTGACTCCCAGATGCTTGTAATCGCCGATGCCGGACAGGCGATAGCACTTGCCGGAGTGATGGGCGGGGCATTCACCGAGGTCTCTGAGACCACGGTTGACGTGTTGCTTGAGGCCGCAGTCTTCGATAAAGACTCGGTTTCCAGAACCAGTAGATCCCTCGGCCTTCTGTCAGAAGCATCCTCACGTTTCGAGCGAGGCGTCGACCCCACCGGATGTGTAGCCGCACTCGACAGGGCAGCATCCCTTCTCCAGGAGATCTGTGGTGGCGTTGTTGCCGGTGGCGTCATAGACAGCTCGCCAACGCCACCCACCATCAGGAGACTCGAATTAAGGCCCAAACGCCTCTGCGAAATCGTTGGTGAAGAGATTGTCATTGGAGACATGATCAATATCCTCGAGGCGCTAGGTCTCAACGTCGAAGTGGCGCAAGACGTTTTAGGTGTGGATATCCCGCCTTTCCGCCCAGATCTTGAGCGTGAAATCGATCTCGTGGAAGAAGTCTTGCGCATATGGGGTATGGACCGTGTCACGCCCACTTTGCCATCAGGTACAGGTCGAAGCGGCGGACTAACGCGGGCTCAATCCGACAGAGAGCGCATAGGCGCCACCCTTCGGGCGGCCGGACTGACCGAGACCATGACCTACATATTCGCCGAAGGCAGGGACATGGCGATTCCAGGTTGTAACTCAGTCCCCGAAGATGAGTGGGTTCGACTGATGAACCCGATGTCCGAGGAACAAGCATCCCTGAGGAGACATATGTTCCCCGGACTGCTGCGGTCGGTGTCCTTCAACCAGAATCGCGGAGTTCCGGGAGTGCATCTATATGAGATCGGAACTGTGTTCTCCACTGCGGTGGGCAGACAGTTGCCTCGGGAGCACAGCATGATTGCAGGCGTGTTGAACGGCAGATGGATGCCGAAGTCCTGGCATGATGCTAGGGTCCGGTCTTCTTCCCCAAAATCAAAACCTGGCTCTTCGGCTCGGGTAGACGACGTACTGGATTTCTTCGATGGCAAGGGCGTTATCGAGACCCTGTTGTTGGATCTCGGGATAGAGACGGCCACTTTTACGGCGTCGCACTACGCATGGCTTCAGCCTGGTAGATCCGCACAGGTCATTACTGGCAGCGATGTTCTGGGCTGGCTGGGCGAGGTGCATCCGGAGGTGCTTGCACTCTATGAGTGCGAGGGTCCAGTGGTCGCCTTCGAGCTATCACTCGATCTGCTGTTGACCAACGCAGTCTCGGTGAAGCAATACCGGGACGTGCCAAGATTCCCACCGGTTCAACTCGACATCGCATTGATCGTGGACAACACCGTCGCGGCCAGCAGCGTCGAGATGGCCATCCGAGAGTCCGCAGGCCGTGATCTTCACATAATCGAGCTGTTCGATGTTTACACGGGAGAGGGTGTGGATGCGGGCAAGAAGAGCCTCGCATATTCGTTGACATACCGCTCAAAGGATCGGACTCTCACTGATGACGAGGTCAAAGCCCAGCACGAGCGCATGTTGCGAAAAGTCGAAGCAAAAGTCGGTGCACGACTGCGCGGATAGCGTACACCCAAAGGTATTCACATTCACCTAGTATGCGTTGAAATGCATATTAAGTTGACAGGTATGCGTAGTTGGCGATATGATATTCATCCTGTCAAGTTGGTGTTGTTATTAGGTTAGGAGCTGCGATCATGGATGTCGCGGTTATAGGCGCATCCGGCTATACCGGGATCGAGCTGTCAAGGATACTTCTGGGGCATCCGCACTTTCGGCTGGTAGCGGCTACTTCTCGGGCGGAGTCGGGTCGTCGGCTCGCCGATGTCTATCCTAGACTCACAAACACAACGGAGCTTCGCTTCGAGGATTTAGACATGCCTGCAGTCGCAAAACGGGCCAAAGTCGCGTTTGTTGCCTTGCCCCATACGCAGGCACTCACTTTGGTGCCAGAGCTACTATCCCTTGGCGTCACCGTAATCGATCTATCAGCCGACTATCGACTCACCGATCCTGCGGTGTATTCGCAGTGGTACCAGGCTCCTCATACCAGTCCAGATTTGTTGCCCGAGGCCGTCTATGGTTTGCCCGAGCTTTATCGGTCGAAACTTACAGGCGCGCGCCTTGTAGCATGTCCAGGATGCTACCCCACGGCGACTCTTCTCGCATCAGCACCGGTGCTCGAGGCAGGGTTCCTTGGCGGGGATGTCGTCGTCGTCGATGCCAAGTCGGGTGTCTCAGGCGCAGGAAAGACCCCATCAGTCGGGACTCACTTCCCGGTGGCCAATGAGGCTGTTTGCGCTTACAAGGTCGGTACGCATCGGCACGTCCCTGAGATCGAGCAACAGTTAACCTCACTCTCGGGTAGGCCGCTCGTGACTGCGTTCTCGCCACACCTGGTTCCGATGACCAGGGGGCTGTTGTCCACTGTATACATGCAGCTAACTCGACCACTGGAACAGGAAGAAGCTTTCGTTTTGTTCCAGGAACGGTATTTGGAAGAGAATTTCGTCACACTTTGCGAATCGGGAGAGATGCCGTCGACGTCACATGTCAGTGGGACTAACAGGGCGCACATTGGGCTTGTGGCTCATCCTTCAGGCCTATTGACCGTGTCGTGCGCCATCGACAATCTGATAAAGGGAGCCTCAGGGCAGGCTGTCCAATGTGCCAATGTGATCTTCGGCTTCGGCGAGGGGGCAGGCCTTGGATTCGCGGGCGCTGTTGTCTAAGGGGTATGGCCTATGAAATACAGGGTGAAGAATATTGGAGGCGGAATACTCGCCGCCGCTGGTTTCTCGGCAGTGGGTGTCAGTGCTGGCGTGAAAAAGAGCGGCAAGAAGGATATCGCCGTCATTGATGCCGGAATAGCTGTTCCTGCTGCAGCAGTTTTCACCACCAGTTCAATGGCTGCTGCTCCTGTCGAGTTCTCGCGCGCCAACATCGAATCCGGAAAGATCCGGGCGGCGGTAGTGAATTCCGGGAATGCTAACGCGTGCACTGGTGCCAAAGGGCTTGCCGATGCTCGTGAAATGGCTGAGGTTGCAGCTCATACGCTTGGCTGCCGTCCATCTGAGGTCATCATTGCATCCACAGGGGTAATCGGAGTCCCGTTGCCAATGGATATCCTCGCAGACGGCATAAAGGCGGCCGTCCATGCGTTACCCACAGGATCCGCGGATAGTGCTGCCGCAGCGATCATGACGACGGACACGACCCTCAAGGAAGCCGCAGTTTCCTTTGAATCCGAAGGAATGAGCTTCAGGGTAGGGGGGATGGCCAAAGGCAGCGGCATGATAATGCCGAACATGGCGACCATGCTTGGATTCCTGACCACCGATGCTCCGCTGGATCCCGATGCCTGCCGAGCAGCACTGCTCTCCGCTAACTCGGAAACCTTCAATCGCATTACTGTTGACGGAGAGACGTCCACCAACGACATGGTCCTGCTGATGGCATCAGGAGCCGCATCCGACGAGACCATCACGACGCAACATCCCGTCTATCCAGCCGTCGTCGATGCAATCACACAGGTATGCCGGACGCTTGCGCACATGATAGTCAAGGACGGGGAGGGGGCAACCAGATTTGTTAGCGTCACCGCCCGCGGCGCTGCGTCTTTGCAGGATGCCGACGCCATTGCACGCTCTATCGCCAATTCGCCCCTGTTCAAGACCGCCATATTTGGGGGAGACGCCAACTGGGGAAGGGTGGCTATGGCCGTGGGCAAGACATCAGCTGCAGTCGACCCAAACAAGCTCGAGATCATCTTCGCAGGAATCACCACCTGCCGAGAGGGTCAGGCCGTACCCTTCGATGAGGCCGAGGCCGCGCGAGCCCTCGCTGAGCCCGAGATCGAGGTTCTGGTCGATTTGAACCTCGGCGATTTTGAAGCAACGGTGTGGACCTGTGACCTATCCTACGAATATGTCCGGATAAACGGCGAGTATCGATCCTGATCGACTCCGGATACCCGCGAGAGGTACGTTCAACTTATGCTGATACCTATAGACGATACGAGGAGAGACCAACCGATGTCTGACATCCACTTGAAGGCCAGCACGTTGACCGAGGCCCTGCCGTGGATTAAGCGGACTTGGGGACGCACCATAGTTATCAAGTACGGCGGTTCTGCAATGACCGATCCCGAACTTCGGGCACACGTTGCCAGTGATATCGTTCTTATGAAGCTCGTCGGAATCAATCCGGTAATCGTGCATGGCGGCGGGCCTGAGATCAGTTCATTCATGGATCGCTTGGACATGCCTGTCGAATTCAACGACGGACTACGCGTGACTTCTGATGAAGCGATGGAAATTGTTAAGATGGTCCTGGTCGGCAAGGTCAATAAGGAGCTCGTCTCGGCTATTAACACCCATGGCAACCTTGCAGTCGGCATATCCGGAGACGACGCGAACCTGATCCGAGCCAAGCAACTCTCGCCTCATCTCGGCCGCGTCGGTGAGGTCACTGGCATTGACACCACTGTGGTAACCAAGTTGATTGATGATGGCTTCATACCAGTTATAGCCACAGTCGCAGTTGCCGAAGACGGGGGCTCTTACAACGTGAATGCTGATGCAGTTGCCGGTCGCATCGCTGCCGATTTGAGTGCCGACAAGGTCATATTCCTGACCGATGTCGACGGTCTATATGCGGATCCCGCGAACAAGACTTCACTGATTAGAAAACTATCCTTAGAGTCAGCCGAGGAAATCGTTGCGGGAGGGTCGCTGAAAGGGGGAATGCTTCCCAAGGTCTCGGCGTGCGTCAAGGCGGTTCGCGGCGGCGTCAGGCGCGCGCACATACTCAACGGGACCGTCCCGCACGCCCTGCTACTCGAGGTCTACACTGAGGAGGGCGTCGGGACCATGATCACACCCGCCGAGGAACCCTGGTTGGCTGAAGAGGTGATGTGATCCTATGGGATCTGAATTCGCGCGGCTAGCAGCACTGGATGCAGGCAGTCATATGAACACATATAGCCGCAAGCCGGTGCTCTTTGTGTCTGGACGAGGAATGCGCCTTTTCGACGATGGTGGACGCGAGTATCTCGACTTCATGAGCGGGATAGGTACCGTCAATCTAGGCCACTCGCATCCCGCGGTCGTAGAGGCCGTCCGTGACCAGATCGGAAAATTGACTCACATCACCAACCTATTCCACGTAGAGCATCGGGCGGAACTAGCGGCACAGATAGTCGACCTCTTCGGCGGTGACGCCCGCGTGTTCTTCGGCAACTCCGGGGCTGAGGCAGTGGAGGGTGCTGTCAAGTTGGCAAGGAAGTGGGCCTCAATCCACAAGGGCCCGGATTCAAGGAATATCGTTGCGGCCCATCGTTCTTTTCACGGTCGAACCCTAGCGTCACTCGCAGCCACCGGGCAGCCCGCTAAGCAGGAGATATTCACACCGATCTCACCAGGGTTTCGGCATGTTGAGATCAATGATGTCGCCGCACTCGAGGAAGCCCTGGATGATTCGGTCTGTGCTGTGTTGCTCGAACCCGTCCAAGGTGAAGGCGGCGTGTTCCCGTGTACTCACGAGTACCTACGCGCGGTGCGAGAAGTTTGCGATGCGCGCGGAATCCTACTCATATTCGATGAAGTTCAATGCGGAATATATCGCACGGGTCCCGTCTTCGCCCACCAGGCGGCCGGTGCCCGTCCTGACATAATGACCTTGGCGAAAGCACTCGGTAACGGACTGCCGATAGGAGCGGTGGTGGCTAGAACCCCTGTAGCGGAAGCTTTCGTCCCCGGAGACCACGGGTCGACCTTTGGCGGAGGACCAGTGATATGTGCTGCTGCACGAGCCAACCTCGATGCTCTCATGGAGGAGCGAGCTGGCGAGAGGGCCACATCCTCAGGCGCGTATCTGGTCGCGGGACTCGAGCGCTTGATGCTTGAAACAAACAGAATCGCCGAGGTAAGGGGAGTGGGTCTCATGGTGGCGTTCGACTTGATCGAGCCTGGTGCTGTTGCGCTGGTCGATCAAGCGCTCGCCGATGGGTTCGTGCTGAACAGTACGTCTGCGAACACGGTCCGGCTACTGCCGCCACTTTGTTGCACTACTGCCGAAATCGATCAGCTGATGGAGTATTTACAGCATGCAATTACAGAGGGGAGGGGATGATGAGAGTACCTCTTAAGGGGCGCGACATTCTCACCATGGCGGATTTAAGACCAGATGACATCTGGGCGATTCTGGACTTGGCCAAAGAGCTGAAGGTAGGTCCGAATTCGGGTCTGGATAGTCGGAGACATGACGGCAAGGCCGTTGCTTTGATCTTCGAGAAGCCCTCGTTGCGGACTCGGGTCTCGTTCGAGGTGGGATGTCATCGATTGGGCGTGCGTCCCGTGATCCTAGGGGGGAGTGACAACGTATTCTCGCGCGGCGAAAGCGTTCATGATTCAATTAAGACACTTGAGCGCTACGTAGATGCGATATGCATAAGAACCTTCGAGCAGTCCAAAGTTGAGGAGATTGCAAATCTGGCCCAGGTGCCTGTAGTCAACATGCTCACGGACCAGCACCATCCTTGCCAGGGACTAGCGGATTTGCTGACGATTGTTGAGAACTTCAACAGACTCAAGGGGCTGAGGTTCGCATATGTCGGGGACGGAAACAATATGGCGAACACCTACCTGCTCGCAGGGGCGATCACAGGTATGGAGGTCATCATTTCCTGCCCTGAAGGGTATAGGCCCGATGATGCTATCCTGGCACACGCACGCTCTCTTGCCCGAGAACACGGGGGCAGAATCGAGATCGCGCCCGATCCGCACACCGCAGTCAGCGACGCTCAGGTGGTTGCAACCGACACCTGGACATCCATGGGGCAAGAGGATGAACACGAGATGCGACTAAAGGCGTTCGATGGCTATATTGTGGATTCCGATCTGATGCGCTTGGCTGCACCTGATGCAATCTTCTTGCATTGCCTTCCCGCACATCGCGGAGAAGAAGTCGCGGACGAAGTGATTGACGCGCCTTATTCAAAGGTTTTTGACGAGGCCGAGAATCGACTGCATGCGCAACAGGCTTTGCTAGCGCTACTGCTTGGGTGACCGGTTTGCCAGTCCTGTAGGGGTTGACTAGAAGGCGAAGTGATAGGCTATGGGAAAGAGACGAGAGCGGCATGATTTGATTCGGGCGATAGTCCGACAGGATAGGATACGCACTCAGCGCGATTTGGTTGAAGCCTTGGCAAAGCGGGGCCAGGAGTGCACGCAGGCTACGGTGTCGCGCGACATTTCCGAGATTGGACTGCGCAAGGTCCCAGAGGGAGTCTACGTACTTGCCGAGGACCAGCATCTCCATCGTATGGTTACTGAAGTGGTAATCTCGGTGATCCATACCGGCAACCTAGTGCTCGTCAAGACATCTCCAGGAACCGCACAGGGCGTTGCCGCAGCTATGGACAGAGCGGAGCTCGAAGGAATACTGGGCAGCATTGCGGGCGATGATACCGTGCTGTTGATAACCGAAAGCGAAGATGCAGCCATTGTGCTGAGAGAGCGGATATCTAAGTTCAGAACCGATTAGCCTGACCGATTGCGAAATCATCGACATGGAGGTATTCAGGAACTATGGCAAAGGATGTGTGTGTACTAGCGTATTCGGGCGGATTGGATACCTCGGTTGCTATTCGCTGGATCTCGGAGAATTACGATGTTGATGTCGTTGCGCTTGCTGTTGACGTTGGCCAAGAGCGGCAGGATCTCGATTTCATCCGGAGGAAAGCACTTGACATAGGGGCAGCCGACTCGGTGGTGAAGGATGTTCGTCAAGAGTACGTGGATGACTATCTGTCGAAGGCGCTGAAGACCAACGCTTTGTATGAGAACAAGTACCCCCTGGTGAGCGCCTTGTCGCGACCAATCATCGTGAAGCATCTTGTCGAGGAGGCTCGAAAGCGCAACGCGCGATTCATTGGTCATGGTTGCACCGGCAAGGGCAACGATCAGGTCCGGTTTGAGGTCGGAGTGATGGGCCTAGATCCCGGATTAGAGATTATCGCACCTGTCCGCGAATGGGAGCTCAAAACGCGGGAACAGGCCATGGAATGGGCGATAGAGCGAGGAATACCAGTCCCCACCACCAAGGAGAATCCGTACTCAATTGATGACAACCTCTGGGGTCGGGCCATCGAGTGCGGAATCCTTGAGGATCCTTGGGTAGAGCCACCGACGGACATCTATACCTTGACCGCTACAAATGAGTCTGCCTCGGCAGAGCCTGAATATGTTGAGATTACTTTCGAGGCTGGGCTCCCGACGGCGATCAATGGCGTCCGGGCAAGCTTCATCGACATCATCGGACAGATGACGGCCATAGCGGGAGCCCACGGTTTCGGCAGGATCGACATGATCGAGAACCGCCTTGTGGGTGTGAAATCCCGCGAGATCTATGAAGTCCCTGGCGCATTGGCGTTGATTACCGCCCATAAGGCCCTGGAGGAATTGTGCCTTGAGCGCTCGGTACTCCACTACAAGCTTGGCATCGAACAGAAGTGGTCGGAACTCGTCTACAACGGTCTATGGTATTCACCGCTCAAGGAGGCGCTTGACGCGTTCGTACGGACCACACAAGAGATGGTTACCGGCGACGTGCGTCTTCGTTTCTCGGCAGGTAGCTGTGTCACGGTGGGTCGCCGAAGCCCTTACTCGCTCTACGACTACAACCTTGCTACCTACGATGAAGCCGACACTTTCGATCACAAAGCGGCCAAAGGATTCGTCGATCTACACGGCTTGCCGACCAAGGTTTGGGCCCGACAGCGACAGAAGGCGACCAGGCAGGGCGATGTTGCGATCTAAATTTCTTAGCAGAAGCGATTTGCATGTCCTGGCCGCGGCTGGAGCTTGGGTGGTCCTTTGGACGGCACTTGCCTACGTACTCTGGCTACTTACCGGGGCAATCGATATCCAGACGAACACAGTGGCGTTCTCGTTTTACATGGGGCTGTTCATCGGGGCAGTGGTAGGGGCCTTCGGTTCCACCGAATCCCGGGGAACGCGTAACCAGAACGCATTCGTGGTGGGGGCGATCATATTCGGGTCGCTACTTCCGGTTCTGCTGCCTGGGCAGACACCGCGGGTCCAATGGGCGTACAACATGGCGGGGGTAGGCGTCGGCGCTGCTCTCGCGTTTCCAGCAGCAAGATTCGTTACGGCTCTGATACGACAGAAGCTGAAGAAGGATTCAGGGAGTGGGCAAAGTGAATAGGTCGAGAAAGAACTGGGGCGGGCGTTTCGAGCGTTTCGGCGGGAGGTTCCTAGAAGAGTTTGGAGCCTCGCTCGATGTCGACAAACGAATGTGGGCCGAGGATATCAAGGCCTCTATCGCGCATGCGCGAATGCTTGCAGACAACGACATCATCTCTGGGACCGATGCGGACGCGATCGAAGCAGGGTTATCGCAGATATATCGTGAGATCCGTGACGGTAGCTTCATCTTTGACCTGGCGGACGAGGACATCCACATGGCCATCGAACGCGTGCTCACCGAGCGGATAGGCCCCGCAGGCGGGCGCCTACACACCGCTCGGAGTCGAAATGACCAGGTCGCTACCGACACTCGTCTCTACGTCAAGCGGTGCGCTGTGGAGCTCATCCAGGCCAATGTAGCACTACGAGAAGCGATACTTCGCCTTGCCAAAGAGCATACACATGTGGTCATGCCCGGATACACGCACCTCCAAAAGGCTCAGCCCGTACTCTTCAGTCATCACATTCTGGCTTACCAATGGATGCTTTCCCGCGATGCGCTCAGGTTCAAGCACTCATACGATGCCGCTGACACGCTTCCTCTGGGCAGCGCGGCTCTGGCCGGCACCTCGTTTCCAATCGATCGCCAGCAGGTTGCCGATCGGCTTGGCTTCGCTGGGATCTCGGCGAATTCGATGGACGCAGTAAGTGATAGGGATTTCTTGCTTGATATCGTATACGCCTGCACGGTTTCGATGATCCATATGTCCAGGCTTTGTGAGGAGCTAATCCTTTGGTCCACCGAGGAGTTTGGTTTTGTGACCATGGATGACACCTATGCAACTGGGTCGAGCATCATGCCGCAGAAGAAAAATCCGGACTTCGCTGAACTGGTGCGCGGAAAGACAGGAAGGGTCACCGGAGACCTCGTGGGACTCTTGATGGTGCTTAAGGGCCTTCCGCTCGCCTATAACAAGGACATGCAAGAGGACAAGGAGTCGGCATTCGACGCCATAGATACAACGTTGGCCTGTATGAGCGTCGTCTCTGGCATGCTGTCCACACTGCGCGTCAACGAGGAGATGATGGCCAACGCAGCACTCGGCGGATTCATGGCGGCAACGGACCTGGCCGACCATCTCGTGGTACAAGGCTTGCCCTTCAGGGCCGCACATGAGGTCGTCGGGCGCCTGGTTCTGGAGTGCGAGCGCTCAGGCAGGACTCTGCAGGATCTCTCGCCCGAGGAGTATGCCGCGATCCATCCAGGGTTCGCCGACGGGGTCGCCGATGTGATTGACATCCGCTCGGTGGCGGCTCGCAGGACAAGCGCAGGTGGCACTGGAATCGACGCTTTCGCAGCGCAACTCGAAACTGCAGAGAAGGACATCGCCAAGGACAGCGCATGGATTCAGGACGCAGCTCCGAAAGAGTGACTGTCGGCCTAGGGGCCCAGCTTTCGCTCGACACCTTTGAGGGTGATCCCAGAGTGGCGGCAATCGAGCTACTAGGCAAGACGCTGGTGGTTCGGGATGGCGAGGTGGTCGTGGGCGGAAGGATTGTTGAAGTCGAGGCCTACCTTGGGGCCGAGGATCCCGGCAGCCACGCCGCTACAAAAGGCATCACTTCGCGAAACGCTACGATGTACGGCCCGCCGGGCTCGGTTTACGTTTATCTATCGTATGGCATTCACCACATGCTCAACGTCGTTTGTATGCCTGACGGGGTGGCGGGGGCGGTGCTCATCCGGGCCATAGAGCCGATGTTCGGCGCCGAGGTGATGGCGCAGCGCAGGGGCACTGTTGAGCCATTGTTGCTGGCAAGTGGTCCGGGTCGCCTTACCTCGGCTTTAGGGATTACCATGGAGGACAACGCGACCTTCATCAACGCAGGGCGACTGGAGCTCTATGATGCACCTACTGTGCCAACGGCCGAGATCGCCACTTCAGGAAGGATCGGACTCTCTGCCGGGCAGAATCTGCCTCTGCGGTACTACATTGCACAGAGTCGTTACGTGTCCCGGAGGAGCTAGTTTTCAAATCCAGACAACTTAATCCTAAGGTGTTGGAGTAGTCGGATCCGAGGGCACGTCGGGTGGATCAGGTGGGATGGGCGAGGGCGGAATCACTGGCGGCACTGGGGTTTGCGGCGCGGGACCTCGCGAGATCACGATGTTGACGACGGTGTTGTCGCGAACGCGGGCACCGCCCTCGGGGCGCTGGGAGATTATCTGGCCCACTGGCACTGTGGTGTTGAAGGCCTCACTGAATACGGCCCGCAATCCCGCCTCTTCCATCGCTTCGGCGATTTGTGCACGACTCATGCCTTCGAGCGAGGGGACGCTGATCCTCGAATCCCACTCAGGTTTCCAGATGTACTTCGGTCTGGGTTGCGATTCAAAGTTCATGACCGCCAAACCTTCATGAGCTGCACGCATGAAGTCGGCCCAGATGGGAGCGGCTAGTGTGCCTCCGAAGCCTCTACGGCCCCGGACGTTGTTCATCGGAAGTTCAGTCTCGTAGTAGCCCACCCACACGGCAGTGGAAAGTTGGGGCGTGTATCCCGCGAACCAGGCATCGCGGTTGTTCTGGGAGGTGCCAGTCTTGCCTGCGGCAGGTCGGCCAATGCGGGCGCGACTCGCGGTTCCTCGGCTGATGACGCCCTCTAGCACAGTGGTTGCCGCATACGCGATCTCTGGCTCGATGGCTTTGGTGCTCTTGGGCTTTGCCTCGTATACGACTTCGCCATCAGAAGCCTCGACCTTGGTGATGGCGATTGGCGGGAAAGCCAGGCCATTGTTTGCGAGAGTGCCGTATGCTGCGGCCATCTCGAGAGGAGTCACGTTCTGGCTACCGAGTGCGATGGACGGGAGGGCCGGTATGTTGGTTGTGATTCCCATTCGCTGGGAGACATCCGCGACCTTTTCGGCACCCGTCTTTCCGTCGCGCTCGTTGAGGTCCCAGATCAAGCGCGCGAAAACGGTGTTGACCGAGATAGCCGTAGCCTGGTCGATGGTGATGAGGCCTCTTCCGCGACCTTCGGAGTTGGAGACCTCCCAAGGGGGCGTGGTCCTGATCACAGCTGGCGAAGAGGAGTCCATCTGCCGATGAGGCGGCATCCCGTCTTCCATCGCCGCTACCAGCACGAATGTCTTGAACGCGGATCCAGGTTGTCGGCTACCTTGTGTTGCTAGGTTGAACTTGTTGGTCGCATAGTCCCGACCGCCGACCATTGCCTTGATGTGTCCGTTACGCGGATCGACTGAGACTAGCGACGCATCCGGATCCCCCGGTTGTCCCAGGGCCGAGAAAACGGCGTTCTCGGCGTAGCCCTGCAAGCGGGTGTCCAGAGTGGTGTAGACGGTGAGACCACCCCCGAAGACCAGGGACTGATCGAAATCATCTTGCAGTAGTCTGCGTACGTGAGAGACGAAGTAGTGTGCGGCATAGATTCCGTGGAGAGGCTCTTCGGCGCGTTTGAGCGTCAGCGGTTCGGCCATCGCCGATTCATACTCATCGCGAGTGATGTAGTCGTTGACGAGCATGCGATCGAGTACGTGGGCTCTGCGTTCCAAAGCTGCGTCCGGATTGTCATACGGGGAGAGCCTGCCTGGGCGCTGGGGGAGTCCAGCCAGCAAAGCGGCCTCCGCCAGAGTCAGGTCAGCGGCGTCCTTCGAGAAGTAGACGTTCGCAGCAGCCTGTGCGCCGTAAGCACCCTCGCCGTAGTAGACCGCGTTCAGGTAGAGCTCCAATATCTGCTCTTTGGACTTTCGTTTCTCAAGCTCAAGTGCAAGATAGGCCTCGCGGACCTTTCGGCGGAAAGTGATGTCGGTGCGCTCATCCACAAGAATGGTGTTGCGGATGTACTGCTGGGTAAGCGTCGATGCACCTTCTAAGCCGCGGCCTTTGACGAAGCTGTTCACAAAAGCACGCACGATTCCCTGCGGATCGACCCCGGGATGTTCGTAGAAGCGCTCGTCCTCGACGGCCACAGTGGCATCCGCCAGATAAGTGGAGATCTGCGACTTTGGGACGACGGTTCTGTTCTCCAGGAAGAGTCGGGCTAGCAGAACACCGTCCGCCGAGTATATCCTGGTTGCCTGGGCGACCTCGAAGGCGCGGGGATCCTCATAGTCGGGAAGGTCCTGCAGCCACGAGTTCACCAGGCAGTAGGCACCCCCGGCACCGCCGAGAGCGAAGACCACAAACAACACAACGGTGATCGACAAGATGGTTGCTGCGCTGCCAAAACGCTTGTTCGTGCGCTTCATTCGCTTTCGGCGACTTGACATATCCGGGGTTTCACCTCCTACTGATAGTTTGACCTATAGTTTGCCGGATTACCCTGACGTTTCGTGATTATCGACCACTATGTTACCGAATGGATACAGAATGAACAGAAATATGCGGGATATACCCGAGCTCTTGGCACCGGCTGGCGGTCCTGATGCTCTTCGAGCCGCCGTCCACAGTGGCGCAGACGCAGTATACCTGGGACTCGATACCCTCAACGCGAGAGGTGGTGCCGAGAATTTCACTCTTGAGACGCTCGGCGAAGCTACACGGTTCGCCCATCTTCACGCAACCAGGGTCTATCTGACGCTCAACGTCGCACTCTTCGAGACCGAGCTGCTCCATGCCCTTCAGATGACCGCTGATGCCTGGGGGGCTGGTGTGGATGCGGTGATTGTCCAGGATCTGGGTCTGGCTCGGCTTATACGCGCGCAGTTGCCTGAAGTCCGGATGCACGCATCCACTCAGGTAGGCACGCACAATTCCCGGGCCGCAGAAGCGCTTGCCGAGATGGGCTTCGCTCGCGTCACGCTAGCGAGGGAGCTCTCGCTGGCCCGCATCGCCAGTGTGGTCGACTCCACTGCGATGGAAGTCGAAGTCTTTGCACACGGGGCCCTGTGCGTCTGCTACTCGGGCCAATGCCTGATGTCTTCGGTGATCGGTGGTCGTTCGGCGAACCGAGGTCACTGCGCTCAGCCGTGTCGCCTTCCGTACGATCTGATCGACGCCAAGGGCCGCAGCGTGGCCAAAGAGGGCCCACATCTGCTATCGCCGAAGGACCTCCACACGATCCACCTGCTCCCTGAGCTGATTGCAACAGGCGTCAAGTCACTCAAGATAGAGGGGCGCATGAAGAGTCCGGAATACGTCGCCCTCGTCACGGGCGTTTATCGGGCCGCACTGGACCGGGCGTCGGCTGATCCGGAGAGCTATAGGGCCACCGAGGCAGAGGAGGCCATACTCGCCGAGGCGTTCAGTAGGGGATTCACCTCCGCGTATCTAACCGGCGATCGTACGGGCGACATGATGAGCCGCACCAGGCCCAACAACCGTGGCGTGCCCATCGGGCGAGTCATCGCGACCGAAGCCGGCACCGCGCGGGTCAAGCTCGATGTCGGGCTCGATCGCGGGGATGTCGTCGAGTATTGGACCAAGTCCGGGCGTCACGCTCAGAAGACCTCGTCGCTGAAACTCGATGGTCGTGAGGTCGTGGCAGCTCCTTCGGCAGCTGTTGTACAGATCGCGGCCCACCGCTCCGTCAGCGTCGGTGACAGAGTATTCAGGGTCGTCAACTCCGCACTCAACGAAGCTGCCAGGAGGACCTTTGCGAAGGACGTTGGAGCGCGCCTTGCCATCGACATGACGGTCAAAGTCGTCGTCGGCGAAGAGCTTCAGGTCGAAGTCAGCAGAGAGGGACATCGAGGCACGGCCACGGGGCCTGTCGTCGAACGCGCACGCACCAAGGCGATCACCGCCGAGGAGATCGGCGAGCATGTCGGCAGATTGGGAGGAACGCCTTTCAGGATCGGAGACCTGGACATCCAGCTTTCGGGTGACGCGGGTCTGGGTTACTCGGCGTTGCATCGGTTGCGCAAGGAGGCGATCGAGGTTCTCGAGGGCTCCATCCTAGAGTCGTGGCTTGCGCGCGAGCCGAAGCGCCCCGACGTCCCTGCACTGGCGCTGGTCGCGCGAAGGCGTGACCTGCCCGAGATTGTCGTCAGGTGCAGGAGCCTGCAGGTGGCGAAGGCTTGCCTGGCTGCGGGCGCACATCGGGCGATGCTGCCCCTCGAAGTACTTGCCGCCGAAGATGTCCTCGGCCCGGCAATCGTTGCCGAGCTGCCACGGATCTCGCTCGATGGCGAACTCGAGGCTCACACCACGATGGCCCGGGGCTTTGGGCGCGCTAGCGTCGGCGACCTCGGGGGATTGAAAGCGCTATCTGGAAGTGATGTCTTCCTGGAGGCCGACTGGAGCCTTAACGTCACCAACCCGTTCACCGTCGAAGCATTGCGCGAGATAGGCGCTTCTTTCGTCTGGCTGTCTCCTGAGCTATCCGGAAGACAGCTCGCCGCTCTCACCCAGCGCGCCTCGATCCCTGTGGGAATGACGTTCTACGGGCGGCAGGAGCTCATGGTGACCGAGCCTTGCGTGTTGACTGCGCTGGGAGCCTGCTCGGGGCGATGCGCAACTTGCACCAGAAGGGAGCGCGAACACACCCTGCGAGACAGGAAGGACTTCATCTTCCCGATGTTTGTGGATTCGCAGGGGCGGACACACATCCTGAACTCGGTACCTCTGGACCTCGCGAAGGCAACGAGTGAGATCATCGACATGGGGATCGACGCGATCAGGCTGGACTTCACCAC